>JALHOE010000147.1 GCA_022843175.1 Deltaproteobacteria bacterium
GACACCGCGCCGCCGCGCGACACCGCGCCGCCCCCGCCCCCGCCGGTCTGCGACGCGGCCAGCGGCGTCTACACCGCGACGCCCACGCCGCACGACGTGATGTTCCTCCTCGATCGCTCGGGCAGCATGCACGCGAAGGTCGCGAGCGGCACCACGCGCTGGCTCGCCGCGCAGAAGGCGCTCTCGTCGCTCCTCGACGTCGTGTCGCCGAGCACGCGCGCCGGCCTCGACATGTTCCCCCGCGGCGACAAGCCCATCACCTGCTGCTGGATCGACCCGGCCACCAACTACACCGACTGCGACTGCGCCGCGGGTGAGCTCCCGGCGTTGGCCAAGCGCTGCACCGCCGCCACGTACAACCCGGCGCTCGTCCCGACGGCGACGCTCGGCGACGCGCAGAAGGCCGCCATCCGCGCCTCGATCAAGGCGAGCGACGCCGAGTTCTACTGGGGCACCCCGATGAAGGCCGCCCTCGCCGGCGCGATCCAGAAGCAGGCGATGCTCGACCTCGACGGCAACCGCTCGGTGGTGCTCATCACCGACGGCGAGCCCACGTCGTGCGACGCGGCCGACAACGCGATCGACGCGGTGATCACCGTCGCCAAGGGCGGCACCACGCTCGGCAAGCCCGTCTCCACCTACGTCGTCGGCGTCATCGACGGCAAGCTCGCCGCCAACGCGGCGAACCTCTCGAAGGTCGCGGTCGCGGGCGGCACCAAGCGCGCCGACGGCTGCGAGGCCACCAACAGCTGCTTCTACGCGGTCGACGCCAAGACGTTCGAGACCGACATCGCCAAGGCCTTCCGTGACATCGAGATGAAGGCGTTCTCCTGCACGTTCGACGTCCCCAAGCTCGCGAGCGGCTCGCCCGACTTCGACAAGGTCAACGTGTCGATCAAGAAGGCCGACGGGAGCAGCGTGGCCGTGGCGCACGACGCGTCGAAGACCGACGGCTGGGAGTTCCTCGAGGGCAAGGGCAAGGTCCAGCTCTACGGCGCCGCCTGCACGCAGGTGAAGGCCGACGCGAAGGCGAGCGTCGAGATCGTCCTCGGCTGCAAGACCATCGAGAAGTAACCGCGCAAGATAGGCGCGCGCGTCAGCGAGCGCCTACACGCCGCGTACCCATCCGCCCGCGCCAGACAGGCGCGCGCGTCAGCGAGCGCCTAGCGCCGCGTGCCCATCCGCCCGCGCCAGGCAGGCGCGCGCGTCAGCGAGCGCCCAACGCCGCCCAACGCCGCTTGCCCATCCGCCCCACCCCATCTAGAACGACCCACACGGGGAGTCGCACAGTCCGGTAGTGCACGAGCTTTGGGTGCTCGTTGTCGTGGGTTCAAATCCCACCTCCCCGACTCTTGAGTCGTGCCCGCGAGCGCGGATCGGCGGCGGGCTAGACTGCCCGCCCCGATGTCCCGGAACGACTTCGACGCGCTCGTCGCTCCCCACCGCGCGGAGCTCCACGCGTACTGCTATCGCATGCTCGGCTCTCTGCACGACGCGGAGGACGCGCTGCAGGACGCGCTGCTCGGGGCATTCCGTGGCTTGGATGGGTTCGAGGGGCGGAGCTCGGTGCGCGCGTGGCTCTACCGCATCGCGACGCACGCGTGCCTGCGCGTGATCGAGGCGCGGCCGCGGCGGATTGCGCCCGCGGAACACGGGCCGTCGACGACGGGCATCGAGCTCGACCCGATGGTCGAGGAGCCGATCTGGCTCGAGCCGTACCCCGAGCCGGCGGATGCGAGCTACGAGCTGCTCGAGAGTGTGGAGCTCGCGTTCGTCGCCGCGCTCCAGTATCTGCCGGCGAGCCAGCGCGCCGCCCTCATCCTCCACGACGTGCTCGGCTTCCGTGCGCTCGAGATCGCCGAGCTGATCGACTCGAGCGCCGCGGCGGTGAACAGCGCGCTGCAGCGCGCGCGGGAGAGCGTCTCGCGACGCGTCCCGCCGAAGAGCCAGCAAGCGACGCTGCGTGCGCTCGGTGAGGAGGGCCAGCGCTCGCTCGTCGCTGCGTACGTCCGCGCCTGGAACCAGGGTGACGCGGCCGCGATCGTCTCGCTCCTCGCCGAGGACGCGCGGTTCTCCATGCCGCCGCTCCCGAACTGGTTCCGGGGGCACGACGCGATCGGCCGCTTCCTCGCGGAGCGCGTCTTCGCGACGAGCTGGCGGTTCGAACGGCTCCGGGCGAGTGGGCAGCTCGCGTTCGCCGGGTTCCAGGGGCCCGAGTTCCACGTCGGTGCGCTCAACGTCGTGACGCTGCAGGGCCGACTCATCCAGGAGATGACGGGATTCCTCGATCCGGCGGTGCACGTACGATTTGGTCTGCCCGGCCGATGAATTCTCGAAGCCGCGTCGCTCTTACCAGGAGAGGGCGTCGCGGGTCGGTCGTCTCCGGCTCGTCTGCACGCCGCAAGGAGACTCGGCGATGAAGAAGACTCATCAGGGCAGCTGTCACTGCGGCGCGATCCGGTTCGAGTGCGACCTCGACCTCGACGAGGGGACGATGCGCTGCAACTGCAGCTTCTGTGGCAAGGCGCGGTTCTGGATGGCCTTCGTGAAGGAGAGCGAAATGCGCATCCTCGCGGGGGCCGAGCTCCTCCACGACTACCGACACACGCCGAAGGGGATGGACGCGCCGTTCCTCCACCTCACGTTCTGCAGCCGCTGCGGCATCCGACCGTTCTCGAGCGGCGGCGCGCTGCCGCAGTTCGGGGGGCCCTTCTACGCGGTGAACGTCGCGTGCCTCGACGACGTGTCGGAGGCGGAGCGCGCGAGGATTCCGGTGAAGTACGCCGATGGTCGCAACAACGACTGGAATTCCACGCCGGCGCAGACGCGTCACCTGTAGCGAGGTCTATCCGCCGACGTTGGGCAGCGATGCATCGACCTTCGTGCTGAACAGGGAGCCGCGGCGCCGCCGCTATTCCTCGCCGGGGAGCCCCGCGGGCGCGAAGCGCAACGACTTGAGGACCGAGGCGCAGACGGCATCGGTCTTCTCCGAGCTGACGTCATCGCTCGAGCACGTGAGCTGATAGAGCTTCCCCGCTCGCGCGAGGACTGCGCTGGTGAACTTCAAGGAGGTTCCCGACCACCGCGCGAACGACATGGGCTGACCGTTCACTTCGGTCGACCAAACCTTTGCGCTCGGGTGGCTGGTCGTCAGGTAGGCCTCCGGCGTATCGGCCGACGACTCCACCGTCAGTCGCACCGCGTGGTGCCGGCCGCTGTCGCGGTAGACCTCGAACTTGGCTTCATCGTCGCGCTCGAAGCCGGGACCGAGCTCGAAGACAACGCCGCGATCCGTCACCTTCACCGGCCCGGTCGGCTTCGCATTCGCCACCGTCGTCGTCGGAGCCGCGGCCGGCGCGGGCGGCTCGTCGCGCCCATTGAGGACGCACACGTCGGCGTTGGCGCAGACGTAGATCGCCGAACGCCCGCAGGCCGTGGCTCGAAACGTCGTGCTTCCGAGCCGCTGCACCGAGACGTCGTCGCTCGCGCAGTGCAAGTCGTAGGACGCTCGATCACGCACGCGGCTCTCCATCAGAGCAAGGCCGAAGCACGCGGGGAGAAAGAGCAGCGAAGCCGCGAGGAATCTCTTCAAGGACGCACCCTGGATGCGCTCCGTAGTCGATCCATCCGGATGATGCACCCGAACCCGTTGTCGCCCGCAACGCCCTTGCCTCGCCCCGCCGCCGTTTGATACCGTCTCCGAGTCGCCAGCCACCTCGGCTGGCTTTTTTCATTTCCGCGCCAGCCCGCCCCGTGCGCGCTGGCGTTCGCGTTTCTGGCGCGTCGCTCCAGAAGCCCTACCCACCGCGCGCGTGGCTCTGCACCCGTGCGCCCTGCCGAGGCCTCATGCGCCGACTCGATCTCGTGGCCGACTGCGGCTCGTGCGCCGGTCTTTGTTGTGTCGTCCTTCACTTCGACGCGTCGGAGGACTTCGCGTTCGACAAGCCGGGCGGCGTCCCGTGCCTCCACCTCGTGGAGCATCGCTGCGCGATCCACGAGCAGCGCCTCGAGCGCGGGTTCGCCGGGTGCGCGGCGTACGACTGCTACGGCGCGGGGCCGCGGGCGACGCGCGCAAAGTACGCGAACGAGCGCGAGCGGCACGCGGCGTTCCTCGAGCTACGCGAGGTGCACCACTTGCTGTGGCTGCTGACCGAGGCGAGCGAGCTCTGCCCGCCGTCGCACGCCGAGCTCGCGGCGGAGCTGTCGTCGACGATCGCGGCGCTCGATGCGGGCGCGGCGCCCTCGCACGAGCAAGCCCACGCGCTCCTCCGCCGCGTGGGGGACGCGCTCGGGGGGCGCGAACGCGCGCGGCGCCAGCTGATCAGAGCCTGCTAGCCGCGCTTACGCAGCCACTGCGCCACCGGCTCGAAGACGACCGTCGGCGCCTCGTGCGCGATGAACAGATCCGCGTGGGCGTACCAGTCCTCGGGGGTGCCCACGCGGAGCACCTCTTTGTCGCTGCCGCCCCACGCCTCGATCGCCGAGAGCGCGCTCCGCTCGGGCACGATGCCGTCGCGGTTGCCGATCACCACGAGGAGCGGCTGCTTGTGGTGCACGAGCTCCTTGGTGACGTTGACCCCGCGGAGGATCATGTCGCGCGCGACCATCCACCGCGCGATGTCGTGGTTGATGCGCGGGTCGGTGTCCTCGACCGTCTGCGCGAGCTCGGCCGCGCACGAGAGATCGACGTGCGCGGCGTTCATGTACACCCCGAGGAGCTTCGGCGCGCGCGCGAGGAGCGGCAGCGCGGCCCCGGCGAACGCGCGGGTGCCCGCGAGCGGGAGCATGGCGAGGAGCTTGGGGAAGCGGGTGGGGATCGAGAACAGCGGCGAGAGGTCGAGCCACTGGAGCGGCGAGCCCATGGTCACCACCGCTCCGATGCGCGCTTTGGGCACGAGCGCGAGGTGCGCGTACGCGAGCGCGCCGCCGAGGCTGCAGCCGACCACCGACACCTCACCCGCCGTGGACGCCGAGTGCTTCAGCACCGCGTCGATCGCGGTGGTCATGTCCTGCTCGGCGAGCGCGCGCAGCGAGGGCCGGCCCGCGTCGCGGCGGAGCCTGCGCGACGCGCCCTGCTTGCGGAGGTTCGCGCACCACACCTCGAAGCCCGCCTCGGCGAGGTGGCGCGTGAGCGAGGTGCCGCGCGGGTGGAAGCCGAAGATGAACGAGTTCATCCCGTAGCCGGGGATGATCACGACCGGCCGCCGCGCGCGGTCGACGTGGTCGCGGGAGAAGGTGCGCTGGAGGTGAAGGCTCCAGCCGTCGTGCGTGTGGGCGTCGTGCTCGTCGATGGAGAGCATTCGCGCCATGTTAACGGTTAGGCGCTCGCTTACGCGCGCGCCTATTTTGAGAACGTTAGTAGCGGCGGCCGGCGAAGCGGGGGCGACCGCCGCCGCGATGAGCGCCGCCCATCGGGGGGCGCGGGGCCTCGGAGCGGGCCGGCTCCGCCGGGCGATCGCCGAACAGCGTCGGGATCTCCTTGCGGATCAGGCGCTCGATCTGGCGGAGGTACGCGCGGTCGTCGCCGTCGCAGAAGCTGATCGCGCGGCCCGACGCGCCGGCGCGCGCGGTGCGGCCGATGCGGTGAACGTAGGCCTCGGCGACCTCGGGGAGGTCGTAGTTGATGACGTGCGAGACGCCGTCGACGTCGATGCCGCGCGCGGCGATGTCGGTCGCGACGAGCACGCGGGTGGAGCCGGCGCGGAACGCCTCGAGCGCGCGCTCGCGGGCGCCCTGCGACTTGTTGCCGTGGATGACGCCCGCGTCGATGCCGGCCTTCTCGAGCTGCTCGCGCAGGCGGTTGGCGCCGTGCTTGGTGCGCGTGAAGATGATCGCGCGCGAGACGTCGGGCTCGCCGAGGACCTTCTCGAGCACCGCGCGCTTGTCGTTGCGCTCGACGAACACGACCGACTGGTCGATGAGCTCGGCGGTGGTGGCCGGCGGCTTCACCGCGACGCGCACCGGGTCGATGAGGATGGTGCGGGTGAGCTGCTCGATCTCGCTCGGCATCGTGGCCGAGAAGAGCAGCGTCTGGCGCTGCTTGGGGAGCAGCGCGGTGATCCGACGGACGTCGTGGACGAAGCCCATGTCGAGCATGCGGTCGGCCTCGTCGAGGACGAAGTGCTCGATCGCGTCCAAGCGGACGATGCCCTGCGAGATCAGGTCGAGCAGGCGGCCCGGCGTGGCCACGAGGATGTCGGGCGAGCGGCGGAGCGCGTCTTCCTGCTTGCCCTGGCCGACGCCGCCGTAGATCACGGCGTTGCGCAGCGGGAGGTGACGACCGTAGGCGCCGCAGTGCGCGGCGATCTGCGCGGCGAGCTCGCGGGTGGGCGTGAGCACCAGCGCGCGAATGCGGCCATTGCCGCGCGACGTCATGAGCTGATCGAGCAGCGGGAGCACGAACGCGGCGGTCTTGCCGGTGCCGGTCTGCGCGCACGCGAGCACGTCCTTGCCGGTGAGCAGCGCGGGGATGACCGCGAGCTGGATCGGCGTGGGCTCGGTGTAGCCCTCTTGCACGACGGCCGTGACGACCGCGCGCGAGACGCCGAGCGCGAGGAACGGCGACGCGTCGATGGCCTCGGGCGAGGGCATCGGGGGGGGCGGCGGCGGCGGCGCGACCGACGACGGCGCGGGCTGCGATTGCTGCGGGTTACGGGAAACAGCGGAAGACTGCGAACGGCCCATGGGGCGGCGTCCGCGGGGACGGAACGATTGCACTTTTTCTGGAGACTCTCTCGCGGCGCAGAAACAACGAACGAACCGATTTCAGGGCTGCCGCGGAGGACAAGAAAAAGGGCCGCGCTCTTCACAGCTGAGCTGCGCGCGGGAATTCGTGCCGCTGTAGTTAGCGCGCGGTGCGTCAGAGCGCAAGGTGGAGGCTCATCTGGACGTCGGTGATCGACGCCCCGCCGAGCCGAAACAGGTCGGGGATGCGCCCCGTCTCCACGAAGCCGAGCTTGCGGTAGAGCGCGAGCGCGGCGGTGTTGTCCGAGAAGGTCGCGAGATCGATCCACGCGAGGGGCTGGGTGCGCGCCCAATCGATCGCGACCGCCATCAGCTGCTTACCGAGTCCGCGGCCGCGGTGCGCGGCGAGGATCCCGATCCCGAGCAGCGCGCGGTGAGAGGTGCTCGGCTCGCCCCGCGCGCGCAGATCGACGTGGCCGACGATCTCCCCCGCCTCGCGCGCGACCCACACCCTCATCCAGCCGTCCTCGCCGACCGGGACGCCCCACGCCGCGTCGAAGTGGCTCCACTGCAGCTCGCGGTCGTGGGGCCCGGAGCTCGGCGAGAACCACACGTCGTCCGCCCCATTCTCTGCGTGGTGGCGCGCGCTGAAGTCGAGGAACGCGTCGAGCTCGTCCTCCCGTAGCTCCGAGATCATCGACAGAGCTCGGGGACCAGCGCGCCCTCGAAGCGCACCAGGCGCGCGACCTGCTCGTCGGTCGTGCGGGCACGGAGCGTGGGCACGACGTCGTGGTCGAAGCGGGCGTGCGCCGCTGCGTCCCGCCAGAACGAGGTGCTCACGTAGGTGCGCCGCCCGCGCGCGAGGTGGCCCCCGGCGAAGCCGTCGCACGCGGTCATGGCCTCGTACCAGGCGCGTTGCGAGGCGACCCATGAGTCGTCGCCGCCCTCCTTCACCCAGGCGACCGACTCGCCGACGAACGCGGCGTCGCCCCGCGGGCCGAGGTCGATGAGCTTCGAGAGGTAGAGCACGGCGCTCTTTCCGACGGTTCCGGCGTCCGCGAGCGCCCGGTTGTGGGTGTGCTCCATGAAGCCGCGCAGCGCGTCCTCGCTCTCCCACTCGAAGACCGCGCGCGCCTCGCTCCCGGCGACCGCACCCCACGCGGACAGCAGGCCGCCGGCCTCGACGGACAGCGCGAGCCACCGCCGCTGACTCTGGATCCATGCGTCCTTTTCGACCTCGTGAAAAGCGATGTGCTTGAGCGGCATCGCCATGCAGAGTAACGCGGCCCTGACATGACACTCGAAGAGCTGCTCGGTCCCGCGCTCGCGCGCGCCTTCGCCGACAAGAAATACACGGCGCTGACCGCGGTCCAGGAGGCCGTGCTCGACCCCTCGCACAAGGGCCGAGACCTCCGAATCAGCTCGCAGACCGGCTCCGGCAAGACGGTGGCGCTCGGCCTCGTCATCCGCGACGCGGTCGAAAAGGGCGAGGGAGCCCCGCGCGCGCTCGTCATCGAACCCACCCGCGAGCTGGCCAAGCAGGTCGAGGACGAGCTCGCGTGGCTGTTCGGGCACCAAGGATCCAGGGTCGCCTCGGTCACCGGCGGCGCCAGCTACCGGGACGAGCGACGCGCCCTCGACGCCAAGCCGGCGATCGTCGTCGCGACCCCCGGCCGTCTCCTCGATCACCTCAGCCGTGGCGGAATCAACGCCAGCCAGGTGAAGGCCGTCGTGCTCGACGAGGCCGATCGCCTCCTCGACATGGGCTTCCGCGAGGATCTCGAGACGATCCTCTCCCACGTCCCCGAGGGCCGGCGCACGCACCTCGTGAGCGCCACCTTCCCCCGCGACGTGCAGGCGCTCGCCGACAAGGTGCAGAGCGATCCGGTGCACGTGATGGGCACCCAGCTCGGCGTCGCCAACGCGGACATCGAGCACGTCGTCCACCTCGTCGACGCGCGCGACCGCCTCTCGGCGCTGATCAACCTGCTCCTCGCCGCGCCCGACGCGCAGACGCTGGTGTTCGCGCGCACCCGCGCCGACGTGGCGACGTTCGCCTCCGAGCTCGACGTCGCGGGCTTCTCGGTGCGTCCGCTCTCCGGCGAGATGCAGCAGCGCGAGCGCGAGCGCGCCCTCGCGGCCTTCAAGCGCGGCGAGCTGCACGCGCTGATCGCGACCGACGTCGCCGCCCGCGGCATCGACGTGCAGGACATCAGCCGCGTCATCCAGCTCGAGCCGCCGACGGACGCCGACACCTATACCCACCGCAGCGGCCGCACCGGTCGCGCGGGCCGCAAGGGCACCGCGGTGCTGCTGGTGTCGCCCCCCGCCCTCGCCCGCACGCGGTTCCTCCTCCGCCGCGCCGGCGTCACCGCCAAGTTCGCGCCGGTGCCGAGCCCCGACGAGATCAAGCGCGCGTCCATCGAGCGCGTCTTCGAGGACCTCACCGGCCCCAACCCGCAGGGGTTCGCCGGCTTCGACGACGCGACGTGGGGCCTCGCCAAGCGCCTCGCGAGCTCCGCCGACGTGCCCCGCACGATCGCGCGCTTGCTCGCGCACACCCGCTTCGCCGGCGTCGCCGAGCCGCGGCCGGTGCGCGCGCTCAATGCGCCCGACGACGAGCGCCCGCGCGCCCCGGCTCGTCCGCGGGACGGCAACGAGACCGCGAAGCGCGCCCAGACGTTCGTCCCGTTCCAGGTGACCTGGGGACGCGAGCACGGCGCCGATCCGCGTCGCCTGCTCGCGCTGATGTGTCGCCGCGGCGAGGTGGACCGGCAGAGCATCGGCGCCATCCAGGTCGGCGCACGCGTCTCCACGGTCGAGGTCGCCGCGGACGTCGCCGGGGCTTTTGCTGCACGCGCTTCCCGCCCCGATGCACGAGACGACCGGGTTCGTATCTTTCCGGCCACCGCCGAGAAGAAGCCCGCGCCCGCCGGAGATGCCCGTCCGAAGAAGCCCGCCCCCAAGAAGCCCGAGCGAACCGAGCGTCGGCGGAGCAGCTGAGGCATTTTGGCACGAGACCCGCAGTCATCCACGACGATGCGGTTGATCAGCGCTCACGACCTGAAGACCGGCGCGGCGTTCGTGCTACCCGGGACCGCGCGCTGCATCGAGGCCACCCGCGCCCACCACGCGCACGAGGTCGATCACGGGCTCGACCGCGCGTTCGTCGATCCCGCGGCGGTGCGGCCGTTGTCGAGCTGCGCCGCGGGCGCGATCGTCTACGTGGAGTGGAAGGGCCCCAAGTCGGGCCGCTGGATCAAGCTCCGCGTGGTTCAGATGGGGTGAGAAACAGCGCGCCGAGCGGCGGCAGCGTGAGCATCACCGAGAAGGGCCGCCCGTGGGACGGCACCGGCGCAGCCTCGACGCCGCCGAGGTTGCCCTGCCCGCTCCCGCCGAACGCGCGCGCGTCGCTGTTGAGCGCCTCGACCCATCGGCCGGTGCGCGGCACGCCGATGCGGTAGTTGCGACGGACGATCGGCGTGCAGTTGAGCACCACGATCACGGAGTTGCCGGCGCGGTCGCGTCGCTCGAACGAGAGCACGCTCTGGTCCGCGTCGTTGGCGTCGATCCAAGCAAAGCCGGCCGGATCGGCGTCGAGCTCGTGCATCGCCGGCAGCCGGAGCAGTTTGTTGAGCTCGCCGACGAGGTGCATCACGCCGTCGTTCGCGAGGTGCCAGTCGAGCGACGCGTCGTGGTTCCACTCGCGACGTTGCGCGAGCTCGCAGCCCATGAAGAGCAGCTTCTTCCCCGGCGTCGCCCACATGTACGAATAGAGCAGGCGAAGGTTCGCGAGCTTCTGCCACGGGTCGCCCGCCATCTTGGCGAGCAGCGAGCCCTTCCCGTGCACGACCTCGTCGTGCGAGAGCGGGAGCACGTAGTTCTCGGAATAGGCGTACGTGCGGCGGAACGTGAGCCTGCTGTGGTGATACTTCCGGTGGACCGGATCCTCGGCGAAGTACTGCAACGTGTCGTGCATCCAGCCCATGTCCCACTTGAACCCGAAGCCGAGGCCGCCGAGGTACGTCGGTCGCGACACCATCGGCCAGGCGGTCGACTCCTCGGCGATCGTCTGCACGCCCTCTACCTCGCGATACACCGCCTCGTTCAGCTGGCGGAGGAACGAGATCGCCTCGAGGTTCTCCTTGCCGCCGTGCGGGTTCGGGATCCACTCGCCCTCGTTGCGGCCGTAGTCGAGGTAGAGCATCGAGGCGACGCCGTCGACCCGAAGCCCGTCGACGTGATAGCGGCGTAACCACGAGAGCGCGCTCGAGAGGAGGAACGAGCGGACCTCGTGCCGGCCGTAGTTGAAGATCGCGCTCGTCCAGTGCGGGTGAAAGCCCTGGCGCGGATCGGCGTGCTCGTAGAGCGCGGTGCCGTCGAAGTGCGCGAGCGCGTGGGGATCGACGGGGAAGTGCGCGGGCACCCAGTCGAGGATCACGCCGATGCCGCGTTGGTGGAGGTGATCGACGAGGAACGCGAAATCCTCGGGCGAGCCCCAGCGCGCGCTCGGCGCGAAGAAGCCGGTGACCTGATAGCCCCACGAGCCGCCGAACGGGTGCTCCATCACCGGGAGCAGCTCGACGTGGGTGAAGCCGAGCTTCTCGCAGTGATCGGCGAGCAGCGGGGCGAGCTCGCGGTAGGTGAGCGAGCGGTCGCCCTCCTCCGGCACGCGGCGCCACGAGCCGAGGTGCACCTCGTAGATCGAGACCGGCGCGGTGAGGCCGCTGCGGCCACCGCGGAGCTGCATCCACGCGTCGTCGCCGAACGCGTAGTCGAGGTCGCCGATGATGGAGGCGGTGCGCGGCGGCGGCTCGTAGCGCATCGCGATCGGATCGGCCTTGTCGAACGCCGCGCCGTGCTGCGGCTCGATTCGATATTTGTACGCGTGACCGCGGGCGGCGCCGGGGACGAAGCCCTCCCAGATCCCGCCGCCGCGCGCGCGGAGCGGGACGCCGTTCGCCCAGTCGTTGAAGTCTCCGATGACCGCGACGCTCCTTGCGTTCGGTGCCCACACCCCGAACCAGGTGCCGGCCGCGCCGGGCCGCGCGCCGAGCACCTCGTCGAGGCGACCGTGGGTGCCCTCGTTGAAGAGGTGCAGATCCACCTCGCCGATGGGCGGCGTGTTGCTCGCCGCGATTCGCGATTGGGACGGCCGACGCAGCGAGCTCGACATCACGCCTCCAGGAGCGACAAGAGACCCTCGACCGGGATCGCCAGCCATGCGGGGCGATGGTCGAGCTCGTAGGCGACCTCGTAGATGCCCTTGTCGACGAGGTAGAGATCGAGGAGCACGCGCGCCTCCTCGTCGCTCGCCGGGGCCGCGGCCGAGCCGGCGACGCCTGCGCGCCACGCGTCGACGAACGCCCGGGACACCGCGAGCTTCCACGCGTCGATGGCCTCCTTGCGATCGCGATCGGGAGCCGCGGCGCGGAGCGCGGTGACCCCGGCGTAGTCGAACGAGCGGAGCATGCCCGCGACGTCGCGGAGCGGCAGCGACTTGGCGCGTCGTTCCGCGAGCGAGCGCGCGGGCTCGCCCTCGAAGTCGATGATCACGAAGTCGTCGCTCGGCGTGACCAGGACCTGGCCGAGGTGGTAGTCGCCGTGGATGCGCGTGCGGCGCGTGGCGAACGACATCGACGCCGCGCGGTTCAGGCGACCCGAGAGCTCCGAGGCGCGGGCGAGCAGCTGGTCGACGGCGGGGCGGGTGTCGCGCGGCACGAGATCGCCGCGCGTGCGCAACGTGCGGACGAGGCGGTCGAGGTTCTCTCGCGCGCGCGAGACGACGCCGTCTCGTTCGGCGTCACCGAAGGGCTCGGTCTCGACCGAGAGCGCGCGGTGGAGCGCCGCGGTCGCCGCGCCGAGCTTCGCCGCACGCGCGAGCTCCGCGGGGAGGCGCGACGGATCTCTCGCGTAGTCCGCGAGGTGCTGGAGCGTCGTGGCCCACGCGTCGCCCCGGCTCTCGACGAAGGTCTGCACCATCGCGACCGCGGCGCCGTCGAGCTCGATCTCGCCGAGGAGCTGCGGCGCGGGGAGGCTCGGATGGCCCGCGAGCATCCGCAGGATCTCGACCTCGGGGTTCGGCCCCTCCTCGAGCTTGCGATACACCTTCATGATCATCTGGCGGCCGAACAGGATCGTCGTGTTCGTCTGCTCGGCGGTGCCGACGCGCCCGGGCTCGCTCTCGGGGAGCTCTCCGTAGCGGTGGGTGCGGAGCGCGCCGAACGATTCGCCGGCGCGGATCGCGTCGAGGAGCACGTCGGCGAAGCCGTGGGCGAACGCGTCCTCGTCGCCGGAGAGCGCGACGACGTAGACCTCGCTCGCCCCGTCCGCGTAGCGCACGCGGACGAACTGCACATCGACGTCGCGCACGCGGACCGTAGAGGCGATCTCGCCGCCCACGCGCGCGCGCGTGCGGCTGCGAAACCAGCGGCGCGCCGCGATCCACTCGACGAGCTCATCGACCTTCATGGGACCTTCATAGGTAGTACTCGAAGCCGGTCTCGTTGCGCTCGAAGCGGCGCACCTTGAAGATCTGCGCGGGCATGACCCGCGGGTCGAGGTGAACGTACGCACGGGGGCCGGACCACTGCCAGCGCCCGTCGCCGAGCAGGTCGTGGACCTGGAAGGTGTCGCCGGGAGCGACGCCGAGCGCCGGGAGATCGAGGTCGAGCCACGCCCCGTGCGGGTGGTGGCCGTCGAGGAGCACCACGCAGAGGACGACGCTGTCGCCGCTTCGTTTGCTGTAGGCGAGCACCATGTCGTCGTCGGTCCGGTGAAGCGCGACGCCCTCGTTCGCCTGCAGCGCGGGGTTGTCGCGACGGATGCGATTGAGCCGCGCGATCAGGTGACGGAGCGAGTCGCTCCGCGCGAGATCCCACTGCCGGAGCTGGAACTTCTCGTTGTCGAGGTACTCCTCGGAGCCGGGCCGCGGCGCGTGCTCCATCAGCTCGAACGCCGGGCCGTACATGCCCCAGTTGCTCGACATCGTCGAAGCCAGCACCGCGCGTCGCACGAACGCCGGGCGCCCGCCGTGCTGCAGCTCCTCGGGCAGGATGTCCGGCGTGTTGGGCCAGAAGTTCGGCCGGAACACCTCGGCCACCGGCGCGCTCGACACCTCGAGCAGGTACCGCTCGAGCTCGGGCTTCGTGCTCCGCCAGGTGAAGTAGGTGTAGCTCTGGGTGAAGCCGCGCTTGGCGAGGCCGTACATCACCTTCGGGCGCGTGAACGCCTCGCTGAGGAACATCGCGCGCGGCTCGCGGCGCTTCACCTCGCGGAGGCACCACTCCCAGAACGGCAGCGGCTTGGTGTGCGGGTTGTCGACCCGGAAGATGCGCACGCCCTGCTCGAGCCAGAACAGGAACACGTCGCGGAGCGCCTCCCAGAGCGTGCGCCACGCCTCGCCGTCGAACGCGAACGGGAAGACGTCCTGGTACTTCTTCGGCGGGTTCTCGGCGTACTGGATGCTGCCGTCCGCGCGCGTGTGAAACCACTCCGGGTGCTCGCGCACCCACGGGTGGTCGGGCGACGCCTGGAAGGCGACGTCGATCGCGACCTCGATGCCGTGCTCGTTGGCCGCGCGCACGAAGTGCTTGAAGTCGTCGAGGGTCCCGAGCTCGGGATGCACCGCGGTGTGACCGCCGGAGGCGGCGCCGATCGCCCACGGCGAGCCCGGATCGTCGGGGCTGGCGACCAGCGTGTTGTTGGGGCCCTTGCGGTGCGAGACGCCGATGGGGTGGATCGGGGGGAGGTAGAGCACGTCGAACCCGAGCTCGGCGACGTAGGCCAGGCGCGCCTCCGCGTCGCGAAACGTGCCGTGCTTGCCGCTCCCGGTCGACCGCGGGAACAGCTCGTACCAGGCGGAGAAGCGCGCCTCCTTCGGATCGACGATCACCGCGAGCTCGCGCGGGGCGCGCACGGCGAGCGACCGATCGGGGTTGCGCGCGACGAGCACTGCGGTGTCGTTGGCGAGGAGTCGCTCGAGCCGCTCCGCCTCCGGCAGGAGCTCATCCTCGAGATCGCGTGCGAGCTCGGCGAGCCTGCGCGCGTCGTCTCCCGCCGCGCGCGTCGCGGCTGCCGCGATGAGCCTTCCGCCGTCGAGCAGCTCGACGCGCACCTCTTGCTTGGCGTCGACCTTCTTCTGCAGGCCCGCGCGGAAGGTGGCGAACGCGTCGACCCACGCCTCCACGGTGTAGTACCAGACGCCGTGCCCATCGAGCGTGATGTCGGCGACGAACACGTCGTTGCCGCGCGGCGCCATCGCGATCTCGCGCGCGCCGGCCTCGCCCTCGGGCCAATGGAGCAGGCGAACGGCGAGCAGATCGTGGCCGTCGACGAGCACGTCGGCCTCGACGCGGAAGGTGTCGCCGAGCACCCGCTTGACCGGAAAGCGTCCGCCGTCGACCTCCGGGCGCACGTGCTCGATGACGACCCGACGACGACCCTCGCTCTCGGCGTCCATGGCAGCATCGTTGGACGCCGCACCCGCCGCCGAGTCGCGCGCTACCCCCGGCGCAAGCGGCGATCACCCGAGCATACGGCGGTAGATCGCGAAGGTCTCCTCGGCCTGGCGCTCGATCGAGAAGCGGGCGGCGCGCTCCATACCCTTGCGGCGGAGGAGGTCGCGGAGGCCGGGATCGCGCTCGAGGCTGACGATCGCCTCGCCGATCGCGTGCGGGTTCTCGGGGTCGACGAGGAGCGCGTCCTCGCCCGCGACCTCGCCGAGCGAGCCGCCGTGGGTGGTGATCACCGGCGCGCCGCACGCCATGGCCTCGACCACCGTGAGGCCGAAGCCCTCGTCGCGCGAGACGAACAGGTGCGCGAGCGAGCCGCGGTAGAGCGCCGCGAGGTCCGCGTCGGGCACGTAGTCGAGGAGGCGGACGGCGGACGACACGCCGGCGCTCCTCGCCTGCTCCTCGACCCGCGCGCGCTTCTCTTGGGAGAGGCGACCGGCGAAGGCGAGGCTCACCGCGGCGCCCTCGGAGCGCGCGTGCGCGAGGCCTCCGATCATGCCCTCGAGGTTCTTTCGCCAGTCGAGGTCGCCGACGTAGAGGAGGAACGGGCTCGCGAGGCCGTAGCGCGCGGCGGTGGCCGCGTCGGTCGCGAGGCGCGCGGGACTCCACTGAGCGTGGTCGATCGCGTTGTAGACGCGGGTGATGCGCTCGCTCGGGACCTGGAGGAAGCGGCGCAGATCGTCGGCGCTCGTGTCGCTGATCGCGAGGACGTGGTCGGCGCTGCGGTAGCGCCGGCGGAGGATCGCCGGCCCGAGCAGCGCGCCCCCCTTCATCCACGTGAGGTAGTGCTCGGGGTCGCGCAGCTCCATCAAGTCGTGGCAGGTGACGAGCTTCTTGCACCGCGTCGTCCACATGCCGAGCGGCGTGGCCTCGGGGGTGGGGAGGTGCACGAGGTCGGCGCCGAGCCGGCGCATGGCCGTGGCGAGCGCGACGCGGCGGCGATAGGCCCACGCGAGGTGCTGGTTGCCCGGGTTCTTTTTGACGTCGGCCTCGCCGCGGAAGCTGTCGATCTGCTCGGTGACGCGGTAGCGACCGTGCCAATCGAGGTGGGTGAGGCCGAGCAGCGTGATGTTGCCGCGGCGCACGCCCGCGAGCCCACGCGCGAGGGTGAGCACATAGCGACCGAAGCCCCGCAGGCGGCTGTCGGTGTCGAGAGCGGTCAAGTCGAGGACGACCGTCGGCACGGGTGGTTCTTACACCGATCGCAGCGCGTTCGCGAGATCATGCTGACCGCGCGCGACGAGCGCGGTCGCGAGGGCCGCGCGGAGATCGAACGCGGCGCCCTCGCGGCACCGCTCGGCGTAGACGCGCCGGTAGTCGGGCGGCACGCGGCGAGACCAGTTGTCGTCGTTCACCGTGCCGGGGCGGTTGTACCACTCGGTCTCGCCGAGCAGATCGCCCCACCACACGAACACGTTCCTCGCCGGCGACGCGAACAGCTCGGCCAGCTTGGCCCGCGCGAGCGAGAGGGGATCGCTCGCCACCGGCTGCCCGAGGCGCTGCGAGAGGTACGCGGCGTGGGCCTCGCCCCACTTCCGGGTGACCGTCCAGATGGGCGCGGTGTCGTGGTTGCCGACCATGATCCAGTCGTTGGGCGCCGAGTTCTCGCTCCGATAGACGTCGCGCGGATCGTCGAGCGCGGCCTTCTGCGTGACGCGAAACCGGCCGAGGCCGTAGCGCGCGAGCACCCGACCGAGCGGATAGGGCATCGTGCTGAGCACCTCGCACAGCACGTTGGGCGTGCGCTTCAGGAGGAGGTCGAGCTTCCACGCGTAGCGCCCGACCTGCTCGTCGTCGAGCTCTCGCACCCAACCCTCGTCCCACGGGCGTTGCGTCGGATCGAGCTGGCCGCTGCGCGCGATCGCGAACGGGTGGAGCTGCGGGTGCTCGGGCGACTCGTGGAGACGCGCGCCCTGCTTCACGTCGTCGCCGATGCGGTAGACCCAGGGGCAGATCAGGCCGTGCGGGTGATCGACCCGCACGCCGTCGTACTCCGCGGCGATGCGCGCGAAGCGACGCTCGAGGAGCGCGGTCACCTTCTCGGGCGCGGCCGGATCGAGCACCGGGTAGCCCCACGGCTGCCCCTCGGGGTTGGTGCGGCTCGGCGGCGCGCCCATCTGGTAGTCGCGCATGAAGCAGTCGCCGAACGCCCACAGCTCGCGCCGCGACCACCCGACCTGGAGATCGGCGAACAGCTCGAGGCCGACGGCGTGGGCCTCCGCGCGCGTCGCCTCGTGCTGCTCTCGCGCCAGCGACTGGGCGAGCATCGCGCGCTTCATCACGCGGATCGACGGGACCGAGTTGACCTCCCACTCCGTGAAGTCCCGGCCGCCGTTGGCCTCGGTCATGGCCTCGAACACCGCCCATTGATCCGCCTTCTGCCGCGGCTCCCTCGAGCGCGTCACGGCCTCGTCGAGGAGCTCGCGCATCGCGCGGCAGGCGTGGCGGTGCTCGACCCGATCGGTCGGCGGCACGCTCCAGCGCCGCAGGCTCTCGTCGCTCACGAGACCGCGCGCGACCAGCGGCTCGACGGCGATCGAGAGCGTGTTACGCACGAACACGCTCCCGTCGTAGGGCGACGGATCGATCTCCGTCGTCTCGCCCTGCGGCCCGAGCTGGATGGTGTTGAACCCGAGCTCGCTCGCGAACCGAAGAAACTCGCGGCCGCCGCGCCCATTGGGCGTGCCGCGGCCGAGATCGCCCTCGCCCTGCCCCGGGAAGCACGCGTCGTGGATGCCGAGCGCGAGCCGCTCGATGCCGAGGGCCCGGAGCGCCTCGCGCACGACCATTACTCGATGGCCTTGAGGAGCTCGTCGAAGTCGATCGGCTTTTTGAGGAAGGCCTTGGGCGCGAGCGTCGCCAGGTCGGCCTGGCGCGAGGCCGTGATCACGATCACCGGAATTTCGGAGAGCGACGGATCGTTGCGCTGCTCGGCGCGGAACGACCAGCCGTCCATCACCGGCATCATCAGGTCGAGGAGGATGACGTCGGGGCGCGCGACGTTTTCGTCGCGCAGCTTGGTGAGCGCGTCGGCGCCGTGCACCGCCGAGGTGACGACGAAGCCCTCGGTGTCGAGGAGATCGCAGAGGGCCTCGCGGATGCCCTCGTCGTCTTCGACGACCAGGATCCGTCGTCGCTTCTCGTCAGCCATTCGTGGCACCAGTGTAGTTCATGTGCGTCTCGCCGAGACAAAAGCTCCGCCCCACCAAGGGGATCCGTAGCCCCGTTCAGCTACCCGACTCCTCGATGAGCGGCCTCGCGCTGACGAAGCAGACGGCGCCGAGGTCCTCGACGGCGACGCCGTCGGCGCCGCGGATATAGCGGAGCAAGCGCTGATCGTGCGGGGGTCCGACCGGCGCGACGAGCACGGCGCCGGGGGGCAGCTGGTCGAGGAAGGCGCTCGGGAGCTCGCCGACCGCGAAGGTGAGCCAGCACTTGGTGTGGCTCGCGAGGAGGTCTCCGCGCCGGAGCCCGTCGTCGTGGAGGACGCGCACGTTCGGGAGGTGCGCGGTGGTGCGGAGCGCGATTCGGGCCAGGTGCGGGTCGGCCTCCACCGTGGTGACGTAGCCCTCCGAGCCGACCACGTGCGCCGCGAGCGCCGCGCCGTAGCCGGAGCCGCTGCCGAGCTCGAGGAGTCGGTCGCCGGGGCCGAGGCCCAGCGCCTCGAAGCCGAGCACGTACATATGCGGAGCGCTGACGGTGGCCACGCCCCGGCCGTGGGGGGTGTCGAGCGGCAGCGGCTCGTCGAACCACGCGCGCGACACGTCCTCGCGGCGCACGAAGTCCGCGCGATCGACCGCGAGCAGGGCGGCGCGGTACGCCTCCGGCATCATGCCGATTCGGCGCTCGACCACGTCTGCAAGTGCCCTTCGCGCGTCACCGGGCATCGCCCACCTCGCCGCTGTCGAGCGTCCCTGCGTCGTCGAGCAGCACGATTGGGATGTAGCGAAAGGGCTGCGGTTGCCCGTACCGGCTCGTGCAGAACCTCGCGTTCTGGTACTCGCCGAGACAGGTCGAGGGCACCGGGCGCCCGTCGGGACCGCAGGTGCCGTCGCCCGCGAACACGCAGTCGGCGACGACGCGGTGAGGGATGCGGCAGCGCTGGTCGAGGCAGCCGATCACGCACTCCTCCTTGCTCGGGGTGTGCGGACACCCGAGCTTGGACCAGCCGCCGCAGAATCGGTCGCACACGAGGCAGCTCTGCTGCGCGAGCTCGCGCGGGGCGCAGCCGAGCACGCGCGGCTGACCGGAGCCGGTCTCGCACGCGACGGTCGACTCGATGGTGGCGCACTTGAGCAGCGCGTTGGTCTCCGGCTCGCAGCGGCCCTGCTGGTCGTGGCACTCCTCGAGGCACTTCTCTCTCGTGGGGCCGTTGCGACAGCGCGCGCCGACGAGCTTGTTGCAGTAGCTCTCGCAGCCACCCCCGCCGGTGATCGAGCTCGACGCCGAGCAGCCCCCCGTGGCCGCGTACGACGCGCCGAGCGCGGCGAGCACCAACGGGACGAGCATCCGACGCACAGCCGGAACACTACCGGACCGGGCCGTGCCGGTCCCGCCGTTTTGCGCTAAGAAGGGCCCCTTCGATGTCTGCCCCCCGCTACCTCATCGAGACGTTCGGTTGCCAGATGAACGTCCACGACTCCGAGCGCATGGAGGACTCCCTTCGCGCGCACGGCTGGGTCGCGGCGACCGCCGAGAGCGACGCAGACCTCATCGTGTTCAACACCTGCAGCGTCCGCGAGAAGGCGGAGCACAAGCTCCGCTCCGAGGTCGGCCGCCTGCGCCCGCTGAAGAAGTCGCGGCCCGGCGTGGTCGTCGCCGTCGCCGGGTGCGTGGCCCAGCAAGAGGGAGACCGGCTGCTCGCTGCGATTCCCCACATCGACATCGTGGTCGGCCCCGACAACCTGCAAGAGCTCGCGGTGCTCGCCGAGACGATCCGCATGGGCGGGCCGCCGGTCGCGCGCACCGTGTTCGACGTCGACCAGCCCACCTTCCTCGTCGCCGGGCCCTCCGACGGCAGGCGCGGCGTCACCGCGTTCGTCACCACCATGAAGGGCTGCGACGAGCGCTGCTCGTTCTGCGTCGTGCCCTACACCCGCGGCCCCGAGCGCTACCGCACCGAGGCCGAGATCCTCGCCGAGATCGAGCTGCTCGTCGCCGACGGGGTCCGCGAGATCACGCTCCTCGGCCAGACCGTCAACAGCTGGGTGCCGCCCGAGTCGTTCGACCCGGCCACGCAGTCGAGCGGCAGCGCCCCCTCCACCCGCGAGAGCCCCTCGCAGTTCGCCGCGCTCCTCGCGTCGATCGCGGCGCGGGTGCCCTCGCTCGAGCGCATCCGCTACACGAGCCCCCACCCCCGCCACCTCACGGCCGAGTTGATCGAGGCTCACGGGAGCGTCGCACCGCTCGCGCGCCACCTGCACCTGCCGGTGCAGTCCGGCAGCAATCGCCTGCTCAAGCGGATGATCCGCAGGTACACCCGCGAGTCGTACCTCGAGCGCGTCGGCGCGCTGCGCGCGCGTGTCCCCGGCATCACGCTGTCGACCGACATCATCGTCGGCTTCCCCGGCGAGTCCGACGAGGACTTCGAGCAAACGCTCTCGCTGGTGCGCGAGGCCGGCTTCGTCGCCGCGTTCGGCTTCAAGTTCTCGCCGCGGCCGCACACCCCGGCGCTCAAGCTCGCCGACGACGTGCCCGAAGAGGTCAAGGACGCCCGGCTCGCCGCGCTGTTCGCGGCCGTCGAGGTGCAGCAGCGCGCGCACCTCGCGTCGCTGGTCGGCACGAGCGCGCGGGTGCTCATCGAGGGCGAGTCGCGGCCGAGCCAGACCAAGCAGGCCAAGGTGCCCACGAGGGTGATGGGCCGCACCGAGCGCAACGAGATCGTCCACCTCGACGTGCCCGAGGGTCGCGATCCCTCGCCGCTCGTCGGCCGCTTCCTCGCTGTCCGCATCGTCCGCGCCAACGCCCACTCGCTCGTCGGCGAGGCCGAGCTGCCGAGCGATCTCCCGGCCCGCGCACCCGCGCGTCGCGCGCTGCAGATCGTGGCCGATGGCGGATGAACCGAAGAAGCGCGTGTCACTCCCGGTCGTCGGTCAGCCGCGGCGCGCGATCGACGACGTAGCCGATCCGGGCGCGCCCACCGCCAAGGCCCCCGCCGCGTGGATCCTCCTCGGCGCGATGGCGACGTTCGCGGTGATGATGCCGCTCGTCTACGTCGTCGCAGCGACGCTCGGGGCCATCTATCGCGCTCCGATCGGCGCGCCGCAGACGGTGCTGCCCACGGCGATCCTCTCCGGCGTGACCGTCGCGCTGTCCTCGTTCGCGGGCGGCTACCTTGTCGGTCGCTTCGGCGGGCGTGCGGGCCCGCGCGAGGGCGCGCTCGCCGGGCTGCTCACCGGGCTCGTGCTGTGGGCGCTGAGCCGATTGCTGCTCGGGGGGGTGCTGGTCGTCCTCACGGTGCCGGCGGCGTACTTCGGGGCGCGTTTTGGACGGCGCTCGCGCAAGCCGGGCGATAGCATCGGCGCGTGAGCATCCCCGAACGACTCCACCATGTGCTGCGTGCGGCGTGCGAGGACGCCCTCTTCGCCGTCGCCGGCTCGTCGGTCAAGGCGCTCTCGGTGGTGCGCGAGGAGCGCGCCGCCGCGCACGAGGCGATCGCGCGCGGCGAGAGCGCCGTCGTCATGGCCGATTTCGAGCCCTGGCTCGCGGCGCTCACCGCGGCCGTCGGCGGCGACTTCGCGCCGTGGTTCGTCCCCATGCACGAGGCGATCGAGAACGGTCTCACCCTGCG
>JALHOE010000148.1 GCA_022843175.1 Deltaproteobacteria bacterium
GGGCCGCCTCGTCCGCCGCGCCGCGCACCATGGCCCCGCTCCTCCGCAAGGGCGCGATGCAGCGGCACGAGCGGGTACGTCCGCTGTGGCAGCTCGCGGACCTGTACGCGAAGGGCTCGGGCGCGGGGTGCTCCGCTGCGGCGGAGGAGGCGAGGGCCTGGGAGCAGGTGCTCTGAGGAACGGGCGTTCGCGATAAGGCGAGGGAGCCATCGCGCCCGCGGCCTCGTGATGCGAGCATCGGCCCCCGATGCGCGCGACCCTCGTGCTGTCCGTGCTGCTCGCTGCCTGCGGCGGCAAGACCGCGTCGTACGAGGGACCGATCGGGTGCGGCGACCGGCCGACGATCGACGGCGTGTGCGTCGGCGTGTCCGACGCACCGATCTGCGCTGCCGAGCGCTGCACGGACGCGTGCGCCGCCGTGATCGCGATCGACAACGACGACGCGCTGCAGCGCGCGGCGCCCCTGGCCGGCGAGTGTCTCGCGCTCGCACCGGGCACCTACGGTCACGTGCGACTCGGAGCGGGCGCCGGGCTCCTCGGCCGCGGCCATCGCGACGTCATGGTGCGCTCGATCGTGGTGAACGGCGGCGGGTTCATCCGCGGCGTGAGCGCGAGCTCGATCCGCGCCACCGGCGGCGGCCTGCTCCAGCTCGATCGCGTGATGGTCGAGGGCAGCGACGGCGCGGGCGTGCAAGTCGTCGATGGCGATCTGTCGATCCGGCAGAGCACCATCCGGCGCGGCGACGGGCCCGGCGTCGTTCTGACCTGCAAGACCGGCTGCGAGTCCGGCGCTCGCCAACATTTGTGGCTGCACGCGAGCTGGATCGACCGGCAGAAGCTGATCGGCGTGTGGGGCTCCCACGCGGACCTCGAGCTGCGCCACGTCGTCGTCTCCGGCATGCTCCCCCACGCGTTCCTCTTCGGGCGCGGCGTCGAGGCCACGAAGCGCTCCACGCTGCGAGCGTCGTTCGTACGGGTCGAGCGCGCGAGCGACGTCGCGTTCTTCCTCCACGAGTCCACCGGCACCCTCTCGGGCATCGAGGTGCTCGGCGGCTCGCGCGCGGTGCACCTCTCGGCGATCCCCGACGGCGGCGTCCTCCTCGACGGCTTTCGCATCGAGGGCGTGAGCGCCGTCGCCGTCGGGATCGACCGGGCCTCGCGCGGCGTGGTGCTCCGCCACGGCTCCATCGCTCGCACGCGCCTCTTGCGGGTCCCGGTCGACATCGGCGGGCAGGTCGACGTCGGCGACGGCGTCGGCTGGACCGACGGCGCCGAGGCGACGATCGAGAGCACCGTCACCATCTCGGACAGCGCGCGGCGCGCTGCGGTGATTCATCCGTCGGCGGTCGGCACGTTCGCGGCGACGCTGCTCGGAGACGACGCGCGCCGCGGGATCGTGGTGCGCGGCGAGAGCGCGGACGAGCACCCCGCGCTCACGATCGGCAAGGGGATCGTCGTCGACTACTCGACCGCGCCCATCCCGGTGCCGCCCACGGCGGCGCCTCCCTGAAACAGACGCACGAACTGCCGCGGCGCGCGCTTCTTCCGCCGGCAACGGGTGGCCGCGCTCATGTAGCAGACGCTGAACGCGCGGCGCTGCGCGCCGGTGAGCGTCCGGCCGGAGCGATGCCAGACGTAGTTGTGGATGAGGACCACGTCTCCGGCGCGGGCGGGCACGAGCACCTTGCGCGACTCCTCGGGGTCGGTCATCTCGCGCGGGATCACGCCGCCGAGCGGCGTCGCGAGGCCACGTTTGTGCGTGCCGGGAACGAACTCCAGGCAGCCCCCGTCGAGCGGCGCGTCGTCGAGCGCAGTCCAGAGCTGCAGCTCGGGATCGCGGTCGAGGCCCCAGAAGGTGCCGCCGTCCTGGTGCCAGGGGAGGTCGCTCCCGCCGCTCGCGTGCTTGTTCATGACGATCGCGCGATAGAGCGCGATGTCGCCCGCGATGCGCGCGCGGACGATCCGCTCGAACGCGGGATCCTCCATGTGCTTGCGGAACAGCGGGTCGAGCTCGAGCTTCTCGATCTTGCGGTACGCGAGCGACGGCCCCTGCCAGCCCTGGCCGATCGGCGCGTCCTCGTAGCGGCCGGTCGGCGAGTCGTGCTGGAAGAACATCCCCGGGTAGACCACCTCGCCGAGCATGATCTGGTTGATTCTCGCGCGGAGGACCTCGAGGTCCTCGTCCGGCACGAGCCGGCCGAGGTGCACGTAGCCGTGCTCCTCGTAGTGGGCGAAGGCCCGCGCGAGGGCGTCGTCATCGGGCGTAGCGAGCATCGGTCCCCATCGCTTCGAGGTGTACTCGATCGATCTCGGCGCGCGTCTCGGCGTCGAGGGAGCGCGCGCACGCGTCGAGCGCGGCGTCGAGCTGCGCGAGCGACGCCGGCCCGATGAGGATCGAGTCGACGCCGGGTCGTTCGGCGAGCCAGGCGTGCGCGAGCGTCGGCAGGTCCATGTCGTGCTTCTTGGCGATCGCGGTGTAGCGCTCGACCAGGGCGAAGTTGCGATCGGTCCAGTAGCGGTCGACGTACATCTTGTTCTTGTCGAAGCGCGAGCCCTTCTCCGGCGCCGCAGCGCGCTGGTGACGTCCGCTGAGCAGGCCGCCCGCGAGCGCGTTGTACACCGTGGTGTGGACGCCGAATCGCTCGGCGAAGCGGAACCACTCGACGTCGAGCTGGCGGATGAGGAGGTTGTAGATCACCTGGGCGATCTGCGGGACGGGCAGCCCGATCTCGTAGGCGATCGTCCGCGCCTCGAGGACCTCCCACGACGCGAAGTTGGACATGCCCCACGCGCGCACCAGCCCGCTGTCGACGATCGACTTGAGCGCCCACAGCGTGTCGCGGAGCGGCGTGTGGGGATCGGGCGCGTGCAGGTACCAGAGATCGAGGTGGTCGGTCTCGAGGTTGTCGAGCGTCTCCTTGATCGCGACCTGCAGCCGCGACGGCGACAGCCCCTCGGGCTTGCCCTTGATCCGCTTGAGGCCGACCTTGCTCGCGATCGCCGCCCTCGGACGCGCGCGGCCGACGATCTTCTCCGACGCGCCGTCGCCGTAGACGTTCGCGGTGTCGATGAGATCGACGGAGCGCTCCATCGCGCGCTCGATCATCCGCAGGCTCTCCTCCTCGGAGGTTCGACCGCCGAAGTTCATCGCGCCGAGGGCGATCGCCGCGCGCTCGCTCTTCGGCCGTAGCCACTTGTCTGAAAGCATGGCGGCGGAGGGTAGCGGGGTCTCTTGTCCGCAGTGCCTGTCACCCCGGCGGAACGCGGGAAATCATTGGGTCAAAGGTGCGATAGGGGTGACCTCCCCCGGGGCGGGGGCGATCGCCCCCGTGCCCCCTTGCGGATCGGGAAAACCGGCCCAAGGCAGGGGTATCGCTCACCATCGCGCAAAAAGCTGCGCAACGCCCGCGACCTGTCCGGGAGCATTCCCCACCCATGAAAAATTCCGTGTCGACGCGCGTGGAACCCACCGATTTTCAGCGCTCGTCGGAGCGGGCACGTGACGTGCTGAAGGCGACCCCACGATGACACGATCAAGTTGGTGGCGACGAAGTGGGATGACCACCGCATGTCTCGCGATCGCGATCGCGACATTCGGGATGGGCGGCTGCGTCGGCACGATCGGCGACGAGAAGGGCACGCTCGATGGGCCGGGCGGCGGCGGACCGAACGGTCCCGGGCCGAACGGCGGTCCGGTCGACGGCGTCCTGAAGGACGCGCTCGTCGACTCCACCCGCTTCCCGCGCCTCACGCACGCGCAGTGGGAGAACACCGTCAAGGATCTCCTCAAGCTGCCCGCGAAGCTCGGCGCCTCTTCGAGCTTCACGACCGATCCGCCGGGGTCGACGTTCGGCAACGACGGCAACCTGCTCAAGGTGACGCCCGGTCTGTGGGGCGACTACCAGAAGGCCGCCGAGGAGACCGCCGACAAGATCACCAAGGACGCCACCGCGCTCAAGAGGATCGCGCCGGACGCGCTCACCAGCGACGCGCTCGCCAAGGCGTGGATCGCGTCGTTCGGCAAACAGGCGTATCGCCGCCCGCTCACCGACGCCGAGGTCACCGAGCTCCACGGCCTCTTCAAGCAGGGGCCGACGCTCACCGGAATGACCGATGTCTCCGCCGCCGGCGTCAACGTGGTGCTGCAGGCGATCCTCCAGTCGCCGAACTTCGTCTATCGCCTCGAGATCGGCGAGGACAAGGGCGACGGCTCGCTCGGCCTCACCTCGTGGGAGATGGCGTCGCGCCTCAGCTACTCGCTGTGGAACACGATGCCCGACGCGCCGCTGTTCGCCGCCGCCGAGAGCAACTCGCTCGTCACCAAGGAGGGAATCGAGACGCAGGTGCGCCGCATGCTCGACGACCCGCGCGCCGAGCCGACGCTGGCCGACTTCCACCACAAGCTCCTCGACTTCAACCACTTCGACGGGATGGTGAAGGACGCCACCAAGTATCCGGAGTTCGCGCCGGAGATGGTGGGAATGTTCAAGACCGAAGCCCAGATGTTCGTGCGGGACGTGACCCTCACGAGCAACAAGGGCCTCATCGAGATCCTCACCGCCGACTACACCTTCGTGAACGAGAAGACCGCGCCGCTCTACGGCGTGACCGGCGTGACCGGCACCGAGTTCAAGAAGGTGAAGCTCGACCCCTCGCAGCGCGCGGGCTTCCTCACCCAGGTTGGCTTCCTCGCCGCCAACGCGTCGCCGCGCGACGGCGATCCCATCCACCGCGGCGTGTTCGTCAACCTCAAGATCATCTGCTCGGATCTGCCGCCGCCGCCGATGATGGTGCCGCCGCTCCCCAAGGACGACGGCACCACCAAGACGATGCGCGAGCGAATCACCGCGCACACCGGCAAGAACACCTGCGGCGCCGGCTGCCACGGCACCATGATCAACCCGGCCGGGTTCGCGTTCGAGAACTACGACGCGCTCGGCAAGTGGCGCACGATGGACAACGGCAAGCCGGTCGACGCGGCCGACACCTATCCCTTCGAGGACGGCGCGCAGTCGTACAAGAACGGGGTCGAGTTCGCGAAGGTGCTCGCGGCCCGTCCGCAGGTCCACCGCTGCTACACCGGCAACTGGCTCGAGTACGCCTACGGCCGGCAGAAGGCCGAGGGTGATCAATTGCTGATCGATACCGCTGGGAAGGCGTCGCTCGCGGGCGCGTCGACGAAGGAGCTGATCTTGAAGCTGGTGCTCTCCAAGTCGTTCTCGCATCGCCCTGTCGCGGGAGGCTCGTGATGGATCGCCGTAAATTCCTCTTCGGTCTCGGCGGCGTCGCCGTCGCGTTGCCGGTGCTCGAGGGCCTGTCGCCCAAGGGCGCGAAGGCCGCGGGCACCGCGCAGAAGTACACGGTCATCCTCCGTCAGGCGAACGGCGTGGTGCAGAAGAGCGGCACCGAGCCGGAGCGCTACCTCCCCGACGCGTTCGGCCCGATCACCGACGCCGGGATCTCCGGTCGAGCGGTCAACGAGCTCAAGGACTACCGCGCCAAGATGTTGCTCGTGAAGGGCGTGAGCTACGCCTTCCCCGGCAACGGCTGCGGTCACTCCGGCGGCGGTAACCAGTGCCTCACCGCGGCCAAGGTCTCGGCCGATCCCTCCGGCAACAAGTCCCTCGCGATGGGCGAGTCGATCGACAACCGCATCGCGCGCGAGCTCACGCCGGGCACCGAGCCGCTCACCCTCTACGCCGGCCGCATGTCCGGCTACATCAACGAGGTCCTCAGCTACCGCGGCGCGAAGGACCTCCGCGCCGCCGAGCGCAACCCGTTCAACGCCTACAAGCGCCTGTTCGGGCTCCCCGACGCCGGCGCCGCCGCGGTCGAGCGCAAGGCGCTGCTCCGCAAGAGCGTCAACGACGTCGTCCGCGGACAGATGAAGGCCCTGCTCGCCAAGCCGCAGCTCTCGAGCGCCGACAAGGAGCGCCTCGACCTGCACTTCTCGTCGATTCGCGACCTCGAGATCATGATGGCCTCGAAGCTCCCGGACGCCGAGATCAAGGCGATGGAGGCGATGGTCCCGAACGTCGCCAACCCCACGTACATCCCCGAGATCAGCGAGATGCAGTGCTCGATCATCGCGCTCGCGGTGGCGACGGGCATGTGTCGCGCCGCCACGCTGCAGATCGGCGACGGCAACGACGCCACCGAGTACACCATCGGCGGCGTGCGCTATCCGCGCTTCCACCAAATCTCGCACCGCATCTTCAGCGACGGCTCCGAGGGCGATCCCATCCCCGACGCCGTCGGCAAGCACCACGAGATCGACAAGCTGCACCTGCGGATGTTCAAGAAGCTGCTCGACAAGCTGTCGGCCTACACGCTCCCGACGGGTGGCACCGTGCTCGACCTCGGCGCGTCGATCCTCACCAACGACCTCGCGACGGGGCCGCCCCACAGCTACACCAACCTGCCGTTCGTGATCGTCGGCTCGCTCGGCGGCTACCTGAAGCAGGGCGAGTACGTCGACGCCGGCAAGGTCTACAACAACAAGATGTGGAACACGATCGGCGCGGGCGTCGGCTGCAAGAACGCAGCAGGCGGGCCGCTGGACGACTTCGGCGATCCGGGCCTCGCCAAGGGCCTCATCCCGCAGATGATGAAGGCGTAGTCAGCGCGCGGCGATCTTCACGGTCGCGGCGCGCAGCGCGTCGCTCGGCTGTTCCTGTCCCTCGATGCGCGCGGCGATCACGCCCGCGCGGTCGAGGAGCGTGATCACCGACGAGTGGTTGTAGTGACCGTTCGGGAGCTTGCGGTATTTGACGCCGAGCGCGGCGGCCAGCGTTCGCACGTCGCCCTCCGAGGCGCGCGCGAAGCGCCAGCGCTGCTCGTCGATCTTGTGCTTGCCGGCGAGCTCCTTCAGCTTGGCGGTGGTGTCGCGCTCGGGATCGAAGGTCACGAGGATGACCCGCGTCGCCGCGCGCGTCTTCGGGTCGAGCGCCGCCTCGATCGCCTTGAGATCGGCGACGAGCATCGGGCACGCCGCCGGGCAGGTGGCGTAGAACATCGCGACCAGCACCGGGCCGGGGTGGCCGGCGAGCGCGAGCGGTTTGCCGTCCTGGTCGGTGAGCGGGACCGCGAGGTCGAACACCGACGCGGCGGACGGCGTGGGCTCGTCCCCCTCGGCGGACTCGGCCGCGGCGGGGGCCGCCTTGCCGTCGTCGCGCGCGACCGGCTCACTGCGAGCACAGCCGACGACGCAGAGCGAGACCAGCGCGAGCGCGCGGAGCGAGCGATTCATGGTTTGGCCCCTGCATCTCGCGCGCAGCGGAATCCGAGCGAATTGGTGGTGTACGCCGCCGAGAGCGAGCTGCGCATCGCGAGGCGCATGAACGTGGCGTAGTCGGCCTTGTTCTTGGCGAGCAGGGCGGACGCGCCGCAGAACTTCATCTTGTCGCCGTTGGCGTCGGCGCGCGCGTCGCTGCCGACGAGCGCGCTGTTGAAATCGAGGACCCACTCCCACGCCAGGCCGTGCAGATCTTTCACCCCGTAGAAGTTCGCGGCTCCGGCGCCGACCTCACCGAGCGCTTGGTTTCCGGGCTTGCCGTACCAGGCGAGGATGCGCGCGTTCCAGCTCGGATCCTTTCGGCCATCGGGCGCCGTCTCGCTCGCGCTCGCGACGTACTCCCACTCGGCCTCGGTGGGCAGACGCGCGCCGCGCGCTTCGCAATACGCCTTGGCGGCGAACCAGCTCACGCGCGTGACCGGCGCCCGCTCGGGCGCGCCCGCTCCGAGCGTGGTCGCGCCGGCCCAGTGCGCGAGGTAGCCCATATCCGCGCTCACGCGCTGCACCCGGTCGCGCCGCCACTGCGGATGCGTGGCGACGAACGCGAGGAAGTGGCGGTTCTCGACCGGGGTGCGATCGATCGAGAAGCCGGCCACCGGAATTCGCTCCTCCTCCGGGCTCGGTGGAAAGAGCGGCGTGTACGTCCCCGCCTCGATCGCCACCATGTCCTCGCCCGCGGGGAGCGCGCGGCGCACGCTCCCATCGAGCAAGCCGACGAGGGCAGAGACCAGGGTGGCGGCGAGCGGGGACATCGCGCTCAGTGCCCCGCGCCGGGGGGCCGCGGCGTGTCCTTGCGGACCTTCGCGACCTCGGCGGTCGTGACGGCGTCACCGGAGTTGCCCCAGGAGTTACGCACGTAGGTGAGGATGTTCGCGATCGCGTCGTCGGTGAGGTGGCTCCACGGCGGCATCACCGAGTTGAACTTGGTGCCGTTGACGACCACCTCGCCGTTGAGGCCGTTGAGCACGATTTGGATCGAGCGCGTCTTGTCCTGCATGAGGAAGTCGGACTTCGCGAGCGGCGGGAACGCCTTCTCGACGCCGGTGCCCTCCTCCTTGTGGCAGGTGGAGCAGGTGCCCTGATAGAGCGCCTTGCCGGCGGCGATCTGCTGGTCCTTGGTGAGGTTGCCCTGCTCGGCGCCCTTCGCGGCCGCCACGACGGCTGCGCCCGGCGCTGCCATGTCGCTCAGGTAGACCGAGTCGACCTCCTTGCCGGAGTAGATGTCCTTCGCCTCCGGGCCCTCGACCTTGAGCATCCCGAGCGCGCCCTTGTGGAACGTGCGGAAGATGGAGTGGTCGACGATGACGTAGGTGCCCGGCACGTCCACCCTGAACTCGACGATCGCCGAGCCGCCCGCGGGGACGAGCGTGGTCTGGACGTTCTCCTGGATCCGCGTGCCGCCCTCGGGGAACACCTTGTCGAAGATCTCGCCGATGACGTGGAAGCTCGAGACGAGGTTCGGTCCGCCGTTGCCGACGTAGAGGCGCACGGTCTCGCCGGCCTTCGCGGTGATCGCCTTGTCGCCGACGAGCGAGTTCTCCGAGCCGTTGAACACGACGTACGTCGGCTTCTCGTCGATGCCCTTCTGCATGTCGAACTGCGCCAAGCCCTTCTCGCGATACTTGCCGACCGTGTAGAAGTCGCCCTGCATCACGTAGTACTCGCGATCGACCGGCGGTAGTCCCTCGGGCGGCTCGACCAGGATGAGCCCGTACATACCGTTGGCGATGTGCATTCCGACCGGGGCCGTAGCGCAGTGGTAGACGTAGAGGCCCTGGTTGAGCACCTTGAAGGTGAACTGGGACTCGTGGCCGGGTGCGGTGAACGAGCTCGCCGCGCCGCCGCCGGGGCCGGTGACGGCGTGGAGATCGATGTTGTGCGGCATCTTGCTGTCGGGATGGTTGCGCAGGTGGAACTCCACCGTGTCGCCCTGCCGCACGCGAATGAACTTGCCGGGGACCTGTCCGCCGAACGTCCAGAATGTGTAGGTCACGCCGTCGGAGATCGGCAGCTCCACCTCGCGCACCTCGAGGTTCACCACCACCTTGGCGGGCGCCTTTCGTTGAGTGGGCTTCGGAACCGCCGGTGCGTGGGTGAGCTCGGCGACGACGGGCGGGCCCTGTGGAGCGCCGAGTGCGTAGGGTTGGGGCACGACGGACGCGGACGCTGACGGCTGTACGGCGGGACCCTGATTGGTGTCGTTCGCCTTTCCGCAGGACAGCACACCGATCATCAGCAGTCCGCCAAAGAGAGCCGGGACTAGGTTCATGTTCTTCCTCGCGAGGACCGCAGGGAGCGGCCAGTGAGTCAGCGCTGGGACCCTCGACGAGAGTCCGTTGCGGCGCCCATCAGCAAGCGCTGCGCCACGCGGAAGATGCGGGTAATCCGCGGTGTTTGCGTCGACGCTTGCCGCAAACCGCGCACGATCTTCGCGCGCCCACCGCAACAATCACGCGATTTCTCGGGCGCAGTCGCATGATGATCGTCAGTGCGCGCGGCGTGCGCTCGTGCGCAAGCCGTTCACTCGAGGTAGCCGAGCACGCCGCCGAGCAGGAGCACGAGCACGCCCATCAGCGACTCGCCGGCGATGAGGCCCGAGCTCACGGCGACGGTGTAGCGCTCGGCCTGCTCCTCGTTCTTCTTGAACCAGAGCCACGCGATCACCGCGCCGACGAACATCGACATCGAGTTCCAAGCAGGGATGACCAGCGCGAGGCCGAGGCCCATCGCGCTCGGGATGTACATCTTCTTCTTCGGGTACGCGGCCTCGAGGAGCGGGATCACGATGCCGATGATCGCGCCGACGAGGATGCCCCAGCGCGCCGTGTAGTGGAGCTGCTCGACGCCCTTCGACAGGAGATCCGCGACGCCCTTCCACACCTGGGCGCTCGGCGCGGGGAACTTGTCGCTGCCGAGGACCTCGGGGGTGGGGACGAGGACGTAGAACATCGGCACGACGACCGCGGTGCCGACGACGGTGCCCACGAGCTGCGCGAGGAACTGCTTGCGGGGGTTGGCGCCGAGCAGGTAGCCGCTCTTGAGGTCGGTGAGGAGGTCGGCCGAGGAGCTCGCGGCGCCCGCGGTGATCGACGCCGCCATGAGGTTGGTGACGACGTTGCCGCGCGCGAGCACGCCGTAGGTGAGCTGGGTGATCTTGCCCATCGCGCCGATCGGCGTGACGTCCGTCTCGCCGGTGGCGCGGCAGGCGACGACCGCGAGGATGAACGACAGCGCCACGGCGAGCGTGCCGAGCCAGATCGAGATCCCGAAGGCGAGCTTGCCGGTGATGACGATGCCGAGGGTGGCGAACACCATGCCGCCGAGGAACCACGACGGCGGGACCTCGACCGCCTCGAGCCGCGCCTCGGCCTCGGCGAGCGGATCGCGCTTCTTGCCCTGTCGGTGCGCGTCCTCGCCCTCGGCGCCGTGGGACTTCTTCTTGCCGAAGACGTTGCCGAGGCCCTTGAACGCGCGCACCACGGTGCGCCACTGCAGCGCGAACGTGAGCAGGCCGCTCGTGACCATCAGCGCGGCGCCCGGCCACAGCGACCACGCGACGATGCCGCGGTAGCCGAGCTTGGCGATGCCGCCCTTGTTCATGATGTACGGCGCCACGACCGCGTAGTTGGCGATCGCGGCGATGACCATCGAGATGGTGGTGCGGAGCCCCATCAGCGCGCCGGCCGCGATCATGATCAGCGAGCCCTCGACGCCGATCGTCCACTGGATCGCCGGCTTGCCCGCGATCATCAGCTTGGGGATCTCGATCATGGCGGGGAACTTCGACCACTTGGTGAGCACCCCGAGGACCTTTCCGGGCACCGTCATGGCCTTGACCCCGGCGGTGACGTGCGCGTCGCGGAACCACGCGAGGAGCGCGCCGATCAGCGCGGCCCACCCGAGCGCGCGCGACTTCTTCGCGGCCTCGTCGCCCTCGGCGTGGAGCGAGCGGAGCGTCTCGGCGGCGGCGATGCCGCTCGGGAACTTGAGCTGCTCGATGTTGATCATCTGCCGCTTCATGGGGATCGCCATCACGGTGCCGAGGACCGCGAGGAAGAACGTCCACGAGGCGAGCGCGACCCAGCCGACGTGCTTGCCGGTGACGAGGAGGAACGCGGCGATCGCCGACGTCATGACGCCGCCGGTGGAGTAACCAGCCGACGACGCCGTCGACTGCATCGCGTTGTTCTCGAGGATCGACATCGGCGGCCCGAACACCTTCGGGGCGAGCCGCACCAGGCCGGAGTAGATCGTGTACGAGAGGATGCACGCGGTGATCGCGACGCCGAGGCCCCAGCCCGTTTTGAGGCCGACGTAGAGGTTCTGCAGCGAGAGCGCGCCGCCGAGGATCGCGCCCATGAGGATGGCGCGCGCCGTCGCCTGCTTGACGTGGTCGCCCTGATAGACCTCGTTGAGCCACTTGAGCTCGATCGCGAGCGCCGCGTCCCCGGTGGGCGCCGCCATCGCGCGGTCTTCCTCCGCGATGTCCGGCGCCGACGCGCCTCCGGCGTCGACGCGCTTTTCGACACTCTCGTCGGGATGGGGGTGCGGGCTGGCCATGGGGGGCCGGGAGGATACCGTGCTAAACCCAGATGGTGGCCGAGGAACCGAAGCCGAGGGACCGCGCCATCGTCCTCGGCGAGGTCGAGAACCGGGGTCTTGCCGTGCTGCGTCAGCGCGGCGACGGCGCGCCGGTCGAGGCCGGGCTGGTGCGGAGCGTGCGCGAGGGCGAGCCGATCGTCGGGGAGCTCGTCTCGCTGAAGCCGACCGAGGCCAACCCGCGCGTGTGCGACGTCGAGGTCCACGTCGACAACCGCCCCCCGGCGCACAAGGGGCCGACCCGCGTCGCCACCGAGGCCTACCGGGAGGGCTGGGACGAGATCTTCGGCAAGCGCGATCTCAACTGATCAGGGGCGCGGCATGAGCAGCGTGCGCATCTCGGCGGGGTCGAGGCCGAGCTCCCGGGCGACGTCGGCGTAGACGAGCTCGACGAGGCGGCCGTTGGGCGGGGACGCGATCTCGCCGATGCGATCGAGGTAGGGCGCCGCATCCGGCGGCAGCGTCGTCGGATCTCCGAGCGGGCGCCCGCCGCGGAGGCGGAACTTGATGGCGAGCGCGCCGCGCAGGCGGGCATGGGTGAGGATCCACGCCCGCGCCCAGAGCGGCGGCTCGGCGTCGCACTCGAGCGCCGCGGTGAGGGTGGCGATGCGCTCCTCGAGCAGCTCGGGCGCGATGCGATCGATCTCCGCGAGCACGCCGGGCCATCGCTGCGACACGGCGCGGAGCACGGTGCGCGAGGGCGTGGTGAACGCGCGCTCGGCTCGGAGCGCGCGCATCGTCAGGTATTTGTCGAGCAGCTCGCGGAGCTCACTCACTCTTGCCCGTGCCGCAGGTGCCCTGGCCCGGGGTCTCCGCGCGGACGGAGTAGTCTCCCGGCTCGACGTCGATCTTGATCACGACGTCGCCCTCGTAGTTGCCGTCGGCGTCGGTGATGAGCACACCGGCGACCGGCGGCGACTTGGCCGCGCTCGGCGAGCTGAGGTGGATCTCGACGCGCACGCCCTTGCACGGTGCACCCGTGGAATCGACGACCTTGCCGGAGACGCGCAGCGCCTTGGTGCGGAGCACCTCGAGCTCGCCGGCGGCCGGTGCGGTCGGAAGGTTGAGGGTGATCTTCGAGGGCGGCGCCGTCGACGGCGGCGGCGTCGAACCGCTCGCCGTGGGCGTGGGCGTGGGCGTGGGGACGGTGCCGGCGCCGGTGCCGGTGGGCGAGGGCGACGGCGCGCTCGGCGGGATGAGATCGCTGCCCTTGGTGGCACCCGGCGGCCACGTGTACGGATCGTGCGGCGGATCGTAGGCGGGCTGCGGCTTCTCGGGGCGCTCGGTCTTGTCGTCGAGCGTGCGACCGGCGCCGCCGAGATCGATGCGCCGCCAGTAGATGCCGTCCCACACCTCGACCCACGCGTGCGCCTCGTTGTGAACGAACCGCGTGGGGATGCCCATGCCGAGCGCGGTGACCATGAAGCCGAACGCGCGGTGTCGACACACGCCCTTCTTCGCACGCACGAGGTCGAGGTAGATGTCGCCGGTGTTGGGCGGCGGATCCTCGCTCTCCTTGAACTCGCGGAAGTAGCGCACGAGCATTCGGATCGCGTCGCGCGGCTCGGACGTCGTCTTGTCGATCTTGAGGTCCTTGGTGGCGAACTCCTCGGCCGCGCGCTGCACGCTCGGCGGGAGCTTGCTCGTCATGGCGCTCGCGAGCTCGGCCCAGGTGGGCTCGCGCTCGGCCTCGCCGAACGCCTCGCGCGGGGCCTCGAGCTCCATGATCAGGCGCGCCGAGCCGCCGCCGTCGGCGACGATGAACAGGTTCTCGGCCGAGTCGCGCTCGATGCGAAAGGTGACGCTCGGATTGAGGTGCGCCTTCTTGACGAGGGTGCCGCCGACCGCGCTCGGGATGCGGATCGACTCGCCGGCGCGGAGCTCGACGGCGAGGTCGACGTAGAACACGTCGGGCCGGCCATGCTTGAGCTTCTCGCCGCCGACGTCGACTTTCGATTTCTTGGGATCGGAGATCTTGAGGGTGTAGTCGGTCTCGACCGCGTCGTAGGCGACGAGGCGCTTGAAGGGCGCGAGCCGGGGGCGGAACGGGTCGTCGTAGTTGACGTGGTCGACGCGGCGGGTGTCGCGGTCTGGCGAGTATTTCTCGGGGACCGCGGATTTCGCAGAGTAGAGCGGCGTTTTGTCGGTGATCGGGCGGCCGGGATCCGGCGCGGTGATCTTGCCGCTGGTGGTGATCTTCTCGACCTCGAAGCCGCCCTCGGTGGTGACCACCCCGAGCTCGCTCTCGGCGGTCGGATCGTAGGGGACGTACTCGTGGACGATGGGCCCCTGCTGCGCGAGCGCCGGCACCGCCACGACGAGCGCGGCGGCGACGAGCAAGCGGCGGGCAGGGGGGCGCATGAGGGATTGGACGGCCGGGTGGGAGAAAAGTTCCTAGCGCGGCGTGATCACGACGCCACCGGAGACCTGAATCCAGCTGCCCTCGCGGAAGCAGTAGCCGTCGCCGCAAGTGTAGTAGCCGCCGGCCTCGTAGCGGTAGCCCGGGCGATAGACGCAGCGCTGCGGCACCCACGCATATTGGTAGCCGTTCCAGCGCCAGTGGCCGGGCACGCGCGCGTAACCGGGATCGCACAGGACCGGCGCTTCGCTCGCGGGCGCGGGCGGCGGATACGCGACCTCGGAGCGCGTGGGCCGGTGCGCCACGACGACGCATGAGCACGTCGTGATCGCGATCGCCATTGCCGCTCCGCGTCCCGTCATGGGTGCCCCCGAGTTCGAACACCATCGTAGCGTGATCTGCGCCACGAGTCGGGCCTCTTTGGGGTACGATGCAGTGCGCCGGCCATCCCATGAGGATCACCAAGGCGCTCGACGCGCTCCCTCCCAAGCTCCGGGCCCAGCTCGAAAAGGCCCATTTCGATCGCGAGCGCCTCGAGACATTGGCGCAGCGGGTGGGCAAGGGCGGTCCGGACGCCAATCGAGTCTCCGGTGTCGTCGAGCCGCCGCGCGACGGCGACGTCGTCCCGGTCCCCGCCGCGGCCACCGCCGAGGGCGCCGCGGCCGTCGACCGCGGCCGTTCGGCGATTGCCCGCGGCGAGGTCGCCTTCATCGTGCTCGCCGGCGGCATGGCCACGCGCATGGGCGGCGTCGTCAAGGCGATGGTCGAGGTCCTGCCCGACCTCACCTTCCTCGGCTACCGGATCAAAGAAGTCGACCTGCTCCATCAGCGATACGGCGCGCGCATCCCGCTGTGGATCATGACCTCGTACGCCACCGCGGCGACGATCGAGCAGGCGATCGAGCCGCTGCGCGAGGGGCGGTCGATCGCCACCTTCCAGCAGGACATCTCGGTCCGCCTCACCGGCAACGCCGACATGTTCAAGGGCCCCGACGGCGGGCCGAGCCTGTACGCGACCGGTCACGGCGACCTCCCCGACGCCCTCAAACGCTCGGGCCTGCTCGACGACTTCCTCGCCAACGGCGGCAAGACGGTGTGGGTCGCCAACATCGACAACCTCGGCGCGACGATCGATCCGATGCTGCTCGGTTGGCACCTCGGTCACGGCTCTCAGCTCACCGTCGAGGTCGTCGACAAGGTCGGCACCGACAAGGGCGGCATCCCCTGCCGGTGGGACGGCCGTCCGGTCATCCTCGAGGAGTTCCGGCTCCCCAAGGGCTTCGACGCGACGCGCGTGCGCACGTTCAACACCAACACGTTCCTCATCGACGCGCGCGCGCTCCGCGACGCGAAGATCGACTGGTCGTGGTTCGAGGTGAAGAAGCAGGTCGATGGCCGCGACGCGATCCAGTTCGAGCGCCTGCTCGGCGAGCTCACCAGCGTCCTCGACACGCGCTTCATCAAGGTGCCGCGCGAGGGGCTCTCGAGCCGGTTCCTGCCCGTGAAGGATGGCCCCGAGCTCGACGCGCGCAGGCCGGAGATCGCGGCCATCGCGCGCGACCGCGGCGTGATCGGCTGAGGGGGCTCGGGATTGCGTAAGGCGCTCGCTGACGCGCGCCTGCGCATAGGCGCTCGCTGACGCGCGCCCCTGCGCATAGGCGCTCGCTGACGCGCGCGCCTGCGCATAGGCGCTCGCTGACGCGCGCGCCTGTTGGGGGCGACGCATAGGCGCGCGCGTCAGCGAGCGCCTGGACACAAACCAAACGCGCCTACAGCTCCATCGCCAGGCCGAGCTGCCAGGTGCGCGAGCCGACGTGCATGGCGTTGGTCTGACCGAGGCCCTTGAGCTCGGCCATCATGTACTCGAAGAAGAAGTAGGTGTGCTTGACGCCCTGCTCGGCGGCGAACGTCTTGGCGGCCTGACGATCGATCGAGTCGAGCAGGAACATGCCGCCGAAGGCGTAGACCATGCCGAACGTGCGGCCCTTGCCCTCGACGCCGTCGACGTTGACGGTGCCGGAGCCGTTGCCCGCCGACCACAGGCTCACGCCCGGACCGACCTTCGCGTAGGGGACGAGCGGGATCCACGTCTCCCGCGCGAGGACGTTGACGCGCAGGACGCCCAGCGCGACGAGGTTCCACTGGGAGAACGTGGTGTCCTCCGCGCTGTCGCCCGAGCCGTCGGCGAACTTCGCGTTCGCGGTCGCGCGCGTGTAGCCGAACATGCCGCCGACCCCGAGCGAGCCGAAGTGTTTGATGTGCAGCGCCTGCCAGTCGACCTCGGCGCCGACCATGTAGCGGGTGGCGTCTCCGAACGCCGTGTCGTAGGGGCGGCCCGAGACCGGCCCCTCGTCGACGTTGGGCCGGTAGGGTCCGAAGCGAATCTCGACCATGAGGTACGGATCCTTCGGACGGGTGGGATCGACCTGCGCCTCGGCGACGGACGTGACGAGGCCGAGGGACGACGCAACGAGCAGAGCGATTCGTTTCATCGGGGATGCCGGCGCGCGAACCGCGCGAGAAGGGCGAGCAGGAGGGAAACGCCCGCGAGGCCGAACGAGGCGCCGCGCGGCCCGATCGCGCAGTAGCCGCCGCCGGCGGTGCCGCCGCCGTTGCGATAGAGCGTGTAGAAATCGTTGGTGAGCTTCGGCGTGCCGCACGTGACGCCGGAGAACGCGCCGGGGTTGCCGTGCCGGTCGCTGCTCGTGAGCGCGACCGCGTAGGTGATGTCGTTGGTGAGGCCGCTGATCGTCAGCTTGCCGGACGACGTGTTGGTGTCCGGCATGCAGATGAACTCGTCGAGCTCGGGGCCGGGGATCTCACCCGCCGTGAAGGGCACGTTGGCCGGGCAGTTGGCGGGGACCGCCGCATCCGTCGCAGCCGCGCTGCCGGTGTCCACGACCGTGCCGGTGTCGGCGTCGCCCCCGTCTTCGCCCGCGGCGTCCCCCGCGGCGTCCCCCGCGTCGCCCCCGTCCTCGACGGCGGTGCCGGTGTCCGTGGTGCCCGTCTCGGGCGTGGCCGCGGTGCCGGCGTCGCCGACGGCGGTCTTGCCCGAGCGCGAGGGGAAGCAGTACGCGCGGTAGCCGACGAGATCGCCGCCCGTGGTGTTGCCGGCGGTGCTCTTGAAGTTCGCGACCAGCAGTCGGTTGCCGGCGCCGAGCGAGGGATCGCTCGGGGGGAGCGGACCGCTCACGTCGTACGACGATTTGCGCCCGACGACCTCTCCCGCGCTCACGGTCCCGGTGGTGCCGCTGGTGCCCGTCCACCCGAGCACCCGGTCCCCCTTGAAGGCCATCAGCTGGAACCAGAACTCGAAGGGCGTGGCGCCGCTCGTGTCGTTGCACACCTCGGTGGGCACGAGCGTGGTCTGGTCGGAGTGCTTGCGGTTGCGGATCGCGTAGATGACTTCGATCGGCTTGAACGTGATGTCCGCGTTGTTCGCGACCGAGCGCGTCCAGCTCTTGACCCGACCGCACTGCGGGTCGGTCCCGTCGGGCCAGTTGATCGTGTTCGCGCAGGTCGCGTCGCTGTTGCGGACCCACAGCTCGATGTGGTCGGCGTCGGCGGGGATGTTGCCGACGAAGAACTTCACGATCTGCTTGTCGTCGAAGCAGTCGGCGCGGTTGAAGCCCGAGTTGCCCTGGTTCTTGTCGAACGGCTCGGAGGCGAAGATGCGCGTGGTGCCCTCGCGCCGAATGTTCGAGATCGTCATCGTCTGCGCGAACGACGTGGCGGTCGCGAAGAGAACGGCGAGAACGCTCGACAGAACGAGGAGGGGCCGGAGCATCGACGTGCTCCCGAGCATTCGTCGTGCCACCCCTGCGACGCAAGGAAATCCCGCAAGATCTCGCTCGCGGCGCGGAGCCGGAGCGACAGCAACGGCACCCGATTGCGGGGTTGCTGCCAAGTTGGCAGTCGGGTTGGCTAGACGCCGCCGCCGTGGGTCTCGACGACCTGGATCGGGGCGCGCTTGATCACGCAGGTGACCTCCGCGGTCGCATTGGGCTCGACCGACTTGCCGCCGAGCTTGCGGATGCCGGGGATGGTCTGCTCGTTGACCTGCTTGTTGATGCGGCCGACGCCCGGGTACATCTTCTCGGTGAGCTCGGCGCCGCCGACGTTGGTGGTGCGCACCGAGACCAGGTTGGTCTGCTCGAGGTTCATGCCCGGCACGTCCACGGCGACGGTGACCTTGATGGTGAGCGAGGCGCCCGGCTGCACGTTGAAGCCTGCCGGGTTCTTCGCGTGGGGGGCGCAGAAGTCGGGGCCGAGCGCGGACTTGAGCTTGGCCACAACGCTGAAGGTCTTCTCGTCGCCGGTGGTGGCGAGCTTGACGCACTGACCGGTGCTCGCGTCGAACGCGGTGCCGGCGGGGCACTGCATGGCGACGCACTTGCTGCCGTCCCACTTGGTGCCGGTCGCGCAGGTGAGCTCGTTGGGGACGCAGGCGCCCTCGCTGCCGTTGACCACGTAGGTGTAGCCGGCGGGGCAGCCGACGCTCTGACCCTCTTTCAGGGTGACGCCGGCGTTGGCGGCGACCGCTTGGTCGGAGGCCTTCTTGGACTCGCACGCGCCCGTCGAGGCGTTGAGCACCTGGCCGGCGGGACACGCGATCGCCACGCAGCCGCCGTTGGCGAACTTGTTGCCGACGCCGCAGCTCTTGTTCGCCTCGGCCTCGGTGAGGCAGGCGCCGCCCACCGTGAGGAAGCCCTTGTCGCACGCGCACCCGGTGCCCTCGGTGAAGCTCGCGTTCGTGGGGCAGGTGTCGAGCAGGCATTTGTTGCTCTTCACGTTGCCGGCGGAGTCGGTCTCCTGGAACCGGAGGAAGCACTGGCCCTTGGGGCAGCCCGCGAGGGACAGGAGGAGCGACAGGGACGCGGCGCCGAGCACACGAGAAGCAAGGGACATGGCAGGCCTTTCCGAGTGGACGAACGTCCGCGGCGGCGGATTCACCGGACCAATTACCATGGCGCGGGCGCCGCGGAAAAGCAGGGGCTCGCTCGCCTTTTGCCGGGAGCGGAGTAGGCTTGGCGCCCGGTTCGTTCGGGGGAGTATCGCGATGTTGCAGTGGCGCGCGTCGGTAGTGGTTCTCGCGATCGTCTCGACCGCGCGAGTCGTCGTGGCCGAGCCCGGAACGGCTCCGAGCGCGCTCCCCACGAAGCCCGCGGCGATTGGCAGCGCGTCGGCCAAGCCCCCGCACCCGCAGGCGGTCGCCAACCTCAAGGCCGCGCTCGCGCAGGTCGAGGCGGCGAACAAAGAGGTCGAGGCCGTTCGCGACGAGACCAAGAAGGTCAACACCTCGCTCAAGGCCGCCAACGCCCTCATCCTCAAGGGCAAGCACAACATCTCCGAGGGACAGCGCCTGCAGAAGATGGGGCGAGACCTCAAGAAGCGCGGCCTCTCCTCCGCGGGAGACGCGAAGATCGCCGCCGGCCAGAAGGCGATCGACGACGGCGCGCGCGACGTCAACCTCGGCGTCACGCAGGTCAAGTCACTGCAGTCCCAGCTCAACGCGCTGCACGCGCGAACGCTCAAGGCCCGCGACCAGCTCGACGAGGGCCGCAAGAAGCTGAAAGCCGCCGAAGCGGCGATGTAGCTCCCACAGGCGCGCGCGTCAGCGAGCGCCTGGACTCGAATGCTGTTCGGATCGCGCGACGGGCTGGCCTGACGGGCCCGCGCGGGTCAGGCGCTCGCTGACGCGCGCGCCTGTCCTGACGTGCGCCCGTGCTGACGCGTGCGCCTGATTGGTTAGCCGCGGTGGCCGCGGGCGCAGCCGACGATGACCGAGAGCTCGAAGCCGCCCTCGGACCAGTAGCGATCGATGGCGTCGCGCACGTAGTTGAACGCCGCCTTGAACGCGGCCTCGTCGAGGCCGAGGTTCATCTGCCACTCCGGTAGCAGCAGCAGGCGGGTGGTCGGATCCTCGAGGAAGTCGCGGCCGTTCTGGAACGGGATCGTCACCGCGCGGAAGTCGACGTCGGTGTCGACGAAGCCGAGCGCCTCGAGCTCCTCGGCGAGCGACTCGGGCGTGGGGCGGAGCGCGACCGCGGCCTCGACGGAGTCGTAGACGGCCTTCTGATCGTGCTTGGTCGCGAACTCGCGGAGGAGGTCGGCGAGCTCGGCGAACGAGCCACGCAGCGGCAGCGCGAGGAGCAGCTGACCGCCGGGCAACAGGACGCGCGCGGCGTCCTTGACGAAGTGCAGGCGGCTCGCCGCGCGGCCGGGCGGATGGAGGATCAGCGCGTGGGTGAACGACTGATCGGGCATCGGGGAGGGGAAGCCCTCGAACAGGCGATAGTCGGCCGACAGATCGGGGATCGCCGCGGCCTTCGCGCGCGCGAGCTCGAGCGCAGAGAGCGACGGGTCGGTGCCGACGAGGCGCATGGGCCCGAGCGCCTCGACGAGCAAGCGCTCGGGGAAGCCGGTGCGACACCCGAAGTGCGCGACGATCGCGTCGCCCGGCGTGCCCGGCGGCGAGATCATGTCGAGCACGAGCTCGCCGTAGTGGCGGAGATAGCGCGGATTGACGAACGTCTCGAAGATCGCGGCGTCGCCCGGTGCGAGCGGCGTGACGACCGACAGCTCGGGCCGCGCGGCGATGTCGGCCGCGCTCGCGCCCACCGCGGGAAGAGCCGGCTGGCTCCCTGGACGCGGGCCGCTCTTGTTCACCGACGGCGACCTCCGCCGCGCGGATCGCGCTGCGGCGGCGCGGGCGGCGCGTTGCCCTCGTCGATCATCTCGATCGCCTCTTGCGCGAGCACGCCGATTGACGACTGCGTGTCCCCCTCGCCATCGTCGAGCTGAACGGTGCGCGGGTCGCGGGCGAGCTTGCGCAGCTCGGGGACGGCCGCCGGATCGCCGAGCGCGGCGAGCGCCTCGATCGCGGCCGCGACCACATCCGCGTCGGCGTGCGCGAGGTAGCCGCGCAGGATCTTCGGGATGCCGGGCTCGCCGACCTCGGCGACGACGTAGGGGAGCTCGCGGAGCGCCTCGCTGTTGCGCGGCACGCGCTTGACGGCGCGCTCGGCGGCCTCGGCGACCTCTTTGAAGCGATCGAACGCGAGGTCCTGCAGCGCACGCCCCGCGGTGAAGCGGACCTCGGGCTCGTCGCTCCCAAGGAGGTCGATGAGGAGATCGCAGACCTCGGGGCCGTCGAGCTCGCCGAGGATCTCGGCGATCGGCACGAGCGACGCCGCGGCTTCGGGGCCCTCGCCGTGGCCGAGCCCCTCGAGCACCGCCTCGCGGAGCGCGTCGAGGGTGGCCGCGCGCGCCGTGCTGGCGCCCTCGATGAGCTCGTCCTGCAGGCGACGGACCTCTTCCTCGGCGTGCTGAAGCTTTTCGATCCGCGATTCAATCTCGGAGGCCACGACGAGGACGTACGCGCGGCGTTTTGCGGCGGCAAGTCTACTCGTCGCCGGATGGCGCCGAGGGCGCGCTGCTCGTGTCGATCACCACGACCTTCGTCTCGCGGACGCACGCGAGCTTGCTGCCGCCGTCGGCGACGGCGCACTCGCGCAGGCTGGGGTAGAGGCCCTCGAGGTCCTTGACGCGGACCAGGGCTCCGACGCCCGATTCGCGACGCAGCACACCGAAGCGGGTCGGCACGACGAGCCACGAACCGTTCGGCGAGCGCGGCGCGCCGAGCACGAATGGCCCCTCGACCGCGGCGCCCGGCGGCGGCAGCGTGCCGGTGGCGCGCGCGCCGCTC
>JALHOE010000149.1 GCA_022843175.1 Deltaproteobacteria bacterium
GCCGGGGAGCACCGCGCGCGAGCTCGGCACGGCGCCGTCGGGGGCGTGCGCGCTCGCGGTGCACGGCACGCGCTTCTGCTTCGGCGACGCGGGCGGCGGGCTCACCTGCATGAGCGTCGACGGGACGGGCTACGAGATGCACGGCGAGCGGAAGCCGAAGGATCCGGTGCGCACCGTCGACCTCGGCCGCGATCGCGGGTTGATCTACGGCCGCAGCCGCACGGTCTACGGCCGCTTCGGCTTCGAGGAGACCTTCACGGTGAAGACCGTCGCGGGCGACATCGTGGCGGCCGTCGGTGACTTCGAGCCATCGCCCGACGACGGCGTCGAGCTGGCGGTGGTCACGCGCGACCAGCTCCTCCGTATCGACGGCGTGGACCGGGCGGTCACGGTCGCGGCGCCGGTCGCGGCGCGCGCGCTCCACTACTCGGCGTACCTGCTGCTCGGCGCCGACGGGGTGCTTCGCACGGTGAACGCCGGCGATGGCGCGACGACGGCGCTCGATCTCGGCGGCTTCGTCTCCGCCATCGCCATCGAGGACCGCTGGTCGGGCGAGAACCTCGTCGCCGCACGAGCCAATCAAATCGTCGCGACGAACGGTCAGCTCTACTTCGAGCCGAAGATCTCGGCCGTGCGCGTCGTCGCCGACACCGGGGGCGATGTGCTCTCGCTCGCCATCGACGAGGATCGAATCCTCTGGGCGACACGGGCCGGCGAGATCCGAAGTGCCAAGCGCGTGACCGACAACATGTGACGCGCGAGGCTCGGCAACGTAGGCTCCATCCTTGTCTCCACCAACAACCCGCGCACGTTGGCTGCGGCCCGTGCTCGGGCTGGTCGCGGGGCTCACGATCGCCGTCGTCGCCGGCTATCTGCTCGGCGTGAAGCCGCGCGTCTTCTTCGCGCACGTCGGCTCGCTCTCGCCGTGGGCCCTCCTGCTGTGCGTGGCGTCGAGCTACGTGATCCTCGGGCTCCAGTCGCTGCGCTGGTACGCGGTGATGCGGCCGGTGCTCGGTCTGCGGTATCCGCAGGCCTATCGCGCGCAGATCGTCGGCACGATGTTCAACGCCATCCTGCCGGCGCGCGGCGGCGATCTGCTGCGCGTGCAATACCTCGGGCGGCGCACGGGCAAGAGCCGCGCGGCGATCTTCGGCACCGAGATCGTCGATCGCTGGCTCGACTGGTGGGGCTGGATCCCCGCCTTCGTGGTGATGCTCGCCTTCACCCACCCGCCGCCGTGGATGTGGAAGGTGCTCGGCGTGTTCGGCGGCAGCCTCAGCGTGTGGGCGCTCGCGATGGTCCTGCTCACGCGGAGCGGCTACCAGCCGAAGCCCGACTCCCGGCTCGCGCGGATCTACGTACCGTTCAAGCAGGGCATCGAGGCGTTTCGCGCGCCGCGCACGTGGATGATCGCCTTCTGCATCGCGCCGCTCCCGTGGATCTGGGAGACGGTGGTGCTCTCGTACGCGGCCGGCTTCTTCGGCATCCACCTCACGCTGGTCTCGGCGTTCTGCGTGCTCGTCGCGTTCAACCTCGCGTCGGTGATCTCGTCGCCCGGCGCCGTGGGCACGGTCGAAGCGGGCGGCACGGCTGCGCTCGTGTACTTCGGCGTCGACCAATCGCGCGCGCTCGCGTTCATGTTCGTCTATCACTTCGCGTACCTGCTCCCGGCGATCGCGGGCGGCGTGTTCGTGCTCGTCTCCGAGGGCGAGCGCTTGTTCGGCGCGCCGGCGCCCGAGCTCGAGGCGGAGCCCGAACCGGCGGGGTAGTCACTCCGTCCTTCGTGATCGCGGCCGCGGTCGTGTGCGACCTCTCCGGACCGGCGCCGCTCCGGATCTACAGGCCTCTTGCTCCACCGCCGCTAATTCCCCCTCGGCTCCCTCGATCTTACGCGTCTCAACACCTCCGCGACGCCTCGCCTCCCGCTCGCAAGGCCTCGCTACGGCGTCCGGAGAGCTCGCACACGACCGCGTCCGCTGTGCAGCGAGAGTGCTCCGTTCTTGGTGCGCTCGGCGCGCTCGTCGACTCTCCGGGCGCGCAGAGAGCGCATGGTTCGTTGGGCGCTCGCTCACGCGCGCGCCTATCTCGTCGCGCGCGCAGAGGCGGAGACGCAGACGCGGGCGCCGACGCAAACGCGCGCGCGGGCGCCTACGCGAGCTCGTCAGCTTGGCGCGTCCTTGGGCGCAACCGCGGGCTCACGCCCGCGGCCCCGTCGTGACTTAGCTGCCGCCGTTCGTCGGGCTGCGCGACGCCGTCTCGGCGAGGTTCAGGTACGTGGTGTCCTTGAGGCCGCGCTCGTACTCGGCGAGGAGGCGCATGCCCTCGGTCGGCTTGAGGCGGTCCTGCTTGATGACCGCGTCGACCTGCGCCTTGACCCGCGAGGCGAGGTCGGGCGTTTCGTACTGGGTCATCTTGAGGACCTCGCTGATCGTGTTCCCCGAGATCGTCTCCTCGAGGTAGTAGCCGCAGTCCTCGTCCTCATCGAGGAAGACGTGGACCTCATTCACCCGCCCGAACAGGTTGTGAATGTCGCCCATGATGTCCTGATAGGCGCCGGTGAGGAAGATGCCGAGGTAGTACGGCCCCTCGTCGCGGTTGACCGCGTGCAGCGGGAGCGTGTCGCGCTCGGGCTTGTCGCGATCGATGAACTTCGCGACCTTGCCGTCGGAGTCGCAGGTGATGTCGACCAGCGTCGACTCCATGGTGGGCCGCTCGTTGAGGCGATGGATCGGCGCGACGGGGAAGAGCGCGCCGAACGCCCAGTGATCGAGCAGCGACTGGAACACCGAGAAGTTGCAGATGTGCTGGTTGTAGAGGCGCTGGTCGATGTCGAGCAGGTCGTCGGGGACCTCGGACGGGTCCATCTTGCGGATGATCTCGCGGATCTCCTCGATGGTGTGCCAGAACACCGTCTCGACGTGGGCTTTGACGTCGAGCTCGAGGAGCCCGACCTCGAAGAGCTTCTCGGCCTCCTCGCGGACCTGCAGCAGATCGTGCCAGGTCTCGTTGAGGGTGCGGATGTTGAGGCCCTCTTTGATCTCGTTGATCGAGCGGATGAGCTTGTGGTCGCTGACCTGGGGCGCGAAGTCGCGCGCGGTGCGCTCGACGGCGCCGAACGCCTCGACGACGAGCATCGCGTGGTGGGCGACGATCGCGCGACCGGACTCGCTGACGATGTGCGGGTGGGGCACCCGCTCCTCGTCGCAGATGTCGGCGATGTTCCACACGATGTCGCGGGCGTACTCCTCGACGGAGTAGTTCATGGAGGCGTCGCCGGTGGAGCGCGAGCCGTCGTAGTCGACGGCGAGACCGCCGCCCACGTCGAGGTATTCGACCGGGTGTCCGAGGCGACGGAGCTTCGCGTAGTAGCGCGCGGCCTCGCGGACGGCGCGCTTGACGATGAGGATGTCCGGGACCTGCGAGCCCACGTGGAAGTGGACCAGCTTGAACGCGTTCGTCATCCCCGCGTCCTTGAGGATGGCGGCGGCTTCGAGGATCTCGCTGGTGGTGAGGCCGAACTTCGCGCGCTCGCCGCCCGACTCGGCCCACTTGCCCGCGCCCTTGGCCTGGAGGCGGACGCGGACGCCGATCTGCGGCTCGACGCCGATCTCCTTGGCGATGCGGACGATGGCGCGGACCTCGGACAGCTTCTCGGCGATGAGGATGACCTTCTTGCCGAGCTTGCGACCGAGGAGCGCGATGCGGATGAACGCGTCGTCCTTGTACCCGTTGCAGACGATGAGCGACTCGTTGTCGGTGTGGATGGCGAGGCCGGCGAACATCTCCGGCTTGCTCCCGACCTCGATGCCGTAGTGGAACGGGCGGCCCGCCTCGAGGATCTCCTGCACCACCTCGCGGAGCTGGTTGACCTTGATCGGGAAGACCCCGCGGTAGGTGCCGCGGTATTTGTTGTCGGCGATGGCGCGGTTGAACGCCTCGTTCAGGGTGCGCACGCGGTGGTGCAGCATGTCCTGGAACCGGATGATGAGCGGGGTCTTGAGTCCCTCTTCGCGGATCGCGGCGTTGACGACGTCGAGGAGCACCACCTTGCCTCCCCGCTGCTGCAGCGGGGAGACGGTGACCATGCCGTCCTCGTTAACGTCGAAGTAGCCGGCCCCCCACCGGTCGATCATGTAGAGCTCGCGCGCATCGGCGGAGGTCCACGCGTCGGCGTCGTTCGCCGGGGGGTCTGTGACGAGGGCTGCGGCCCGCGTCTTCGTCGAGAGGCGTTCGCTCAATGGTGGCTCCTATTCGGGCACATTGATTGAGATGTTGCACCTCGCGTCAAGCGGCGCGCCCCGGGATTTCGTCGAACTGTCACTTGCGTTCCCGACGGCGGGACCGTGGCGGCTCCGTTGACGCCCCACGCGCTTCGGTGACGCGCCGACGTGGCCCGCGGCGAACCCCCCCCTGCCCGCGCCGGAGGGCGCCCCACGCGGGCCGCGTCGGGGGCGAAGGGCGGCCGGCCCCTCGACGGCGATCGTCATCTGGCAGCATTGTCAGCATCATCTTTCCGGCGCGGCGTGCGACAATCGGCGCGTGCGCGATCGAAAGCTCGTGCTGGTGATGGTCGGCTTGCCGGCCCGCGGGAAGACCCACCTCGCGCGAAAGCTGGCCCGCTACCTCTCCTGGCTCGGCCACCGAGCGCGGGTCTTCAACGTCGGGAGCTACCGTCGCGCTCGCCTCGGCCCGGCCCAGCCGGCGTCGTTCTTCGACCCGGACAACGCCGAGGGCCGCGCGGCCCGGAGCCTCGTCGCCGAGGAGGCGATCGAGGACATGCTGGAGTGGCTCGCCGGGGACGGCGTCGTCGCGATCTACGACGCGACCAACACCGCCCGCCGCCAGCGGGAGCTCGTGAGCAGCCGGTGCGCCTCCGCCGACGTCGACCTGGTGTTCGTGGAGTCGATCTGCGACGACCGCTCGGTCATCGAGGACAACATCCGCGGGACCAAGCTGATGTCGCCCGACTACGAGGGCGTCGAGCCCGAGGCCGCGGCCGACGACTTCCGCGCCCGCATCGGCCACTACGAGCGCATCTACGAGCCGGTCGCCGACGACGAGGGCAGCTACATCAAGCTCATCGACCTCGGCGACAAGCTCGTCGCCCACCGGATCGAGGGCTACCTCCCGAGCCGGCTCGTCTCGTTCCTGCTGAGCACGCACGTCACCCACTGCGCGGTCTGGCTCACGCGGCACGGCGAGAGCCTCTACAACCTGGCGAGCCGGATCGGCGGCAACCCCGACCTCAGCACCCGCGGCGAGGGCTACGCCCGCGCGCTGGCCAAGTTCCTCCCCGAGCGCGCCGAGCAGCCGCCCCTGGTGTGGACGAGCACGCTCAAGCGCGCGATCCAGACGGCGCGGCACCTCCCGTGGGAGCAGCACCAGATCCGCGCGCTCGACGAGATCCACGCCGGCGTCTGCGAGGGCCTGACCTACTCGCAGATCGAGCGGCAGATGCCCGACGAGTTCAACGCCCGCGCCCGCGACAAGCTCCGCTACCGCTACCCGCGGGGCGAGTCGTACGAGGACGTAATCCAGCGCCTCGAGCCGATCATCATCGCCCTCGAGCGGCGCAAGCAGCCGGTCCTGGTCGTGGGCCACAACGCGGTCATCCGCTCTTTGTATGCATACTTTATGGATTGGCCGCCGGAGGTGTGCCCCCACCTCGACGTGCCGCTCCACACCTTGATCGAGCTCTCGCCCACCGCCTATGGATGCGAGGAGCGGCGGTTCGCGCTGGAGCCGGACTTCTAAAGCGCTACGCTGCCCGAGCGATGAAGCGCCTCCTCTGCCTCTGTCTGCTCGTCTCCGCCTGCTCGAGCGAGGACGCCCCCGCGCCCGCCGCCGAGGACTCGTCGGCCCCCGTCGACACCGCGCCCGCGGCCGACAGCGCGACCACGACCGACACCGCCGTCGTCGACTCGGCGCCCGCCGAGGTGATCGACACCGCGCCGGTCGCCTGGAGCGAGAAGCTCTCCGCGATGGACCTCTACGCAGACCTCGCGACCAAGACGATCGCGCCCCGAAACCTCGCCTACGCGCCGACCTACGAGCTGTGGAGCGACGCCGCCGACAAGAAGCGCTGGGTGATGCTCCCGGCCGGCACCCAGATCGACAACTCCGACATGGACCACTGGCAGTTCCCCGTCGGGACCCGCCTGTGGAAGGAGTTCGCCAAGGACGGCAAGCGCCTCGAGACCCGCCTCCTCGAGCGCACCGGCGACAGCTCGTGGCGCTACGGCACGTACGTGTGGAACGACGGCGAGACCGAGGCCACCTGGACGACGTCGGCGGTCGCCAACGTGAAGGGCACCGCGCACGACATCCCCAAGGAGGCCGACTGCCAGCGTTGCCACGACGGCGAGCCGGGTCGCGTCCTCGGGTTCTCGGCGATCCAGCTCTACAAGGGCACCCCGGTGTCGCTGAGCACGATCAAGGCGCAGCTCAAGACGCCGCCGAACCCCGACCAGGACTACGGCCCCCCCGGCACCGAGGTCGAGAAGCGGGCGCTCGGCCTGCTCCACGCCAACTGCGGCAACTGCCACAACCCGAACGACGCGCTGGTGTTCATCGCCGCCGGCATGGAGCTGCGCCTCTACGTGGGCGAGCGCGACGTGAAGACGACGAAGCTCTATACGAGCAACGTCAACCAGGCGACCGAGAAGTTCGTGTCGCTCCCCTACCGCATCAAGGGAGGCGACTCCGCCAACAGCGCGGTGTGGGCGCGCATGAACCGCCGCGACAAGGACCAGATGCCCCCGCTCGGCACCGAGCAGGTCCACACGGCGGGCCTCGCGACGATCAAGGCGTGGATCGACACGCTGCCGAAGCCCTAGCCGCGCGCCTATCGGTGGGTCAGGCGCTCGCTGACGCGCGCGCCTATCGGTGGGTCAGGCGCTCGCTTACGCGCGCGCCTATCCATAGCGCGCGCCTATTGGGTGAAGTGGGACCAGGTGGCGCGGGACATCGCGGCGAGGAGCGCTTCGCGTTTGGCCGCGTCGCGCTTGGAGCCGGCGGTCAGCACGGCGATCGCCACGCGCTGCCCGTTCGGGAGCGTGACCACGCCGACGTCGTTCGTCGCGATCGTCATTCCGTCGACGGTCTCGCCGGTGCCGGTCTTGTGCTCGAGGCGCGCGCCCTCGGGGAGGCCGGCGCGCAGCCGCGCGGCGCCGGTCTTGGTGCCCGCGAGCGTGTCGCGGAGCCACGCGCGCGACGCGTCCTTCAGCACGCCCTTCTCGAGGCGGGCCAGCATGTCGACGAGCGCATCGGTCGTGGCGCCGTTCGGGGGGGCGTCGATCTCCTTCTGCGCCGCCGCGCGCAGCACCTCGGGCGCGGGCTTCGGACACGCGTCGATCGCGGGGAACGTCCACCCGCTCGGCGGGCGCGGCACCGCCGGGCAGTGCACGCGGGCGAACATCTCGATCTCCTGCTCGGCGCAGTCGACGCCGACGATGCCGCGCTTCGAGAGCTGCGGCGTCACGGCCCCGAGCATCGCCACGAGCTTGTCGCCGCCGGTGTTGTCGCTCGCCTGAATCGTCAGCCGGAGCATCGTCTCGAGGGTCACCGTATGGTCGCCCTTCGCCCACGCGTCGGCGATCGGGCTCACGCCGGGGCGGAGCTCGCGCTCGGCGATCTCGATCGACTGGTCGAGCTTCCACGCCCCCTCGTCCACCCTGGCGAGCGCGGCGACGGCGAGCGGCAGCTTGAACACGCTCATCATCGGCAGCCGCTGGTCGCCGTGCACCGACGCCCGCTCTCCGGTGCCGAGGTGGAGGACGGTGACCGCGGCGACGCCGTCCGCCTCCGCGGCGAGGCGAGTCAGGGCCTGCTGCAGCGAGGACGCGGGCGGAGCCGCCGGCGGCGGTTGGGTGGGCGTGCTCCGGCAACCGAGGGCGGCGAGGAAGAGGAGAGTGAGTCGGGACGTGGTCATGGGGCCTCGAAACGCTCGACGCGCCGAACCTGTTCTCCAGGTCAAACGCGGTATCCTGTACCATGTGGAGGCCAGCGAGTTCGACGAGGTGACCTTCTTCCGCGCGCTGTCCGCGAGCGGCGCGCGCTGGTTGCTGATCGGCCGCCGCGCGCTCGTTGCGCTCGGTCTGCCCGTCCTCACCGCCGACTACGACTTCTGGATCGACAGCGACCACCTCGAGCAGTTCAACGCCGCCGCGAAGGCGTGCGGGCTCCACCCCAACCGCACACCGGACGACGCACGGGCCGTCGGTCGGTACGTCCTCGAGGGGGACGAACGCGTGGACGTACTGCTCGCCCGCCAGGTGTCGACCCGCGACGGCGTGGTCCTTCGTTTCGAGGACGCCTGGAACCGCCGGCAGGCCGTGGTCTACGACGGGCCGGTATCTCTGGCGGTGCCCTCGATCGCCGACCTCATTCTGACGAAGAAGTGGTCGCTGCGACCCAAGGACATCCAAGACATCGATCTGCTCGAGGCGTTGGCGAGCGAGGGCAAGAAGCCATGATTCCCCGTCAGAAGCTCAGCCCGGCAGTCCGCGACCGGTACGAGACGCCCGTGAGCGAGGAGGAGTGGGCACGCATCCGCGAGCTCGCACGCGATCCCGCGAACGACGCCGAGACCGTCGATCTCGCCCGGTGGTTCCGCGCTCGCTATCCGACGGCGCGGGAGCGCTTCGCCTACGTCCGGCGCAAGTACGTCGAGTGGACCCGCCGGGGCGCCGACTCCTGATTTCGCCCCCGCTCTCGCGGCGGGACTCGCCTCCATTAACCGCGGTCCGAGCGGCGCCTGACGCGCGTTCAGGTCGCGGGCGCGGCAACCTGCCGCAGGCCCGCGGCAACTTGATCCTTGAAGGAAAGGGGCCCGAGCGTCCAAAACCCCGCGCGTGGAAGCACCTCACCCCGGGTCAGAGGGCGAAACGGACATCCGTCGCTGGAACTTCCCGCGATGGACCAACCAAACCCCAGCTCTCGTGCTGGCCCTCGTCACGATGGGCGCAGTCGGAGCCGGCGGCGCCCTCACCTATTACGGCACCGATAAGCACTTCAACGTCGGTTACCAGCCCAATCAGCCGGTGGAGTACAGCCACAAGCTGCACGCCGGCGACATGGCCATCGACTGCCGGTACTGCCACGTCAACGTCGAGAAGTCGCAGCACGCGACGGTTCCCCCGACGCAGACGTGCATGAACTGTCACTGGAAGGTGAAGACCGACAGCCCGAAGCTGCTCCCCGTGCGGGAGAGCTGGGCGACCGGCGCGCCGGTCCCGTGGGTGCAGGTCCACAAGCTCCCGGACTACGTCTACTTCGACCACTCGGCGCACGTCACCGTGGGCGTCGGGTGTTCGTCGTGCCACGGCCGCGTCGACCAGATGCCGAAGGTCACGATGGTCCAGCCGCTCAGCATGGGCTGGTGCCTCGATTGCCATCGCCAGCCGGGCAACCACCTCCGCGATCCCGCGGACGTCACCAAGATGGACTGGAAGCCCAAAGAGGACGCGCCGGTCATCAGCGCGGGTCCCGCCGACAACTACTACGGCAAGAAGTTCGCCGACGCGCCCGTCACCAAGACCGGTCGCAAGATCTCTCCGCCGCTGCACTGCTCGGGGTGCCACCGATGAAGCGCCTACCCATTGTTTACGACGACCGCTCGGACAAGCGCTACTGGCGCAGCCTCACCGAGAAGTCGGGTGATCCCAACTACAAGGCGTCGCTCGCCGCGGAGTTCCCCGACGGCACCTCCGAGATGACGGCCGAGGAGGGCGAGGTCTCGCGCCGCAACTTCCTCACGGTCATGGGCGCCTCGATGGCGCTCGCAGGCATGACCGCCTGCCGCCGCCCCGAGGAGAAGATCCTCCCCTACGCGCGCCCGCCCGAGGAGATGATCCCCGGCAAGCCGCTCTACTTCGCCACCGCCACGACCCTCTACGGCACGGCGATCGGCCTCCTCGTCGAGAGCCACGAGGGACGCCCGACCAAGATCGAGGGCAACCCGCGCCACCCCGAGTCGCTCGGCGGGACGACCACGCACCTCCAGGCGCTGGTCCTCGACATGTACGATCCGGACCGGAGCACCGCGCCGCTCGAGAAGGGGCAGAAGCGCACCCGCGACGACGTCACCAAGACGCTCCGCGATCTGAGCACCCGCCTCAAGGGCGACGGCGGCAAGTCGCTCGCCGTCATCACCACCGCCCATCGCTCGCCCACGCTCGACACCGCGCTCCGTGAGCTCAGGGCGCAGCTGCCGAGCGCGCGGGTCGTGCGCTACGAGCCGCTCGATCGCACGTCCAGCCAGGAGGGCACCAAGCTCGCCTTCGGCCGCGCGCTCGAGCCGGTCCACGCGCTCGACCAGGCGATGGTCATCGCCACGTTCGACTGCGACGCGTTCGCCAACGAGGGCAGCCCCCTCAAGAACGCGCGCGGCTGGGTCGCCAACCGCGACCCGGAGCGCGGCCGCCCCCTCAACCGCATGTACTCGGTCGAGAGCATCCACAGCGTCACCGGCGCCAACGCCGACCATCGCCTCCGCCTGCGGAGCGCCGACGTCGCGCAGCTCGTTCTCGCGCTCGCCCAGAAGGTCGGCGTCGAGGGTGTCGCGGCCGCGGCGCCCCTGGCCCCCAACGCGCAGAAGTTCCTCGACGCGCTCGCCAAGGACCTGCTCGCCAACAAGAGCAAGTCGGCGCTCCTCGTCGGGCAGACCCAGCCGGCCGCGGTGCACGCGGTCGTCGCGTTGATCAACCACGCGCTCGGCAACGTCGGCAGCACCGTCAAGTACGTCCGCGCCTTCGACGACGTCACCCCGGCGGGCCCCAAGGCGCTCGTCGAGCTCGCCAACGCGATCAACAGCAAGCAGGTCGACACCGTCGTCATCCTCGGCGGCAACCCCGCCTTCGACGCGCCGGCCGACGCCGGCTTCGCCAAGGCGATCGCCGGAGCGACGACGAGCATCCACCTGTCCACCCACATCGACGAGACCTCGTCGGCGTGCACCTGGCACATCCCGCGCACCCACTTCCTCGAGGCGTGGGACGACGCCCGCACCGAGGACGGCACCTACTCCGTCGTGCAGCCGCTCATCGCGCCGCTGTACGACGGTTGGAGCGACGCCGAGGTGATCCGCGCGCTCGTCGGTCAGCCCAACAAGCCCTACGAGCTCGTTCGCGCGTCCTTCTCGCAAGCCTTCGGCGGCGACGAGCGGGCGTGGAAGCAGGCGCTGCACAACGGCTTCGTCGCCGACAGCGCGTTCGCGGCCGAGGCCGTCACGGGCAACGCCACCGCGGTCGCGGCCGCCGCCAAGACCCTGCCGGTCGCCGGCGCGGGCTTCGAGGTCACCATCCGCCCCGACCCGCACGCGTTCGACGGGCGCTTCGCCAACAACGGTTGGATGCAAGAGCTCCCCGACGCGATGACGAAGATCACGTGGGGCTCGACCGCGTGGCTCTCCGCCGCCACCGCCAAGGAGCTCAACGTCGTCGAGGGCGACCACGTCACCGTCGCCGTCGAGGCCGGTTCGGTCACGCTGCCGGTGGTGATCGCCCCCGGCCAGGCCGACAAGTCCGTCGCGATCTTCCTCGGCCAGGGCCGCCGTCTCGGTCGCGTGGCGACCGGCGTCGGCGTCGACACCTACCCGCTCTTCAAGAGCACCGGGTTGTTCGTCGCCGCCGGCAACGTCAACAAGGCCAACGTGAACGTCGCGGTGCCGGTCACCGCCTCCATCGAGAAGAACGTGCTCTCGCGAACGCAAGAGCACTTCAACATGGAGGGCCGCCCGATCGTCCGCGAGATCACCGCCGCGCAGTACACGGCCGATCCGCAGGCGGTGAAGAAGATGACCCCGCCCGGACCGCCGCTCGAGGCGCTCTGGTACCCGCACCCCTCCGATCAGGGGCACAAGTGGGGCATGACGATCGACTTGAACGCCTGCATCGGCTGCAACGCGTGCATGGTCGCCTGTCAGGCCGAGAACAACGTCCCGGTGGTCGGTGTCCTCGGCGTCCGCAAGTCGCGCGAGATGCACTGGCTGCGCATCGACCGCTACTTCGAGGGCCCGGTCGACGACCCGCGCTCGGTCACCATGCCGCTGATGTGCCAGCAGTGCGAGAACGCGCCCTGCGAGTCCGTCTGCCCGGTCGGCGCCACCTCGCACAGCCCCGAGGGGCTGAACGACATGGCCTACAACCGCTGCATCGGCACCCGGTACTGCGCCAACAACTGCCCCTACAAGGTCCGCCGCTTCAACTTCTTCAACTACTCGAAGAACTTCATCACCACGCAGCAGATGCAGCTGAACCCCAACGTCAGCGTGCGCTCGCGCGGTGTCATGGAGAAGTGCACCTGGTGCGTCCAGCGCATCAACGAGGCGCGCATCTCCGCCAAGAAGACCGAGGCCGACGGCCGGGTGCGCGACGGCTCGATCGTCACCGCCTGCCAGCAGTCGTGCCCCACCCGCGCGATCACCTTCGGCGACTACAACGACCGCGAGTCGATGGTCTCGAAGAAGGTCGCGCTGCCCCGGTCCTACGCGCTGCTCGCCGAGTTCAACTTCGGCCCGCGCCTCCAGTACCTCGGCAAGGTCCGCAATCCGAACCCCGAGCTCGAGCCCGCCGCGCCCGTGGCGGCAGGTGCACACGGCGGTAGCGCCGCACCGCACAACCCCGGTTCGGCGGCCCCCGCGGGCTCGCCGGCGACGCACGGAGAGCACAAGTGAGCGCCGCACCCCCCGAGAACCGCGCGGCGGTCATCCCGCGCGACGTCGACAACACGCTGCAAACGATCGAGCGGCCGCCGCTCGTCCTCGGCAAGCAGAGCTTCCACGCGGTCACCGAGGCGGTGTCCGACGTCGTCGAGCGCAAGACGCCCAAGGGCTGGTTGCTGCTCACCGCGATCGCCGGCTTCATGCTGATGATCCTCGGTGGGTCGCTCACCGACCTCGTCGGCGTCGGCATCGGCGAGTGGGGCCTCAACCATCCGGTCGGCTGGGCCTGGGACATCACCGGCTTCGTCTTCTGGATCGGTATCGGCCACGCCGGCACCCTGATCTCCGCGATCCTCTTCCTGTTCCGGCAGAAGTGGCGCACGTCGATCAACCGCGCCGCCGAGGCGATGACGCTCTTCGCGGTCGCCGCGGCGCTCATCTACCCCGGCTTCCACGTCGGTCGTATCTGGTTCGCCTACTGGATGCTCCCCATCCCGAACCAGATGCAGATGTGGCCGAACTTCAAGAGCCCGCTGCTGTGGGACGTGTTCGCGGTCTCCACCTACGGCACGGTGTCGCTGCTCTTCTGGTTCCTCGGCCTCGTGCCGGACCTGGCGACGCTCCGCGACCGCTCGACCACCAAGCTCCGCAAGATCATCTACGGCACGCTCGCTCTCGGCTGGCGCGGCTCGCACCGCCACTGGCTCACCTACGAGAAGGCCTACCTGATCCTCGCCGGTCTGAGCACGCCGCTCGTCCTCTCGGTGCACACGATCGTCTCCTTCGACTTCGCGGTGTCCATCCTCCCCGGCTGGCACACGACGATCTTCCCGCCCTACTTCGTCGCCGGCGCCGTGTTCTCCGGCTTCGCGATGGTCGTCACGCTCATGATCCTCGTGCGCAAGGCCTACGGCCTCGAGCACCTGATCACGATGCGGCACCTCGAGAACATGAACAAAATCATCCTCGCGACCGGATCCCTCGTTGGATACGCGTACGGGATGGAGTTCTTCATGGCCTGGTACTCGGGCAACATCTACGAGCGGTTCGCGTTCATCAACCGCGCGTTCGGCCCGTACTCCTGGGCGTACTGGACGATGATGACGTGCAACGTCTTCTCGCCCCAGTTCTTCTGGTTCCGGAAGATCCGCACATCGATCCCGGCGATGTTCATCCTCTCCATCGCGGTGAACATCGGCATGTGGTTCGAGCGCTTCGTCATCATCGCGACGTCGCTCCACCGCGACTTCCTCCCCTCGTCGTGGGGTTACTTCCGACCGCAGCTGGTCGACTTCACGACCTTCATCGGAACCTTCGGTCTGTTCCTCACGCTGTTCCTGCTGTTCATCCGGTTCCTGCCGGGCATCGCGATCAGCGAGGTCAAGGGCGTGATGCCGCAAGCGAACCCCCACCCGGAAGACGCTCACGAGAAAGAGGCGGAGGCGGCCCATGGCTGATCCGAAGGGCACCACCAAGACGGGCCGCGCACCGGCCAACGTCTACGCGGTGGTCGGCATGTTCACGTCCCCCGCGGACCTCTACCACGCGTGCGAGCACCTGCGCGATCAGGGGTTCCGCGACTTCGACGCCCACACGCCGTTCCCGGTCCACGGGCTCGAGCGCGCGATGGGTCTCAAGCCCTCGCCGATCCCGTGGATCGTCCTCGGCGGCGGGATCACCGGCCTCGCCACCGCAGTCCTCATGCAGTGGTGGATGGGCGCCATCGACTATCCCTGGAACATCAGCGGCAAGCCGCCGTTCGCGCTCCAGTCGTCGATCCCGATCATGTTCGAGCTCACCGTCCTGCTCTCCGCGTTCGGCGCGTTCTTCGGCACCTGGGCGCTCTGCCGCCTGCCGAAGCCGTTCGACCCGGTGATGCAGCACCCCTCGTTCTACCGCGCGAGCGACGACCGCTTCTTCGTCTCGGTCGAGGCGAAGGACCCGAAGTTCGACGTGAGCAAGGTGAAGGCGACGCTCGAGAAGCTCGGCGCGCAGGAAGTCACCGAGGTGTCCCCGTGAACAAGTCCGTCGCGATCGCCGCGCTCCTCCTGCTGTCCGCCTGCCGCGGCCAGCCGAGCGACGAGGCGCCGTTCCACCTCATCCCCGACATGGACCATCAGCCGAAGTTCAAGGCGATGTCCGCGAACCCCTTCTTCGCCGACGGCCGCGCGATGCGCCCGCTCGTCGAGGGCACGCTCGCCCAGGGCCAGCTGCACGCCGACGAGGCCCCGTTCACCGGGCGCGATCCCGGCGGCAACTTCCTCACCCGCGTCCCCTACGCGGTCGACGAGAAGCTGCTCGCTCGCGGCGAGGAGCGCTTCAACATCTTCTGCAGCCCGTGCCACGACAAGACCGGCTCCGGCGCCGGTCTCGTCATCAAGCACGGCTACCCGCTGCCGGTGAACCTCGCGGCCGACCACGCCAAGAGCCTCCGCGACGGCGAGGTCTTCGACATCGCCTCCAACGGCGTCCGCAACATGCCGGGCTACCGCACGCAGATCCCGGCGGCCGACCGCTGGGCCATCGTCGCCTGGGTGCGGGTGCTCCAGCGCTCGCAGGCCACCAAGGTGGACGACGTCCCCGCCGACAAGAAGGGCTCGATCGAGCCGGAGATGGCGCCGCAATGAGCACGCACGACGGTCACGACAAGCGTCCCGCGGACGTCGAGCGGTTCCCCGCGGAGACGGCCAAGAAGATCAACAGCCTCGCGACGGGCCTCCTGGTGGTCGGCGTGGTCGGCGCCGCCGCCGGCTACTTCATGGACGCCAAGGCCTTCCCCTCGGCCTACCTCACCTCCTTCTTCTGGCTCACGACGATCGGCCTCGGCGGCCTGTTCTTCGTGCTCATCCAGCACGTCACGCGCGCCGGTTGGTCGGTCGCCCCGCGTCGCCACGCCGAATGGCTCACCGCCATCCTCCCGGCGGCGGCGGTGCTCTTCCTCCCGCTCATCGCCTTCGCGCCCACGCTGTGGGAGCACTGGATGGGCGAGCACGCGCACCACGATCCGCTGATCGTCGCCAAGCACGGGTACCTCAACCCCACGTTCTTCTACGTCCGCGCGGCGATCTACTTCGTCATCTGGATCGGGCTCTCGATCTGGTTCTACAAGTCGAGCTCCACGCTCGACAGCAAGCGCGACGACTCGGTCGTCGAGAAGATGCAGGCGGTCGCGGCTCCGAGCCTCTTCCTCTTCGGCTTCTCGCTCACCTTCGCGGCGATCGACTGGCTGATGTCGCTCGACCCGCACTGGTACTCGACGATCTTCGGCGTCTACATCTTCGCCGGAGCGGTCACGGCCGCACTCTCGGTGCTCTGCCTGATCAACATCCGCCTCCAGGGCGTCGGGCTGCTCAACCGCGTGAGCACCGTCGAGCACCGCCACGACCTCGGCAAGCTGCTCTTCGGCTTCGTGGTCTTCTTCGCCTACATCGGGTTCTCGCAGTACTTCCTCATCTGGTACGCGAACATCCCCGAGGAGACGATCTTCTACAAGGAGCGCTGGGTCCCCGGCTGGCAGACCATCAGCTGGATGATCCTGCTCGGGCACTTCGTGCTGCCCTTCCTCGTCCTGCTCTCCCGCCACCCCAAGCGCAACTCCACGGTGCTCGGCGCGGTCGCGGTGTGGATGCTCTTGATGCACTGGATCGACATGTACTGGCTCGTGAAGCCGAACTTCGATCACCACGGCGCGCACTTCGGCATCGCCGATGTCGGCGCGCTCCTCCTCATGCTCGGCGTCGGCGCGTTCGTCGTCGCTCGCCGCGCCACCGGCAGCGCGCTGTTCCCGCTGCACGACCCGCGAGTCCCCGAGGCGATGCGGGCGGAGAACCTCTGATGAGCACCTCTGACAAAGACGAGTCGGACACCGAGAAGAAGGACACCGCCGAGGCGGCCGACGGGATCGACCCCGAGGCCACCAGCATCGGCGAGCGCGGCGAGGACGAGCCGAAGCCCGAGGAGCCCGCCGTGGCGGCCAAGGGACACGACGACGCGCACGGCGACGACGAGTCGCCCGGCATCGCCGAGCCCGACCGCATCAACGTCGGGATGATCCTCGCGATCACCGTCGGCATCGTGGTCATCACCGTCGTCGTGGTGATCGGCGTGCGCGAGTTCTTCGCGCAGACGATCGCCGGCGAGGTGAACAAGAAGCTCCTCGAGCCGGAGGACCCGCTCAAGAAGGAGCTCTACGTCGTCGAGCAGGCGAAGCTCACGAAGTACCAGTGGGTCAACCAGAAGGACGGCATCGTCCGCATCCCGGTCGCCCGCGCCAAGGAGCTGGTGCTCGCGCAGTACGGCAACATGTCGGTCTACCAGCCCGGTCAGATCAACGCGCCCGCGCCCGAGCCCACCCCCGCGCCCGCGCCCGCGACGTCGGCTTCGGCCGCGACCTCGGCGTCCGCCGCCCCGAGTGTGTCCGCCTCCGCGGCGCCCTCGGTCGCGCCGCCGGCCTCGGCGTCGGCCTCGACCGCTCCTCCCAAGGGCTCGGCCTCGGCGCCCCACCACCACTGATCTAGACCGCTTCGCCCCATGATCCCTCGGCTCTTGCTCCCGGCAGCGACGTTCGCGTCGTTCGCGCTCGTCACCCTCGCGGGTGGGGCTGCGCATGCCTTTCCGCAAGAGCCGTCGAAGGCGGGGCTCCCCGGCAACGACGTGCCGAAGCCGCTCATCGGCATCGAGATCGTCGACAAGCGCGGCGCAGACCTCCCGAAGGACCTGCAGTTCACCAATCACGAGGGCAAGACGGTCACGCTCGGGAGCTACTTCTCGGGCAAGCCGGTCATCCTCGTGATGGCCTACTACGAGTGTCCGATGCTCTGCACGGTCGTCCTCAACGGCCTCAACGCGGGCCTGCGAGACCTCGCGTGGAAGCCGGGCAAGGACTTCCGCGTCGTCACCGTCAGCTTCGACAAGCGGGACACCGTCGAGGCCGCGCGCAAGAAGCGCGACGTCTACCTGCAGGCCTACGGCCGCCCGGTCGATCCGGGTGGGTGGGACTTCCTCGTGGGTGACGAGAAGAACGTCGTCGAGCTCGCGAAGACGATCGGCTTCGGCTACCGCTGGGACGCGAAGACCGACCAGTTCGCGCACGCCGCGGGCGCGTTCGTCCTCTCGCCCAACGGCAAGCTCTCGCACACGCTCCTCGGCATTCAGTTCTCCGAGCGCGATCTGCGCCTGTCGCTGACCGAGGCCTCCGAGGGCAAGCTCGGCTCCGCGTGGGATCGCGTGATGCTGCTCTGTTACCACTACGACCCCAACGAGCACTCCTACGTGCTCGCGGGCAAGCGATTCATGCGAGCCGGGGGCACCCTCTCGGCCCTCGCTCTTGGTGTCTTCCTCGCGCGCCTGTGGCGGAGGGAGATGCGTAAACCCAGTGAACCGGACGTGTCATGACCGGACCCAAGATCGACATCGGCTCCTTCTGGCTCCCCAAGCAGTCCTCGACGATCGCACCGTCGATCGACTTCGCTTGGGATGTCGTCCTCTGGACCTGCATCATCTTCTTCTTCCTCTTGATGGTCCCGACGTTCTACTTCGTCGTGAAATACAAGCGAAAGAAGGAGACGGAGGTCACGAGCGCGATCGACCACAGCACCAAGATCGAGGTGGTGTGGACGGTGCTGCCGTTGGTCATCCTGATCGCGCTGTTCTTCGTCGGCCTCGCGCCGTGGGTGAACGCGTCGGTCGCTCCGGCCAACGCGATCGAGGTGCAGGTCACCGCGCAGAAGTGGAACTGGTCGTTCCGCTACCCGAACGGCACCACCTCCCCCGGTAAGCTGGTGGTCCCCAAGGGCAAGCCGGTCCGCCTGGTCATGTCCGCGACCGACGTCCTCCACTCGTTCTGGGTCCCCGAGTTCCGCGTCAAGCAGGACGCGATCCCCGGCGTCTACACGTCGCTCTGGTTCGAGGCGACGCAGCTCGGCACGTACACAGTGCAGTGCACCGAGTACTGCGGCGGCCCCGAGGGCGACGTCGCGCCCGACAAGCCCGGCGGCCACTCCGACATGCTCGCGACCGTCGAGGTGGTGGACGAGCAGAAGTACAAGGACTTCCTCGAGTCCGGCGGCGAGGACAAGTCGATCCCGATCGCGGAGCGCGGCAAGAAGCTCTTCCAGCAATGGGGCTGCAACGCCTGTCACTCGCTCGACGGCAGCAAGCTCGCCGGCCCGACCTTCAAGGGCCTGTTCGGCCGCGAGGAAGAGCTCGCCGACGGCAGCAAGGTGAAGGTCGACGAGAACTATCTCAAGGAGTCCATCCTGGTCCCGACCGCCAAGGTCGTGAAGGGCTACCCACCGATCATGCCGGTGTTCCAGGGGCAGCTGAAGGATCCGCAGATCGAGGCGATCATCGCCTTCGTGAAGGAGCAGAAGTAGCCATGTCAGTAGCCGTCCCCGGCGCGGGAACCGAGAAGCACGAGCACGGCCACGGTTCGCCGCCCGGCTCGAACTACTGGAACGCCGAGAAGGGTCTGTGGTCGTGGCTCACGACCGTCGACCACAAGCGGATCGGTATCATGTACCTGATCAGCACGCTGATTGCGTTTTCGCTCGGCGGCTTCTTCGCGCTCCTCCTCCGCCTCGAGCTGCTCACGCCGCGTAAGACGATCATGTCGCCGGCGATGTACAACCAGGCGTTCACGCTTCACGGCGCGATCATGGTGTTCCTCTTCATCATCCCGAGCATCCCGGGAGCGTTGGGGAACTTCTTCCTGCCGATCATGATCGGCGCGAAGGACGTCGCGTTCCCCAAGCTCAACCTGCTCTCGCTCTACCTCTACTGGACGGGCGCGCTCTTCACGCTCGGCAGCCTGGTCGCGGGCGGCCTCGAGACCGGCTGGACGTTCTACGTCCCCTACTCGTCCACCACGAGCGGCGCGGTCATCATGGTGACCTTCGGCGTGTTCGTCGCCGGGTTCAGCTCGATCCTCACCGGCCTCAACTTCATCGTCACCATCCACAAGCTGCGCGCCCCCGGCGTCAGTTGGTATCGCCTCCCGCTGTTCCTCTGGGCGACCTACTCAACGAGCGTCGTGCAGATCCTCGCGACGCCGGTCCTCGCGATCACGCTGCTCCTCCTCATCTTCGAGCGCGCGTTCCACATCGGCATCTTCGACCCGGCGCTCGGCGGCGACGCGGTGCTGTTCCAGCACTTCTTCTGGTTCTACAGCCACCCGGCCGTGTACATCATGATCCTCCCCGGCTTCGGGTTGATCAGCGAGCTCATCGCGGTGCACGCGAAGCGCAAGATCTTCGGCTACAAGGCCATCGCCTTCAGCTCGGTCGCCATCGCGCTCATCGGCTTCCTCGTGTGGGGTCACCACATGTTCGTCGCCGGTCAGTCGGAGATGGCCGCCACGATCTTCAGCTTCCTCACCTTCCTCGTCGCCATCCCCACCGGCGTGAAGCTGTTCAACTGGATTTCGACGCTGTGGCGCTCGTCGATCACGTACTCGACCCCGATGGTCTACGCGATCGCGTTCCTCTTCCTGTTCGCGATCGGCGGCCTCACCGGTCTGTTCCTCGGCATGCTCGCCGTCGACGTGCACCTCCACGACACCTACTTCGTCGTGGCGCACTTCCACTACGTGATGATGGGCGGCACCGTCTTCGCGTTCGTCGGCGCGCTGCACCACTGGTGGCCGAAGATCACCGGGCGGATGTTCAACGAGAAGCTCGGCCGGATCTCCGGGATCGTGATGTTCATCGGCTTCAACATGACGTTCTTCACCCAGTTCATCCTGGGTAGCCGCGGCATGCCCCGCCGGTACTACAACTACCTCGACCAGTTCCAGCCGCTGCACCAGTTCTCGACGGTCGGTTCGTGGGTCATCGGCCTGGCGTTCCTCATCGTCCTCTACAACCTGGCGACGTCGCTCAAGAGCGGCGCGAAGGCTCCCGACAACCCCTGGGGCGGCATGAGCCTCGAGTGGCAGACGGAGACGCCCCCTCCCACCGAGAACTTCCGCGTCACCCCGAAGGTTACCCACGGTCCGTACGACTACTCGAACGACCCGAACGCCACCGGAGCCAGCGACTCATGAGCGCCGCCACCGACTCCCCGATCGGCCCGTCCGATCCGAAGAAGCACTCGCCGGGCTGGAGCATCGCCCACCACTTCGACACCGCCGATCAGCAGTTCGACTCGGCGCGAATGGGGATCTGGCTGTTCCTGGTCACCGAGATCCTCTTCTTCGGCGGCCTGTTCTGCGCGTTCTTCATCTTCCGCAGCTGGTATTACGAGGCGTTCGTCGAAGCCAACCATCACCTCGACAAGGTGATGGGCGCGGTCAACACGATGGTCCTCATCTTCAGCTCGCTGACGATGGCCCTCGCGGTCCGCAGCGCGCAGACCAACGACAAGAAGAAGACCGTCCTCTTCCTCCTCGTCACGCTCCTCTGCGCGGGCGCCTTCTTGGTGGTGAAGTACTTCGAGTACACCCACAAGATCCACGACGGGCTCCTGCCCGGTAAGTGGTTCCACGCGCAGGGCTTCAAGCACGCCAACGCCGGCATGTTCTTCGCGGTGTACTTCATGATGACCGGCATCCACGGTCTTCACGTCGTCATCGGCATGGGCCTGATCCTCTGGATCATGATCCGCGCGAACAACGGCGAGTTCTCGCAGCGCTACTACGCGCCGGTCGAGGGCGTCGGTCTGTACTGGCACCTCGTCGACCTCGTCTGGATCTACCTCTTCCCGCTCCTCTACTTGGTGGGCTGACATGAGCGACCACGATCAACACGGGCACGCGCATCACGGCGCCGATCACACGCCGCACGTCACCCCCTACAAGGTGTACTTCGCCACCTGGGGCACGCTGGTCGTCCTCACCGCGGTCACGGTCGGCGCGAGCTACGTGAACTTCGGGCCGGCCAACCTGATCATCGCCGTCGTGATCGCGACCATCAAGGCCGCGGTCGTCGGTGCGATGTTCATGCACCTGCTCCACGACAACAAGATGCACTCGCTCATCCTGGTGAGCGGCGGCATGTTCCTCGTGATCTTCATCGCGTTCACGATGTTCGACACCGAGTATCGCGGCCGCGCCGATGCGATCGAGAAGGAGCGACCGGCCGACATCACGCGGCCGTTCGAGGGCACCAAGTCGCTCGCGGCGATGAAGGCCAAGTGGCCGGCCAGCGCGGCCTCGGCCGCCGCGCCC
>JALHOE010000150.1 GCA_022843175.1 Deltaproteobacteria bacterium
TCCTGTTCTTTTCGTGCTCTTCGACGTGCTTGTCGACGCCCTTGGCGCGCTCGACCTCGCCCGCGACCTCGTCGACCGCGCGGCCCTCGATCGCCCGCGCGATCGCCTCGTTCATCCGGCGGGCGGCGAACTCCGCCGTCGTCTTGTCGAGCGTGTCGGTGGCGACGCGGAGCGCGTCGGCGCTCTCGCCGGCGATCGCGGCGCGGAGCGCGTCGATCGCGCTGCGGATGCGCTGCTCCTCGCCGGGCTCGAGCAGCGCGGCGCCGTCGCGGAGGCCCTTCTCGGTCGCGAGGATCACGCGCTCGGCCTCGACCCGGCCCTCGGCCAGGCGCCGCTTGAGGAGATCTTCCTCGCCGTGATCGAGTGCGTCGATCAGCATGTCCTCCATCTCTTCCTCGGTGAGCCCGTAGGTGGGGCGCACGTCGACCGACGCCTCGTGGTTGGTCGTGGTCTCGATGGCGTGGACGTGGAGCAGGCCGTCGGCGTCGACCTTGAAGGTGACCTCGAGGCGGGCGATGCCGGCGGGCATGGGCGGGATGCCGCGGAGCGTGAAGCGCGCGAGCGAGCGACAGTCCTGAGCGAGCTCGCGCTCGCCCTGCACGACGTGGATCTCGAACCCGGTCTGGTTGTCGGCGTAGGTCGTGAACGACGCGCGCGCGCCGGTGGGGATCGTGGTGTTGCGCGGGATGATCTTGTCGACGACGCCGCCCATGGTCTCGATGCCGAGCGACAGGGGAACGACGTCGAGGAGGAGCACGTCCTCGCCGGCCTCTGCGAGCTGCTCACCCGCGAGGAGATCGGCCTGCACCGCGGCGCCGAGCGCGACGACCTGGTCGGGATCGATGTCGGCGAGCGGCTCGCGGCCGAGCACGCGCTGCACCGTCTCGCGCACGAGCGGCGTGCGGGTCGCGCCCCCGACGAGGATGACGCCGTCGAGCTCGGACGCGTCGACGCCCGCGTCGCGGAGCGCGCGCTTCACCGGTGGAGTGGTGCGGTCGACGACCGGCTTGATCAGGGCGTCGAGCTCGCTGCGGGTGAGCGTGCCGCGCGCGTCGCCGAGCGCCCACTCCACCGAGGCCTGCTCGGTGAGCGCGTGCTTGCTCGCGCGCGCGGCGTCGAGCGCGCGGCGGACGTTGCCGGGCGCGTGGTCGAGCTTCGCCTCGGCGAGGAGCCGCTCGGCGATCGCGCGGTCCATGTCGTCGCCGCCGAGCGCGCTGTCGCCGCCGGTGGACTTCACCTGAAACACGCCGTCCTCGAGGCGGAGCACGGTGACGTCGAAGGTGCCGCCGCCGAGGTCGTAGACGAGGAAGAGACCGTTTTGCTTCTTGTCGAGGCCGTAGGCGAGGGCGGCGGCCGTGGGCTCGTTGAGGAGCCGCAGCACCTCGAGGCCGGCGAGCTTGCCGGCGTCCTTGGTCGCCTGACGCTGGGCGTCGTCGAAGTACGCCGGCACGGTGATCACCGCGGGGCCGACGTTGCCGAGCTCGTCGCGCACGTTGTCGCGGAGCTGGCGGAGGATCTCGGCCGAGACCTCGACCGGCGTGACCACCCGATCGCGCACCTTGAAGTGGACGACGCGACGGTTCTCCGCCTCTTGCTCGTTGGCGAACTCGTAGGGGCCGAGGCGGCGGGTCTCCGGATCGTCCGCGCCGCGTCCCATGAACCGCTTGACCGACACGATCGTCTCGCGCGGGTGTTCGACCGCCTGCTTCTTGGCCGGATCTCCCACGAGCACGCCGTGCTCGCCGTAGAACACGACGCTCGGAACGAGCGCGCCGGAGTTGCAGTCGGTGACGACCGTCGGGCGTCCCTGCTTGATGTACGCGACGAGCGAGTTCGTCGTCCCGAGATCGATGCCGATCGGACGAGGTCGCGCCTTGGGGTCGAAGATCTCGAAGAGGACCATGGTGAAATGCGAGCCGTTAGAACCCGGCGAGGTGGTCCTCGGCCAGCCGGGCCTCGTCGAGGAAGCGCGCTGCGTAGCGCAGCCGGCCGAGCAAGGGAATCGCGTCGTCGAACGCGCCGCGATCGATCGCGGCGCCGAGCTCACCCTCGGCGGCGGCGAACTGCGCGCGCGCCCGCGAAACGACGCGCTCGACGTGCTCGGCGTTGCCCTTGGCCTCGTCGAGCTCCTCGCGCGCCTCCATCACCTCCATGAGAAACGCCGGAGCCGGCTTGGGCTCGCGGGTCTCGCCGACCTGCTTGCCGGCGAGCGTGAGGATCGCCTCGGCGCGCTTGATCGGATCGCGCAGCGCCCGCCAGGCCTCGTTGACCTCGACCGCGCGCGACAGGGCCATGCGCCGCTCGTTGGGCGCAGCGGCTGCGTAGCGGTCGGGGTGCAGGGTCTTGGAGAGCTCGAGGTGCCGCGCCTCGGCCTGCTTCATGTCGAGGGTGAAGCGTCGCGGCAGACCGAGGACTGCGAAAGGGTCCATGGCCGTCACACAGTGAACGAGTGACCGCACCCGCACGAGGACTTCTCGTTCGGGTTCACGAACTTGAAGCCCTGACTCATCAGCTTGTGCTCCCAGTCGAGGATCGTGCCGGCGAGGTAGAGGAGCGACTTCTTGTCGACGACGAACTTCACGCCGTCCTGCTCGAAGACACGGTCGCGATCGCGCGGCGGCTTGTCCTCGAACTCGATGACATAGGTGAAACCCGAGCAGCCCGCGCCGCGGATGCCGAGACGGATCATCGAGTCGGGCGTGCTCCGCTTGGCGAGCTGCTTACGCGCCATCTCGGCCGCCTTCGACGTGATCGTGAGGGAGAGCTGGCTCGGTCGCGCTTCGGCCGGCTTGCTCTCGGCAATCTCGGGCTTCGACTCCATGATCAACCCTTCTTGGCCGCCTGCTTGGCGCGAAAGTCGGCGATGGCGGACTTGATCGCGTCCTCGGCGAGGACGGAGCAGTGGATCTTCACCGGCGGGAGGTTGAGCTCCTCGACGATCGCGGTGTTCTGGATCGTCTCGGCCTCTTCGAGGCTCTTGCCCTTGAGCCACTCGGTGGCGAGCGACGACGACGCGATCGCCGACCCGCAACCAAAGGTCTTGAACTTGGCGTCCACGATCTTGCCGGCCTCGACCTTGATCTGCAGGCGCATCACGTCGCCGCACGCCGGGGCGCCGACGAGACCGGTGCCGACGTTGTCGTCGTTCTTGTCGAGCGTGCCCACGTTTCGCGGGTTCTCGTAGTGCTCAATGACTTTGTCGCTGTATGCCATGATTTCTTTCCATGCCCTTCAGTGTGCGGCCCACTGAACCTGCGAGAGGTCGATGCCTTCTTTGTGCATCTCCCACAGCGGGCTCATCTCACGGAGCTTGTTGACCTTGTCGATGACGAGGTTGGCGACGAAGTCGAGCTCTTCGTCCGTCGTCCAACGGCCGAGCCCGAACCGAATGGACGAGTGGGCCGCCTCTTCGCCGACGCCCATTGCGCGGAGCACGTAGCTCGGTTCGAGGGAGGCGCTGGTGCAGGCCGAGCCGCTCGACACGGCGACGTCCTTGATCGCCATGATCATCGCCTCGCCCTCGACGAAGGCGAACGAGAGGTTGAGGTTGCCGGGGAGGCGCTTCTCGGGGTGGCCATTGAGGTGCACCTCATCGAGCTTCGATGTGAGCTTCCGGCGAAGGGCTTCACGCTGGGCAAGGATCCGCTCGCTCTCTGCCTTGCCCTCGAGGCGCATGATCTCGGCGGCCTTGGCGAAGCCGACGATGCCGGGGACGTTGAGCGTGCCGGAGCGCAGGCCGCGCTCGTGGCCGCCGCCGTCCATCTGCGAGGTGAGGCGGACGCGCGGCTTGCTGCGGCGGACGTAGAGCGCGCCGATGCCCTTCGGGCCGTACATCTTGTGGGCGGTGATCGAGGCGAGATCGACGTTCATCGCGTTGACGTCGAACGGGACCTTGCCGATGCCCTGCACCGCGTCGCAGTGGAGGAGCACGCCCTTGCTGCGCGTGAGCTTGCCGATCTCGGCGATCGGCTGGACGGTGCCCACCTCGTTGTTGGCGAGCATGACCGACACGAGGATGGTCTTGTCGGTGAGGGCGGCCGCGACGTGCTCGGGGCTCACCATGCCGAACTTGTCGACGTCGAGGTAGGTGACCTGAAAACCCTCTTTTTCGAGGCGTTTGCAGGTGTCGAGCACGGCCTTGTGCTCGATCTTGGTGGTGATGACGTGGTTGCCCTTCTCTTTGTAGAACTCGGCGACGCCCTTGATGGCGAGGTTGTCCGCCTCGGTGGCGCCCGAGGTGAAGATGATCGACTTGCCGTCGGCCTGGCCGGACTTCTCGTCGACGGCGCCGATGAGCTTCGCGATCTCCTCGCGCGAGCGCTCGACCGCCTCCTCCGCCGTCCATCCGAACGCGTGGCTGCGGCTCGCCGCGTTGCCGAACTTCTCGTTGAAGTAGGGCAGCATCGCCTCGATCACGCGCGGGTCGACCGGCGTGGTGGCGTGGTAATCCATGTAGATCGGGAGCTTCATCTTCTCTTCATCCACTCGATTCAGCCGCTTGATTGAACGCCGGCTACGAGCTCCGGCACGTGTTCGCATTCGTGCAAATCGCAGCCGGTGCACTGCGTGGTTGAACGCACCGGATCGCAGTTGTCGCAGTCGTCGAGGTAGGCGAGCGACGCGGTGAGCTCGCTCTCGAGCGCGTGGAGCTTCTCGAGCTGCGCGCGCGTCTGGTGCAGACGCGTCTCGAACACGCGCCGCATCTTGCCCATGGCGCGGGGCGCGCTCTCGGTCGACTCCCAGTCGCGGACGAGGTCGGTGATTTCGGTGAGCGAGAGCCCCATCTCCTGGAGCTTCGAGATCCAGCGCACGCGCAGCAGCGCCTCGGGCCCGTAGAGCCGATAGCGACCCTTGGAGCGCGCGTGCGGCAGGAGCAGGCCGAGCTCCTCGTAGAGGTGGAGGGCGCGCACGGTCTTGCCCGTCTCGCGCGCGAGATCGCCCACCTGGAACAAGCGCTCCGGCGCGGGCGGCTCTTGCGGAAGAGCCTCCGCGAGCCGGTCGAGCGGAGCGAGGGGGAGACGGATGGGGTCCATTGCGCGTTCGCCTAACCCTTACGTACGCGTGAGGGTCACTCGTTTGTAGAAGCGAAAGCCGGGCCGGTCAACCCTCTCGGACCGTCGCCCGTCGCCCGCCGACCGTCGCCCGTCGCCCGGATCGGCGCTTTCCGGCCGGTAGACGGTCGACGCGAGACGGATAACGGCTCACCTACATCGGCCTCCTTGCGCTCCAGCTCCGGCCGCACGAGAAGGGCTCGGCCACGAAAGCTCCTCCTTTCACTCGGAGCGCAACGTTCCACCCCTGGCTGAAAGGGGGGCGTGCGTACCCGATCGGGGAGGGCTCCGGGGCTGCCGTTACATCGCTAACGAAGGCGCGGTTCGCCGGCCCTGGTAAGCGAGTCCTCCTGGAATTCCCGCCCGTTCAGTACTTGGAACGGGAGTTGCCAGAGGGCGCCCCCAACCCCGTGTTGCGTCCACCGATCGGACTGCGCGGGAGGGCGACGGAGCGGTCGCAGTGAGCTTCAGGTCGGTTTCGGTTCTTGGTGAGACAAGGAGGCGTTGGATGCGTAGCGCATGGTTCAGGAGGCTCGGCCTCGCAGCGGTGGCAGGTATCTGCTTGGCGGGTACCGCAGCCACGACCACCAGCTGTGCGGGCACGCGCGATGAGATCAATCGCGTCCAGCCCGGAGCGATCAAGAAGGCCGACCTCGTCGGCGACCCGCGCAACCCGAACGACGCGCCCGAGTGGTACGTCCGCAGCCTCATCCTCGAGGTGCACCGTACCAACCCGTGGTTCAGCGACGGTCTGCAAGACCTCGTCCGCCGCGTTCGCTTCGAAGTCACCGAAAACTTCCTCGTTGCTCGCAACGGCTACGAGTACATCACCGGCTCCGACGGCAAGGGTGGTGTCCGCGGCAAGACGAACAACGGCGCGATCGTTGGAATGTGGCGCATCCAGAGCCACTTCAACATCCAGAAGGCCTACAACCAGGGCACCGGCGAAGAGCTGAACATCACCGAGGAGAACAGCTCGGACGTCCAGTGGCAGGACCGCGAGTACATGCGGGTCGACTGGTCGCAGAACCTGGTGAACGACCCCAACAACATCTTCTGGGGCGAGGTCATCTTCGGCGACATGCACTTCCGCCCGGTCCCGTTCTACGAGCAGGACCCGAAGCGCCCGAACTCCTCGCACTTCGACGAGGTCTCCACCGGCTACTTCGACGTCGCGTCCAAGTTCATCGCGACGCCGCAGGCGGTTGACTACTACGGCTACCACATCCCCTGGTGCCTCCTCGCCAACAGCCGGCTGCACCCGTCGACGTACTCCGAGGGTACGTTCGAGTGCAACGACCAGGAAGTCACCATCCGCACCTCCTTCGCGAAGGTGCCCGTCGGCGACAAGAGCACCGACTACGAGGTCGGCGAGCTCGACGCCGGCTGGGACGGCAACATCCAGGCGCCGCTCACCCTTCATCGCAGCGGTTACGACCGCATCTACGGCGTCACGGACAACACGTGGCACCGCCTGATGATGCGCTACAACCTCTGGCAGAAGAGCCACACGGCCACCGTCTGCGGCGAGAACAACGTCAAGGCCGACGGCGACGCGACCTGCGCCGGCGCCGACCCGAACTCGGTCTGCGACCTCAACGTCAAGCTCTGCACGATCCCGTACAGCAAGCGCGAGATTCGCCCGATCGTTTGGTACGTCGACCCGGAGATGCCCGAGCTCTTCTGGAACGCGACCGAGCACGGCGTCAAGCAGTGGGACACCGCGCTCTCCCGCGCGATCGCCTACGCCCGCGAGACCGAGTGCCGCCGCATCGGTGGTGACCGCGCGGCCTGCCACGGCGAGCACTTCGCGAGCCCCGAGATCGACCTCACCAAGGAAGACGAGCCGAAGCTCAACGGCGTCAACGTCATCTGCCACAACCCGGTGCGTAAGGGCGATCACGCCGCCTGCGGCCAGGAGGGCAAGAAGGTCCTCAAGGGCGACGTCCGCCACCACATGATCGCGTGGTGGAAGAACCCGTCGATCAACAACCCGCTCGGCGTCATCGTCTGGTCGGGCGACCCCACGACCGGTGAGAACATCGGCTCGCTCGCGAACGTCTTCGGCGCCAGCGTCCAGAGCTACTCGTCCCGCGCTCGCGACTACATCCAGCTGATCAACGGCGACGTCTCCCCCGAGGAGTACGCGGCCGGCAAGCCGGCTGAGTGGTACATGGAGCAGCAGGGCGGTCTCTCGACCGACGTGCCGAACGACCCGGTGCTCTCGTCCTACAAGACGGTCATCGAGAAGGCGCAGCTCGGCGGCAAGGCGATGCCGAAGGCCGAGATCGACGCCCGCATCAAGGCCGTCGACGTCAAGGAGCTCGGCGCGCGTCTCGGCCTCTCGAAGGCCCTCGCCGGCGCCAAGACGCCGCTCGAGCGCCTCGACCGCATGCGCAAGTACGTCAACCAGCAGTCGGCGCTCGGCACCCCCGGGTTCGCCGATCCGACGGCGTACGCCGCGAAGCTCCAGAACAACATGGACCTCGCGAAGAAGGGCGGCTTCGAGAACAAGATCTTCAACGATCAGTGGGTCAAGTCGGTCGACATCGCGCCGACCGCCGCCACCGATCCGACGGTCCTCGACGCGTACTCCCCGCTCCGCGGCGGCAACCCGACGATGATCGGGTACCAGGCGCTGCAGGAGATGGAGGAGCGCTCGCGCAAGCACCTCTGCCGCCTCGATCCGGGCGCCGAGATGCTCCGCTTCGAGTGGATGTCCGGCTACGCCGCCAAGATGAAGGCGAAGTACCCGGACGGCGCCACCGCCGACGGCATCTACGCCGAGCGCGCGGGCCTCAAGGGCGCGAAGATCGACCGCTTCGTTCGCGGCAAGATCATCTACCAGGAGCTCCTCGAGCCGACCTACGAGTTCACCCTCATCCACGAGATGGGGCACTTGATGTCCATGGAGCACGACTTCCCGGCTTCGTGGGACTCCCCGAACTTCCGCACCGAGTACTGGACGCTCCGCGCCCACGGTAAGAAGTCGAACGTCACCAAGTGCGAGAACGCGGACGGTTCGCTCAAGGACCCGAAGACCTGCCTCGGACCGCGCTGGCTCGATCCGGTCACCCCGGAGGAGCTCGGCACCGCCAAGGGCCAGGAGCACGACTCGATCGACTCGTACGCCGACTCGTCGGTGATGGATTACAAGTTCGACACCATCTACTCGCCGTCACTCGGCGCGTACGACAAGATGGCGGCGAAGTTCATCTACACCCGCCTGGCCGAGACGTTCGACGACGAGCAGTACAGCCTCATCGCCAAGACGATGCCGGCGAAGTACATCCCGAGCCTCGGTCTGATGAACAGCGAAGCGTGGCTCACCACCTTCAGCTCGTTCTACGTCCACTACACCGAGATCGCCGGCCACCTGAACCTCTTCGATGAGAAGCGCTGCCGCAAGCAGACTCCCGAGGAGCACGACAAGGGTATCGGCGCGCTCGGCCTCGTCTGCGCTCCCGTCCACAAGGACCACGCGTTCCTTCGCGACTTCGATCCGAAGGGCACGCTCCCGAGCGGCTTCCCGGAGTGGCTGCGTATGTTCTACGCAAAGACCTCGGACGCGCTCCCCGGTGGCCTCGGTGGCAAGGTGCGTTGGCCGTACAAGGTCGGCGATGGCCGCCTCAGCTACGTGCACAACTACTACTACGACAACGGCGCGGACTTCTACGAGATCACGAAGGACGCCATCGAGCTCTACGACCTGAAGTACATGGATTACTTCTTCCGTAAGGGCATCCGTGAGTCGAACATCTACAGCGCCGGTCGCTCGATGTACTACCGGTTCTTCGACCGGGTGCAGAGCCTCCAGTGGAACGCGATCAGCGACGTCGCCCGCGAGACCGCCGGTGGCGAGATCGATCCGAGCGCCTTCTCGGGCTACGACGACAAGGCGAAGCTCCTCTCGCTGACGCTCCTGTTCGACTCGATGCAGGCGTCGCTCCTCCGGCCGCAGCCGGGCGCGTACGTCAGCTCGGGCGCCGTCAAGAACACGGGCTCGCTGTACGACGTCTACACCGTTCCCGAGAAGGAGGGCGCCGCGGGCGACTTCAAGATCGGCATCGGGGACGCGCGTTACATCGACAACGCCTACGACCTCACGAAGATGTTCGACTACGAGTCGTACGCGAAGCGCGGCGGCAGCTTCCTCGAGAAGCCGCTCGCCTCGATCGCGCTGACCGACTCGCGGCCGCAGCTCTCGACGGTCGCTCGCGAGACCTACCTCGACGGTCGTAACGTCATGTACTCCTTCCGCTCGGCGATCCCGCGCGGGTTCGACCGCCTCGTCGCCGGCGTCATGGCCGACGACTGGGACACGGTGGCTCCCTACGTCGACCCGGCCGCTGCCGACGTCGCCGGCATGAAGCCGCTCAGCCTGATGCGCCTCTGGGAGGACGATCCCGCGAAGATCTTCCGCCCGGCTGCCGCGAAGATCGTCGACCCGATGCTTGGTTACTCGATCAAGCTCCCGGCGATGTACCTGATGCTCCTCTACCAGCCGATCGACACCAACATGGAGCTCGTCAACCGCACCCGCGTGTGGCTCGACGGTGGTCCGGAGGCGATCAAGGTGCCCGATGCGGAGAAGGTCTCCTTCTTCGACCCGGTCGACGGCATGCAGTGGAACGCGAAGACCTTCGGTAAGGAAGTCCTCGCGGGCAAGATGGTCGACATCGGCATCGGCGCTCGGATGATGGAGCACGCCAACGAGCTCCTGATGGCCGCCTACAACGTGGAGACCGAGGCTGTGCCCGGCGCCCCGAACCCCGCGCAGAAGCGCGTGAAGTACGGCCCGGATCGCCGCCCGATGAAGGTCGGTGGTGGGACCCTCACCGCCGCCGACGTGAAGGATACGACCGCTGCGGCCAAGCTCCGCCAGTACGTCGGCTTCCTCAACTCCACCCGTCAGCTCCTCTACTGGCTCGGCTTCGGTCCCTGCGGCCGCGGCGAGGAGTGCTGAGCTGAAAGGCTCGTCCGGTCGAGAGCGCCGAATTCGCGGCGCTCTCCCGGATGGCCCCCCGCGCTGGCGATGACGCCGCGCGAACACAAGCAGACTTGTTCGAAAGATTCAGGAGGCGGTCATGCGTAAGGGATGGTTGAGCAGGCTCGGAGCGGCAGCGTTCCTCGGCCTTCTCACGGTCGGCACCGGTGCTGCGAACACCGGCTGCGCGAAGGAAGCGGAACCGATTAGTCAGGTTCAGAACGGCGCGATCCGCAAGACGGACCTCGTCGGCACGGACCCGAAGAACCCCAGCGAGTGGTACATGCGGTCGACCGTCGTCGACGTTCGCCGCACCAACCCCTTCGCGTTCCCCGGGTTCCAGGACGAGCTCCGCCGCGTTCGCTGGGAGATCCAGGAGAACTTCCTCATCGCCCGCAAGGCGTATGAGCTGGTCGCCGGATCCGACGGCAAGGGCGCCGACCCGTTCAAGAACGACGGCGTCATCGTCGCGATGTACCGCATCGAGGGTCACTTCGACGTTCGCCGCGCGTACAACCCGAACACCGGCGAGGAGATGAACGTCCTCACCGAGAACCGCATCGATCGCCCCTGGTTCGACCGCGAATTCATGCGCATCGACTGGTCGAGGAACCTCGTCACCGATCCGGAGTTCGGTCTCTGGTACGGCGAGCTCTTCGGCGACATCCAGTGGCAGCCCGTGTCCTACTGGGAGAACGATCCCGTCTCCCCGAACGCGCCCGTCCGCGACATGGCGAACGGCTACTTCGATCACACGTCGAAGTGGTTCGCCAAGACCGAGACGCTCTGGGGCTGGCTCCCGATGTGCTGGCTGCAGAACCTCTACAGCGGCAGCGACGTCTACGAGTGCAACGACCAGGAGATCGCGGTCCGCCAGTCCTTCATGAAGGTCGGCAACCGTGACTACGAGCCGGCCGAGACCAACAGCGAGAAGATGTCGATGTTCGGCACCTTCAACCGCGACCGGTACGGCTTCGACAAGCAGTACGAGATCCACGACAAGCACTGGCACCGCCTCATGGCGCGCCACAACGTCTGGGCCAAGACGCACAACGAGACGACCTGCTTCGCCGATGGCAACAAGGCCACCGCCGACGCCTCGTGCAACGAGAAGGTCGCCGGCTCGACCTGCGATCTCTACTCGGCGAAGTGCACGATCCCCCTGAAGGATCGTCCGATTCGCACGATCGCGTACCACGTCTCGAAGAACATGCCGACGGATCTCTGGGGAGAGAACCTCGAGCTGATCCGCGAGTGGGACGAGTCGATGCGCGATGCCATCGCGGCTTCGCGTGAGGTCGAGTGCCGCCGCCTCGGCGGCGACAAGGCCGGCTGCCACGACCAGTTCTTCGACGGCGAGCAGCACGCGAAGGACGCCAAGCACGTCCTCACGCTCTGCCACAACCCCGTCGTCGCCGAGGACAACCTCGAGGCCTGCGGCAAGGTCGGCACCTCGGCTCGCGAGGGCGATCTCCGCTTCAACCTGATCGGCTGGGTGGACATGCCGCTCGCGGCTGCGCCCCTCGGCTACGGCCCCGACGGCGCCGACCCGACGACCGGCGAGGTCGTTCAGGCCACGTCGTACATCTACGGCGCGTCGCTCGACAGCTACGCCGGCATGGCGCGCGACCTCGTGTCCGTGATGCTCGGCGACCTGAAGCCCGACCAGTTCATCAACGGCGATCACGTCGGTGCGAACCTCGGCGCCTACGACCCGACCAAGTCGAAGGACGCGGCGCTGTGGGGCCGCTACAGCGAGTACCTCCAGGGCAAGCTCAAGCCGGCCGGCCTCACCGCCGCCGACATCGAGAGCCGCATGAAGGGCCTCGAGCCGAAGGAGTTCATCGCTCGCATCAACGCGGCGAAGGTCGTCGAGGGCAAGGGCTCGGCTGCCGAGCGCCTCGCTGCCGTCAACGACGCCATCGCGACCAAGGGACTCAACGGCGACGTCGGCTTCGGCGGGAAGGCCGAGTACGAGGCGCGTCTCAAGTCGCTCTCGGCTCGCCTCTCCGGTAGCAAGACCGAGCAGGCGCTCCTCGAGCAGAACAAGTCCTACTTCGCCTCGACGAACCTCGATCCCTCATCGGCCGCCAAGCTCGAGAAGGCGATGTCGCCCTTCAGCAGCACTGGCCTCCAGATGATGGAGCAGTTCAACGAGAAGCTCCGCGTGAGCCTCGAGCAGAAGGGCATCTGCATGATGGGCCTCGGCGAGTTCAACGCCCCTCACTTCGAGGGCCTCGCCAAGCGCATCGCCGCCAAGTACGCCGACATCACCGACGTCGCCGAGCGGCGCCTGAAGGTGTTCCAGGATCTCCGCAAGGCGATCTACCGCGGCGTCACCGAGCACGAAATCGGCCACACCGTCGCCCTTCGCCACAACTTCCAGGGCTCCTGGGACTCGATGAACTTCCACCCGAACTACTGGAAGCTCCGCACCGGTGGCGACTGGTCGAAGGCCAAGGAGTGCACCGGGCCGCGCACGGCGACGTCGCCGGACACCTGCATGGGTCCGCGCTACCTCGATCCGGAGAGCGCGGAAGAGGTCGGCGCCGGCGCCAAGCCGCACGCGGGCATCGAGGAGTTCTCCTACTCGTCCATCATGGACTACGGCTTCGACTTCAACAGCGACCTGTCGGGCATCGGCTCGTACGACCGCGCTGCGATGAAGTTCATCTACGGTCAGGTCGTCGAGACCTTCCCGGCGGGTGACGCCCTCGCTCCGAACCTCGCGCCGATCCACGCCGACCCGACCACCGAAGTGTGGATGGTGAAGCGTAACGACGCGAAGATGGGCGGCGGCATGATGGTGCAGCCCACGCACTACACCACGCTCGCGCGTCTCCTCGAGAAGCGCATCTACGACCCGGCCCGCTGCCGTGACGCGACGGAGGCCGAGATGACCCAGGCCATCGACGGCAAGATCTGCCTGCCGATGGTGAAGGACCACGCGCACATCAGCGAGATGGTCTCGGGCAAGCTCGACGGCATCGACGCCAACGTCTGGGCCCCGGCCTGGAAGAGCAAGGACGGTCGCATCCGCTGGCCGTACCGCTTCGGCACCGACGAGTTCTCGTCGTATCCGCACAACCTGCGCTTCGACGCCGGCGCGGACATCTACGAGGCCTCGGCCTCGGTCGCGACCCTCTACGAGTACCGCTATCCGCTCGAGTTCTTCCGCCGCGGTCGCCGTGGCTGGATGCCGTGGTTCTCGATGCTGCAGCGTCAGTGGGGCCGCTACTTCTCGCGCTTCCACACCCTCGCCTGGCAGGCCACCGCGCGTCTCGGCAGCTACGCCGCGATGTACCCGGACAAGCCCGTCACCGAGAACAACGCCGCGAAGTCGGACGACTGGGGCGCGGGCTACGCGCTCGCCCTCCCGCTCCTCTTCGAGACCATCGAGAAGGCGGCGCTCCGCCCGCAGCCCGGCGGCTACACGGCGAAGGCCGATCCGCTCCCCGGCTTCGAGTCCAAGGAGTACCTCTGGGTCGACGATCTCCGCGACGCCCCCAAGTCCGCCCCGGCCATCGGTGCGCTCGACGGTCGCTGGATCGACGACGACATGGACAACGTGAAGGGCGGCTCGTTCAACTACCAGTCGTACCTCACCCGCATGGGAACCCACGTCGAGAAGCCGCTCGCTGCGGTCGCTCTCATGGCGCAGTTCCCCCCGGTCCACACCTTCTCGCGCGACACCTACCGCGATGGTCGCAACATGCTCCTGAACTTCAGGACCCTGATGCCCACCGCCACGGACCGCCTCCTGGCGATCATCATGAGCGGCGACATCGATGCGGGCTCGCCCTACATCGATCGCAACAAGAAGGACGCGTTCGGCAACGTCGACGTGACCTATCCCAAGCTCTGGGAGCAGTCCTACGTCATGCCGGCGAACGTCACGCCCGTCGACCCGCTCATCGGCTACCGCCTGCAGGTCCCCACGATCATCTACTCGCTCTACTTCGGCACGCAGGATGCCGACATGGGCGCGATTCAGAAGATGCGCGTGTGGGTTGAGGGTGGCATCGAGGGCTTCGCGCTCCCGGACAACGAGAAGAGCTTCTTCTACGAGCCCGAGAGCGGTCTGACCTGGGCCGCGCGCAAGCACGGCACCGAGACCGTCAACGGCATCACCCGCCCGACCGGCATCGGCGACCGCATGATCCTCAAGGCCAACTACCTCCTCGCCTTCGCATACAAGGTCGAGAAGGACGCGAACGGCCTCCCGGTCTACGATCCCGTCACCCACCGCCCGAAGTGGGCGGCCGGCGCGAAGGAAGGCGAGATCACCTCGGCGGCGAACCTCAACATCTTCCGCCGCTACGTGGGTCTCCTCAACGTCACGCGTCAGCTGATGCAGGAGATGGGTCTCGGCCCGCTGAACTGATCGCTGTCTCGTAAAACGCAAACGCCCCGCTGGCTTCACGGCCGCGGGGCGTTCGCCTTTTTGCGTCGACCGCTGACCGTCTACCGCGGCGCCGCTCTCGCCGGTCGACGGTTCACGGTCGACGGACGTTCACCACTCCCGAACCAACGCCCGCGTCATCAGGTCGTACACCGCCTGCTTCACCGGCTTGTTCTCGTAGAGCACCTTGTAGACCTCGCTCGTGATCGGCATGTCGATCCCGAGCTTGGCCGACAGATCGCGCGCGCTCTTGGCGGTGCGCACGCCCTCGGCCACCTGGTTCATGCTGGCGAGGACCTGGTCGAGCGTCTTGCCGCGGCCCAGCTCGTAGCCGACGGTGCGGTTACGCGACGCCTCGCCGGTGCAGGTGAGCACGAGGTCGCCGAGGCCGGCGAGACCGGCGAGCGTCAGCGCGCTGCCCCCCTTGGCCATCGCCACCCGCGCGATCTCGGCGAGGCCGCGCGTGATCACCGCGGCGCGGGCGTTGTGCCCGAGCTCGAGCCCGTCGACCGCGCCCGCGGCGATCGCGATCACGTTCTTGAGCGCGCCGCCGATCTCGACGCCGACGACGTCCGTGTTGGCGTACGCGCGCAAGCGCTCGCTCGAGAAGCGGTACTGCAGGTCCTCGGCGAGCTGCTCGTTGTAGCTCGCCATCACGACCGCGGCGGGCATGCCCCGGACCACCTCCTTGGCGAAGGACGGGCCCGAGAGGTAAGCGAGGCGATGGCGGTGCTCCGGCAGCTCGTGCTCGAGGATCTCGCTCACGAGCATGAGACTGTCGTTCTCGATGCCCTTGCTCGCGCTCACCACCGGCACCGCAGCGGGGAAGCCGATGTCGTGGATCTTGCGGACTGTGTCGCGGATGGTGTGGGATGGCACCACGAGCAGCACGAGGCTGGAGCCGCGGATCGCGCGCTCGAGATCGCTCGTCGCCCGGAGGTTTGGCGGGAGCTCCACCCCCGGGAGGTAGCGGGCGTTCTGCCGGCTCGACTCGATCTCCGCCGTGTGCGCGTGGTCGCGCCCCCACAACCAGACGTTCTCACCCTTGTCCGCGAGGACCCGAGCGAGCGCCGTGCCCCATGAGCCTGCACCGATCACCGCGGCGTGCGACATCGCTTCACCTCAACAGGGGAGGGTATCGTAAGCTGCGCGCCCATGGCGACGCTGGTGGAGTTGATCGCGAAGAAGCGTGATGGCGCAACGCACGAACCGGGCGAGATCCGCCGGCTGATCGAGGGGCTCGTCGCGGGCGAGCTCGCGGACTACCAAATGTCGGCGTGGCTGATGGCCGCGTTCCTTCGCGGCCTCGACACCCGCGAGACGCTCGAGTTGACCGACGCGATGCTCGAATCGGGGTCCGTGCTCGATTTGGGCGACGTCCCGGGGGTGAAGGTCGACAAGCACTCGACGGGCGGCGTCGGCGACAAGGTCTCCATCTGCCTCGCGCCGATCGTGGCCGCGTGCGGCGTGCCGGTGCCCATGGTCAGCGGCCGCGGGCTCGGTCACACCGGCGGCACCCTCGACAAGCTCGAGGCGATCCCGGGGTTCCGCGTCGACCTCACCATCGACGACTTCCGCCGCATCGTCCGCGAGCTCGGCACGTGTCTCATCGGCCAGACCCGCGAGATCGCCCCCGCCGACAAGCGCATCTACGCGCTCCGCGACGTCACCGCGACCGTCGAGTCCATTCCCTTGATCACGGCGTCGATCCTCTCCAAGAAGCTCGCCGAGGGCATCGACGCGCTCGTCCTCGACGTGAAGGTCGGGCGCGGGGCCTTCATGAAGGACCTCGAGCGCGCGCGCGCGCTCGCTCGTTCGCTCGTCGACGTGGCGTCGCGCGGGGGCAAGGGTGTCACCGCGCTCCTCACCGACATGGATCACCCGCTCGGCCTCACGATCGGCAATGCGCTCGAGACGATCGAGGCGATCGAGGTGCTGCGCGGGGGCGGCCCGTCCGATCTCGTCGAGCTCACGCTCGAGCTCGCGGCCGAGATGTTGGTGCTCGGCAAGGTCGCGACCGACGCCGCCGACGGGCGCGCCCGAGCGCAGCAGGCCATCGCCTCCGGGAGCGCCGCCGAGCTGCTCCGCAAGCTCATCGCAGCGCAGCACGGCAACCCGCGGGTGGTCGACGATCCCACCCTCTTCGCCCGCGCGCCGGTGATCCTCGACCTATCGGCGCAGCGGAGCGGCTTCGTCGTCGACATCGATCCCCTCGCCCTCGGGCTCGCCGGCGTCGAGCTCGGGGCGGGGCGCACGCGCGCCGAGCAGGCGGTCGATCCGGCGGTGGGCTTGGTGCTGCGCGCCACGAAGGGCAGCCGCGTCTCGGCGGGCCAGCCACTGATCGAGATTCACGCGCGCGATCAGGCTGCGGCGGCGCGGGTGACCGAGCGCGTCCTCGGTGCGTTCCGCATCGACGACGACGCCGCGGCCCGTGGTCCCCTCGTGCTCGAAGCCCTACGCGGCAGCGCCGCCGGCTGATCTCTTCCGACCGCGAGCGATGCGTTCGATCGGCGGCGCATCCGACCGATACATGGACCGCCGCGCGCTCTTCCTCGCCTCGTGGTTGCTCGGGTGCGCAGCGGATCCGGCCGACCCGCTGGCCGCGGAGGAGGCCGGCACGGTCGGCGCGATGGACGCGCTGCCGTCCGAGCCGGACGCCGCGTTCGATGTCGTGCAGGACACACGGGTCGACTGCCGCGTCGCGCAGAAGGACGGGATGGTGTGCGCATGCACCGAGGTCGGCCAACGCCCGCCGACGCTCTACCTGCTGCTCGATCGCTCGGGGTCGATGGGCGAGCTCGCGCCGTCGTCCACGCGAAGCAAGTGGTCGCTGGTCCGCTCGGCGCTCCTCGATTCGAAAGCCGGCGTGCTCCGCAAGTTCGGCGGACGGCTGACGATCGCCGCCGCGTGGTTCCCGTCGCCGTCCGCAGAAGACGCGTGCAACGCGGGCAAGCAACTGTTCGGCCCGGTCCGCGGCTCGCCGTCCGCGTACGACGCGCTCGAGGCCAAGCTCGCCTCGGCGATCCCTCGCGGCTCCACGCCGACCGCGGCGTCGCTCGACGCCGTCGCGATCGCGCTCGCAGCCGTGCCGAAGCCCGCGTACGTGCTGCTCGCGACCGATGGCGCCCCGAACTGCGGGGTCGGACCCTGCGGCGCCGACGGGTGCACGTACAACATCGAGAGGGATCAGGTGACCTTCTCCGGCGCTTGCGGCGCCGCGTTCAACTGCTGCGATCCGAGCAAGACCGCGCGTGGTCTGGGCTGGAAGGCGTGCGTCGACCTCGACGCGTCGACCCGCGCGGCCGCCGCCATCGCCGCGGCCGGTCACAAGGTCTTCGTCCTCGGCGTGCCGGGCACGATCGCCGAGTACTCACGCGCGCTCGACGCGCTGGCGGTCGCCGGCGGGGCTCCCCGCGAGGGCGCGCCGCGCTTCTACGCCGCGAACGAGCCCACGCTGGAGTCGCTCTCGGCGGCCCTCGCGTCGATCGCCGGCAAGGTCGTCGACACCTGCGACATCCGCCTCGAGGCGCCGGTGCCCGATCCCGGCGTGACCAACGTGCTGCTCGACGGTGACGCGGTTACGGATTGGAGGTGGACCTCGGACTCCTCGATCGAGCTGCTCGGCGCGGCGTGCGACCGGATTCACGCGGGGACGGTCGCGAGCGTGCAGGTCGTGGTCGGGTGCCGCACCGTCACGAAGTAGGCTTTTTGGTGCGCGCCTCGACGGCGCGCGCGTGCGCCTCGAGCCCTTCGAGCCGCGCGAAGGCGCAGATGGCGTCGGCCTGCGCTGCGAGCGTCGTCTCGTCGTAGCGGACGATGCTGGTGCGGGTGACGAAGTCGTAGACGCCGAGCGGCGATCCGAAGCGGACGGCGCCGCCGGTCGGGAGCACGTGCGAGGGACCGGCGACGTAGTCGCCGACGGCCTCGGGGGTCGACGCGCCGACGAAGGCCGCACCCGCGGCGTCGATCGAGTCGAGCAGCACCTCGGCGTCGTGCACGTGGAGCGCGAGGTGCTCGGCGGCGATGCGATCGGCGACCTCGGCGAGCGCTGCGCGGCTCCGCACGACGAGCACCTTGCCCTGCTTGTCGACGGCGACGCGGGCGATCGCGCGGCGTGGGAGGGCCTCGAGCTGCACCTCGACCTCCTTGACGACGGCCTCGGCGAGCGCGGCGTCGTCGGTGACGAGCAGCGGGTAGGCGGCCTCGTCGTGCTCGGCCTGGGAGAGGAGATCGGCGGCGATGATGCGCGCGTCCCCGGTCTTGTCGGCGACGACCAGGATCTCGCTCGGACCGGCGATGCCGTCGATCTTCACGGTGCCGGACACCAGGCGCTTGGCGCACGCGACGTAGAGGTTGCCGGGGCCGACGATGACGTCGACGCGCGGGACGCTCGCGGTGCCGTAGGCGAGGGCGCCGATCGCCTGCGCGCCGCCGGCGTCGAGGATCTTGGTGACGCCCGCGAGGTGCGCCGCGGCGAGGATGGAGTCGTCGGTCTCGTCGCCGGCGAGGGGCGTGGCCACGATCACGTCGCGCACGCCTGCGACGCGCGCCGGGATCGCCGCCATGAGCACGGAGGACGGGTAGCGCGCCTTGCCGCCCGGCGCGTAGACACCGGCCCGCTTCACCGGTCGTACGCGCGTGCCGAGCACCGCGCCGCCGTCGCGGAAGCGGAAGCCGTCGTCGCGCTGGTGCTCGTGGAACACGCGAATGCGGCGGGCGGCGAGGTCGAGGGCCTCGCGCGCTTCGCGCGGCAGGCGTCCGAGGGCCGCCTCGCCGTCGACGATCTTGAGGAGCGGCGCCGGCCGCCGCTTCTCGAACTTCTCGCAGGCGTCGAGCACGGCCGCGTCGCCTCGGGCTCGAACGTCGTCGAGGATCGCGCGCACAGCGGGCTCGACGGAGGAGAGATCCTCCTCGCCGCGGGACTCGAGGGCGCGCAGGGTCTCGTCGAAGTCGCGGTCCCCCTGGCGGACGATCGTCAGCATGGGGTCCCGGTTAGCGCGGCGGCCGCGCCGCGTCATTCGGGCTGGGATTCGCGCTGTTTTGCCGGCCGGGCAAGACCGTCTTGAGGTTCGTAGAGCGCGGTGGTACCCCGTGTCTCCGCGCTGAATAGCGATTCAGTCCATTCTCGGAGGCTCGAAATCATGGCCGTCGACATCAAGAATCTCTTCGACACGCAGCTGCCGGAGGCGATCACCAAGAACCCGGACAAGGCTGCCGAGATCGGCCACGTCTTCCAGATGAATGTCACCGGTCCGACCGGCGGCAACTGGACGATCAACGCCACCAAGAACAACGGCGGCCCGTCGGCCAAGGCCGGCACGGTCGACAACGCCGAGTGCACCATCACCATCTCGGACGACGACTTCCAGAAGCTCGTCGAGAACCCGCAGGCCAACGGCATGCAGCTGTTCTTCGCCGGCAAGCTCAAGGTTCAGGGGAACCAGATGCTCGCGATGAAGCTGCAGAAGCTGTTCGATCTCGCCAAGTGATTCTCTGATCGGAGCCGCGACCGTCAGGGAGCGGGTTGTTGTCCAAGCAACCCGCTCGCTGACGCTCGCGGCTTCGTCGCTTTTTGGAAGGAGCGGAGATGGCTCGTCCTCTTGATGGCGTGCGCGTGCTCGATCTCACGCGGCTGCTCCCCGGGCCGTTCGCCACGCTGGTGCTGGCCGATCTCGGCGCCGTGGTCGACAAGGTCGAGGATCCGCACGGTGGCGATTACCTCCGCCACATGCCGCCGCAGCTCGGCGACCAGAACCACGCGTTCCTCGCGCTCAATCGCGGCAAGCGCTCGATCGTTCTCGACCTCAAGCGCCCCGAGGCGCGCGACTCGCTGTTGCGCATGATCGCGAAGTACGACGTCGTCATCGAGCAGTTCCGGCCCGGGGTGCTCGATCGGCTCGGTCTCTCGCACGCGAGCTTGCGCGAGCGCTTTCCGCGCCTGGTCATCGCGGCCATCACCGGCTACGGCCAGACCGGTCCGCTCGCCCATCGCGCGGGCCACGACCTCAACTATCTCGCGCGGTCGGGCATCCTCGGCCTCACCGGCCCGGCGGACGGCGCGCCGCAGCCGCCAGGGTTCCAGCTCGCCGACGTCGCGGGCGGGATGTGGGCGGTGATCGGCGTGCTCGCGGCGCTTCGCGCGCGCGACGAGCGCGGGGAGGGCGCCGTCGTCGACATCGCGATGAGCGAGGCCACGCTGCCGTTCGCGATGGCGCAGTTCGGGGCGATCGCCGCCAACGGCGACGCGCTCCGCGGCGGCGAGCCCCTCACCGGCGGCATCGCGCCCTACGCCACCTATCGCACGAGGGACGGGCGTTACATCTCGCTCGGCGCGCTCGAGCCCAAGTTCTGGCGGTCGTTCTGCGAGGGTGTCGGCCTCGCGTCCGACATGAGCGCGATGATGCCGGGCGCGCACCAGCCGGCGCTCAAGGCCAAGCTCGCGGAGATCTTCGCCACGCGGACCCGCGACGAGTGGGAGGCCTTCAACACCGAACGCGACTGCTGCCTCGAGCCGGTCCTCGAGCCGCGCGAGCTCCGGGGCGATCCGCACCTCCGGGCCCGCAACGTCTTCGTGACCCAGCAGACGCCGTGGGGCGAGAGCACGCAGCTCCGCATGCCCGTCGCGGAGCCCGCCGAGTCGCCGGCGCCCGCGATGGGCCAGCACACCCGCGACATCCTCGCCGAGGCCGGCCTGGGCGCCGCCGAGATCGACGCGCTCATCGCGAACGGCGCCGCGCGCTAGGCCGGTGTCCCTGGGCTGCTGGGGCCGCGAAAAGAGATACCGGGCGCGAGGGAGAGGGCCTTCACGCCAAGGCCGCCCGAGCAGTTCGGGGGCGGTCGTTCATCTACGCATCGGCACAGCGCAGAGACGCGACAAAACGAAAGCGAGCCCCGTGGAGGAGCTCGCTTCGAAGTACGGAAAGTGCCGATCAGCCCTTGCTGATCTTTCCCTCTTTGTGGGGGAAGTGCTTGCGGCACGTGGGGCAGAACTTCTTGACCTCGAACTTGTCGCTCATGGTGCGCTTGTTCTTGGTCGTGTGGTAGTTCGCACGCTGGCAGTTGCCGCAGGTCAGCTTGATGATGTCGCGCATCGGAAATCTCCCAAAACGAAGGGCCGCGAACCTTACGTAAACGCGGCCCCTTCGTCAACCCCCCGAGTTCAATCGTCGTCGTCTTCGAGGTCGCGCGAACGTTCGCGCTCTCGCTCGCGCTCGAGGCGCTTGCGGCGACCCTCGCCCTCGCCGAAACCGCGCGCGGCGCCGCCGCCCTTTTCGCTGAAGCGACCTCCGCCGGCGCCGG
>JALHOE010000151.1 GCA_022843175.1 Deltaproteobacteria bacterium
CTGCGCCTGCGCCTGCGCCTGCGCGTGCGCGTGCGCGTGCGCGTGCGCCTGCGCCTGCGTCTGCGCCTGCGCCTGCGTCTGCGTCTGCGTCTGCGCCTGCGTCTGCGCGACGGGGTAGGCGCGCGCGTCAGCGAGCGCCTGACCAGATAGGGCTCTCTCTCCGCGGCTCTCCGATTCTCCCGGCGTGGGGCGATCGCCCGCCGAGAGAGCCTCGGCGTGGTGCACGTTCAAGGAGTCTCATCATGTTGCGAACTTACGACGAGTCCTCGAGATCATCCGCGCCGCCGCGCCGCTGGTTCACGAGGCAAGCGCAGCCCGAACCTCGCCGATCAAGCAGAGCGCGCGCTCCGCGCGGTGCCGTTGCGCATCGCCGAGGGCAGCTACAGCCGCGGGAAGAATCGCGCGGCGCACGATCACGGCGGCGCCGGCTCGATGCAGGAGGCGATCGGTGCCTTCGACACCGGTGCGGCCCGGGGGTGGATCGCGCCGCTCGATCCCGCGCTGCGCGATCGCATGCAGCGCGCGCGGGCGGTGCTGTTCAAGAACGCGCGGTGACGCGGGTGGCGGGCCGGCGGCGGCAACGCCGGCCCGTTGCGTGGACGTGGGCTCGCGGTGGCAACCGCGCCTCACGGGCGCGGCCCCGTCGTGCGTGGGCGGCGTCGTGCGGGCCGGCGGCGGCTCGCTATGCCGAGCGGTACAGGGGATTGCGCGCTCGCTCCCTGCTGTCACTCTCCCTGCGTGCGACTCCTTGTGGCTCTCCTTCTCGGCTGCGCCAACCAGGGCTACGGCGAGTGTCACGACGAGTCGCCGTGCATCACGGCCGAGAGCCTCGTGTCCGCGTCGAGCGCGCCGGTCGCGCGCGGCGAGGTGGCGCGGGTGAACCTCGCGCTCCCGACCTCGCGGCAGCTCGTGGTCGGCATCGCCGGGCCGCCGCCGCTCATGAGCGAGCCGCTCCGCGTGCTCGTCGGCGGGCGAGCGCTGACGCGGAGCGCGACGCACGCTTCGGCGGGCGCGTGGAGCTACGAGTACCAACTGGTCGAGGAGCTCGCGCCGGGGACGGTCGTGTCGATCGAGCTCTCGCCGAGCATGGGCGCGGCGGGGGACACCTGGCGGCTCACGGCCTACGCCACGGTGCGCCGCGAGCGCTGCACGCACTGCGCGCTCTGAAGAGCAGCCAACAGCTGGTCTCGTCGCTGCCGCTGCAGCCGCGCGGCGACGGCCCTTGACGTGCGGCCATCACGCACTAAATGAAGTTACATGAGGCGCGATAGCCGGCTCTCGGTGGCGTTGCACGCGCTCCTCCACATCGCGGACGCGGGGCTGCTCACGTCGGAGCAGATGGCCGCGCAGGGAGAGACCAACCCCGTCGTCATGCGGCGAACGATGGCCGGGCTCCGCACCGCCGGGATCGTGCGCTCCGAGAAGGGGCACGGCGGCGGCTGGTCGCTCGTTCGCCCCCTCGAGGACGTCACGCTCTTCGATGTGTACAAGGCGCTCGGCGAGCCCACGGTCCTCGCGATCGGCAACCGCAGCGAGAGCCCCGGATGCCTGGTGGAGAAGGCCGTCAACCGCGCGCTCGCCGAGGCGTTCGAGGCCGCCGAGGCGCGGCTGGTGAAGGAGCTCCGCGGCATCACGCTGGCATCGCTCGCGCGGGACATCGGCCCGCATCTTCGGCACCACAGAAAGAAGGCGAAGCATGCATGACGTCATCGTGATCGGCGGGAGCTACGCCGGGTTGGCCGCTGCGCTGCAGCTCGTGCGCGCGCGGCGTCGCGTGCTCTTGGTCGACGCCGGGCTCCGTCGCAATCGAACCGCCGCGCACTCGCACGGCTTCCTCGGGCAGGACGGCCGAGCCCCGGCCGAGATCGCCGCGAAGGGGCGCGCCGAGGTGCTCGCGTACCCGACGGCCGCGTGGCTCGACACGCGCGCCGAATCGGCCGCACGCACCGAGCGCGGCTTCGCGATCACCGACGCGAGCGGCGCACGCCACGAGGCGGCCCGCCTCATCCTCGCGCTCGGCGTCGTCGACGAGCTGCCCGAGCTACCGGGCGTCGCCGAGCGCTGGGGGCGAAGCATCTTTCACTGCCCGTACTGTCACGGCTACGAGCTCGGCGGTGGACGCATCGGCGTCCTCGCCACCAGCCCAATGTCGGCACACCAGGCAATGATGCTGCCCGACTGGGGCGAGGTCACCTACTTCACGCGCGGGTTCGAGCCCACTGCCGAGGAGCGCGCGTCGCTCGACCGGCGCGGCGTCATCATCGAGGCCGCAGCCGTGACCGGGGTCGAGGACCACGCCACGGTCCGACTCGCCGATGGCCGCGCGCCGTCGTTCGCGGGGCTGTTCCTCGGGCCTCGCACCCGCGTCGCGGGTCGCCTCGTCGCCGAGCTCGGGATCGCGACGGAGGACGGTCCGCTCGGTCCGTTCATCCGCACCGACGCGATGACAAAGGAGACGTCCGTGCCAAACGTCTTCGCGTGCGGCGACGCCGCGCTGGCCATGGGCTCCGTCAGCTTCGCCGTCGCCGACGGCGCCCGCGCCGGCTTCGGCGCCCACCGATCGCTCATCTTCACTGCAATGCCCTAGCGCGTCGCGCCGACATCGCCTGGGTCGCGAACGCGAGCATCGAGCAGGCGAGCATCACCGTCGCCATCGGCCGGGCCGAGCGCTCGCCGATCGCGCCGACGACCCACGACGCGGTGGCGGCGATCGAGAACTGCACCGTGCCGAGGAGCGCCGAGGCCGCGCCTGCGCGCAGGGGCTGGCCCTCCATCGCGAGGGCGGTGGCGTTGGGGCCGGTGAGCGCCAGGCTGCCGACGAACAAGAAGACCCACACCGCGAGCGACAGCAGGCTGCGCTGCGCCATCAGCAGCGCGGCGAGCGCGAAGGCGCAGGCCATCACCGTCGATGCCGCGAGGAGCCGAGTCGGCGCCCAGCGCCGGAGCAAGAGGCGATTGAGCTGCGCGACCGCGATGTACGCGACCGCGTTGGCGCCGAACCAGAAGCCGAACGCGCGCGACGAGACGTGGTGGAGATCGATCACCACGAACGGGTACGCCGCGATGTACGCGAACAAGCCGGCGTTGGCGAAGCCGCCGGCGAGCGTGTAGCCGATGAACGACGGATCGCGGAGCAGGTCGAAGTAGGTGCGCGCGATGCCGGTCGGCCTCGACCGCGTGCCGGTCTCGGGGAGGACCAGCGCGACGCCGATCACGCCGAGCACGCCGCACGCAGCGAGGAAGAGGAAGATCGCGCGCCACCCCGACACGTCGAGCACCACCCCGCCGAGGAGCGGCGCGAGGATCGGCGCGGCGCCCATGATCAGGATGAGCGTCGACAGCGCGCTCGCGGCGGCGCGGCCCGAGTAGAGGTCGCGGATCACCGCGCGCGTCACCACCATGCCCGCGGCGCCGCCCACGGCCTGCAGCCCGCGCATCGCCGCGAGCATCGTGATCGACGGCGCGAGCGCCGCGCCGATCGACGAGAGCGTGTAGAGCGAGAGGCCGAAGAACAGCGGCTTGCGCCGCCCGTAGCGATCGGAGAGCGGGCCGTAGGCGAGCTGGGAGAGGGCGAGGCCGATGAAGTACGCGCTGAGCGTGCGCTGCACCGCGGCCGGCGACGTGGACAACTGGCGCTGGATCGTGGGCAGCGCCGGCAGATACATGTCGATCGTCAGCGGGCCGAACGCGGTGAGGGCACCGAGGACGCCGAGGATTGCGCCGGGGGAACGGGGCAACCGCCGGCTGACGCCGGCGGCCCCTTCGTCTGGGCTCACTAGTTACGGAGCGGCTTGTTGTTCATGAGCATGTACTGCATGCGCTCCTGCGTCTTGGGCTCGCCGGTGAGCGACACGAAGGCCTCGGCCTCGAGGTCGAGGATCTCCTGCTCGGTGACCTCGCGCGAGCCGCCGCCGCGGCCGCCGCAGAGGACCTCGGCGACCTTGCGCGCGATCTTCGCGTCGTGCTCGCTGGCGTAGCCGCCGGCGACGAGCGTATCGACCATCATGCTGAGCGTGGCGATGCCGCTGTCGCCGGGGAGCACGTAGCTCTTGGGCGTGGGCGGGTGGTAGCCGGAGGTCGCGAGGCCGATGGCGCGGGCCTTGGCCTCGGTGAGCTGGCGCGCGCGATCGAACGACACGCCGTCGTTCCAGCGGAAGTAGCCGAACGCCTTGGCCTCGACGGCCGAGGTGGCGACCTTGGCGAGCGCGATGTTCTTGAAGGTGTTGGTGACGTACTCGAGCGTGTTGACCGCGACGCCCTCGGGGACGCCCTCGAGCGCGCGCCACAAGAGGTTGAGGTTGCCGGCGCCGCCGGGGAGCAGGCCGACGCCGACCTCGACGAGGCACGCGTACGTCTCGGCCGCGGCTTGCACGCCGGCGCACGGGAGACACACCTCGAGACCGCCGCCGAGCGTCATGCCGTAGGGCGCGGCGACGACCGGCACGCGGCTGTACTTCACCTTCTGCATGTTGGCCTGCAGGCCCTTCACCATGGAGCGGAGCTGGTCCCACTCCTTGTTGCCCGCGGCCATCGCCACGAGGAACAGGTTGGCGCCGACCGAGAAGTGCTCGCCCTCGTTGGCGATGACCATCGCGCGGAAGTCGCGCTCCGCGCGCTCGACCGACTCACCGAGCATCTTGATGACGTCCGGGTCGAGCGAGTTCGCCTTCGTCTTGAAGGTGAGGCCGAGGACGCCGTCCCCGAGGTCCCACGCCTCGGCGCCGTCGTTCTTGAGCACCGGCGCCTGGCCGCGGCGCAGGATCTGGAGCGTCGCGTAGCGCGGGTCCTCCGCGCGCTTCACGTACTCGTTCTTCTTGTGGTCCCAGACCGCGCCGTCCTTGTAGAAGCCGGTCGCGCCCTTCGACTTCATCGTCTCGACCCAGGCGGGGAGGGCGACGCCGTCCTTCTTCATGCGGTCGTACGTCTCGACGAAGCCGAGCGCGTCCCAGGTCTCGAACGGACCGAGCTCCCAGTTGTAGCCCCACCGCATGGCGTCATCGACGGCCTTGGGGTCGTCGGTGATCTCGCCGAGACGGCGCGCCGAGTACGCGAGCGAACGCGAGAGGACCTTCCACGCGAACTTGCCGGCGGCGCCCTCGTCTGCGGCGAGCTTCTTCACGCGCTCGCGGACGTCCTCGATCTTCGAGATGCCCTTGGTGGCCTTCGCGATCGCCTCGTCCCCGCCCTTGGCGCGGTAGTCGAGCGTCTTCGGATCGAAGGTCTGCGTCTCCTTGCCGACGCGCTTGTAGAAGCCGCCCTTGGTCTTGTCGCCGAGGAGCTTCTTCTCGGTCATCGTCTTGATGAAGGCCGGGACCTCGAACACCTTGCGCTCCTCGTCGTTGGGGAGCGAGGAGAAGCAGTTGCTCGCGACGTGCACGAACGTGTCGAGGCCGACGAGGTCCGCCGTGCGGAACGAGGCCGACTTGGGGTGACCCATCGGGATGCCGGTGATGTTGTCGACGTCCTCGGGAGAGAGGCCCTCCTCGAGCATCATGTGGATCGTCGACATCATGGCGTGCACGCCGATGCGGTTGCCGATGAAGTTGGGCGTGTCGTGCCCGAAGACGATGCCCTTGCCGAGGATGTCCTCGCCGAAGCGGCGCACGCGCTCGAGCGTCTGCGGATCGGTGTCCGGGCCGGCGACGAGCTCGAGGAGCTTCATGTAACGGACCGGGTTGAAGAAGTGCATCACGAGGAAGTTCTTGCGGAACTGCTCGCTCCGGCCCTCCATCATGTTGGCGATCCGCAGGCCCGAGGTGTTGCTCGCCACGATGGTGGTCGGCTTGACGATCTTCTCGAGCTTGGTGAAGAGCGCCTGCTTCACGTCGAGCCGCTCGAGGACGGCCTCGATCACCAGATCGCAGGTCTCCATCTTGCCGAGGTCGTCCTCGGTGTTTCCGATCGAGACGAGCTTCGCGTTGGACTTATGGAAGAACGCGGCCGGTCGCGATTTGAGCGCTTTGTCGAGCCCGCCCGCGGAGAACCGATTGCGCGCCGCCCGGTCGCCCTTCTCCGCGTCGGTGAGGTTCGGGGGGACGATGTCGAGGAGAATGACCTCCACACCCGCGTTCGCGAGGTGCGCGGCGATGCCGCTGCCCATCACTCCGGCCCCGATCACTCCCGCACGTCGAATCGGCTGGTTCATGGCCGCGGACGGTGGTCGCAACGCGGCGCGGCGACAAGGGGGTCGGCCGACGGTTGAGGTCGGGTTTGGAAACATGGCCCCCCGGAGCGCCCCTGGTACGCTCGTGGCCACGCGATGGGCGCCGCGATCGGCATTGATCTCGGGACGACCAACACTGTGGTCGCCCACTGCGCCAACGGTGAGACGCGGGTCCTCCTCGACGAAACGGGAGCCAACCTGCTCCCCAGCGTCGTCTCTCATCTCCCCGACGGCCGGGTCGCGGTCGGCCGCGACGCCCGCAAGCGCCGCGTGATCGACGCCGAGAACACGTTCTTCTCGATCAAGCGCCTGATCGGCCGGCAGTGGGGCACCCCCGAGGTCGAGCGGGCGCGCGCCGGCTTCCCCTTCAAGATGAAGGAGGGCCCGAAGAAGCAGGCGATGGTCGTGTCGCGCGCGGGCGAGTTCACGCTGCCGGCGATCAGCGCGATGGTGATCAAGCGCGCCAAGGAGATCGCGGAGGCCGCGCTCGGTCAGCCGGTCGACAAGGCGGTCGTCACGGTCCCCGCCAACTTCAACGATCTCCAGCGCTCGGCGACCCGCCGCGCGGCGAAGGAGGCGGGCCTGGACGTGCTCCGCATCCTCAACGAGCCGACGGCCGCCGCGCTCGCGTACGGGCTCGGCGCGCAGGGCTCCGAGCGCCTCGCGATCTACGACTTCGGCGGCGGCACGTTCGACCTCACCCTGCTCGAGGTGTCCGACGACGTCGTCGAGGTCATCGCCACCGCGGGTGACAGCTTCCTCGGCGGCGACGACGTCGACATGACCATCGAGGGGCAGATCGCGCGCGCGATCATCGCCCAGACCCGGCTCGATCCGCGCACGAGCACCGAGGTGATGGCGCTGATCCGCGCCGCCTCCGAGCACCTCAAGATTCAGCTCTCCGACAACGAGACCGCGCGGGTCGAGCTCAAGGCGATTGGCTACGGCGAGGGCGGCGTCCCCATCAACTTCCCCTACGAGCTCTCGCGCACGCAGCTCGAGCGCCTCGCCAAGCCGTTCGTCGACAAGACCCTCGCGGTCTGCAACGACGCGCTGCGGTCCTCGAAGCTCGATCTGCGCGACTTCAACAGCGTGATCCTTGTGGGTGGCTCGACGCGCATGCCGTACGTGCAGGAGCGGGTCGAGGCCTGGTTCGGCAGGCCGCCGCGGATCGACTGGAACCCGGACGAGGTCGTCGCCGTCGGCGCCGCGATCCTGGCGACGATGCTGACCGGGAAGGGGAGCGAGCGCCCCGCGCCGCCGCCGCCGCGCGCGCCGGCGATCCCGCGACTGCGGACGCCGATGTTCGACACGATGCCGGTCGCGGTGCCGGCGCCTCCTCCTCCACCGCCCTCGGAGCCGATCGCCACCCACCGGCCGCACACCAACCCGCCGCTGCCCGCGGGGCCGGCGGCGCCGATGGCGCCCTCGATCTTCCCGGTCGCGCCCGAGGGCGATGGTCCGCTCCTCATCGACGTCACGCCGCTCACCCTCGGCGTCGAGGTGCTCGGCGGGCAGGTCGATCCGATCATCGCGCGCAACACCTCGGTCCCCTGCACGCGCACCCGGCGGTTCGCGACGTCCACCGAGAACCAGCGCGAGCTGCTCCTTCGGGTGTGCCAGGGAGAGGATCCACGCGCCGCGAACAACACCTCGCTCGGCGAGCTGATCGTGACCGAGCTGCCCCCCGCGCGCCGCGGCGACCTGTGGATCGAGGTGAGCTTTCAGCTCGACGCCGACGGCATCCTCAACGTCTCGGCCAAGGACGAGACCTCGGGGCGCGAGGTCAAGGCGCAGATGCGGGTCGGCGGCGTCTCCTGATGGGAACCGTTCCGCCGCGGAAGATCTCGATCCGGCCGCCGCAGGATCGCGATCGAACGGTGCTCCGTTGGGTCGCAGTGATCGACTCTCTCGACTACCTCGCGATGCTGCGGCTTCCTCGCGCCATCCCGAGCGACGACGACGTGCGCCGCGCCTACCGCACGTTCGCGCGCGCCTTTCACCCCGACCACTACCGCAACTCCTCGCCGGAGATCCGCGCGGCGGCGGCCAAGGTGTTCAGCGCCGGCGCCGACGCCTACCACGTGCTCTCCGATCCGATGCTCCGCCTGCGGTACATGAAGTCGCTCGAAGCGGGCGTCGCGCGGCCGCGGCTCGAGGAGCTCGAGCGCGCGAGCCGGGACGATGCGCGCGCCGCCGCTCAGCCGGCTGCGTCTCTCGCCAAGACGCCGGCCGCCCGTGCCGCCGCCGATCGCGCCGACAAGATGATCGCCCTCGGCGAGCTGGCCTACGCGAAGGCCGCCCTCGAGGAGGCCTGCAAGCGCGAGCCGGAAAACGCCGCCCTCGCAGCGAAGCTGCAGGCCGTGGAGCGGAGGCTCTACGCTCCGCGTGGGGGGAAGCCGCGGTGACCGACTATTCCACGCTCACGAACTGTCGCGAGATCACGGACGACTGCATTCAGGAGGCCGCCGAGTCGCGCGAGGACATGCGCGCGTTGTTCGAGCGCGCGGTCGAGATCGCGAGGCCCCGCGCGGGAGGCGCGCGGGTGCTCCTCCTCTTCGCCAAGATCGCGTCTCCCGCGTGCGACTGGCTCGAGGGCGCGCTGCGGGTGCAACTTACTGCCGATGCTGACAATGCTGACAATACTGTTATCGAGTCGGTCGTGGAGATCGGCGCCGGCCTCAAGGAGCGCGTCTTCCCCAAGCGCAAGGTGAACGTCCCGCTCGTGGAGTTCGAGGCGGCGATCAAGAAGTTCCCCCAGGCGCTCGCGCCGCTCACCGCGGAGTCGGGGGTCGGCAAGGTGGTCCTCGCCGCGCCGGAGGCCGAGAAGGGCGTCGAGGTCGTCGCGAAGCCGGTGGTCGCGATCGACGCGACCGACATCCCGGCGGTCGGTGGACCGCGGCCGCTCGCCAAGCTCAAGCTGCGCAAGCAATTGCCTGCCCGCGGCTCCGAGATCGTCCCGCCGAAGCGGGCGGCCAAGACGCCGTCGAAGCCGCCGAAGACGGCCTCGAAGCCGCCGAAGACGGCCTCGAAGCCGCCGAAGACGGCCTCGAAGCCGCCGAAGCCGCCGGCGAAGGACGACGTCGACAAGGGCTGGGACGAATAGTTGGCCTCCGGTGAGCGCGCTCGGTACGCGCGCTCCATGGCCGCGCAATCGATCCGCCCCGTCTCCTGGAAGCCGAAGAAGTTCGTCTCGAGCGAGCGCCGGCGTTCGCGCAGCAGCGATCCGGAGACCGCGCTCGGCCATCAGCTCGCGACGATCGTGGACAAGCTCGAGGTCGACGTCATGGTGGTCGCCGACTTCGACGGCGCGTGCGTCGCGAGCGCCGGGCACGAGACCGCTGCCATCGCCCTCGCGCAGCTGGCCGCCGGCGCAGCCAAAGAGGAGTACGCCGCGCGTACGATCACCACGCCGAAGGGATTCATCCACGTGGACTTCGTCGATGCGCGCGGTCGCACGTTCATCCTCGCGGCGTTCGCGCGTCACGGGGTGCCGTCGCCGGTCGGCGTCGCGCGCGCGGTCCACGGCGCGGCGCGCATCCTCCGCGACGGTATCTCGATCGAGGGTGAAGCCGCGCTGCCCCTCAGCGAGCGCGGCTGGGGTGACTGGTCGAAGCTCTAGGTTCGCTGGCGCGGTCGCCGGGGATGCGGGATACTCCGGATATGCGCGCGATCGGCCTTGCTCTGGTGCTTCTCTCCGCGTGCGCGAGCACGCCCGACACGCCCACGCCCACGCCCACCGATCCGTCGGCCCTGGCGCCGCCGCCGAGCGGCAAGGGCTTCCAGCTGGTCACCGAGGACATCGCGGTCGCGCCCGGGACCGAGCAGCAGGACTGCTACTTCTTCAAGGTCAGCGAGCTCGCCGCGGCGAACGGCATGTCGGCGACCGAGCCGGTCAACCTGCACCGCATCCAGGCGGCGCAGCGCGATGGCTCGCACCACATGAACATCTTCCGCGTGAAGACGATCGTGGGGCTCGACCCGGCCAAGGGCCGCATCCAGAAGGCCACCAACGGCACCGGCGAGTGCTTCAAGAGCCCCAACTGGGCCGACTGGCCGCTGGTCGCCAACAGCCAGATCGACGGCAGCATCGAGTGGACCTACCCCGACGGCGTCGCCAACACGTTCCAGCCCGACGAGTGGCTGATGCTGCAGACCCACTACGTGAACGCCGGCACGCAGAAGACGCCGAACAACGTCGGCAAGGTGCGGGTGAACTTCTGGTCGATCCCTGCCGCCGAGGTGAAGTTCCAGCTCGGCACCCTGTTCGCCACCAAGCAGTCGATCCGCGTCTGCAAGTCGAACCCCACGCCCACCTACGAGGGCAGCTGCCAGATCAACAGCGCCGCGCCCGTCCACATCATCGGCGCCAACGGTCACTTCCACAGCCGCGGCAAGAAGTTCGAGATGTACGCGTGGGATGGCACCAGCACCACCACCCCCGCGGCCGACAAGAAGTTCTACACGTCGCAGGCGTGGGAGGAGCCGCCGATGCTCATCTCCCCGCAGCTCAACGTCGAGGTGCCGTCGAAGGCGGGCGTTTGGTACAGCTGCAATTTCGAGTGGCAGGCTCCGCAGGCCCCCGCGTCGTGCGACACGATCAACGCGTACGACAAGACCAAGTACAAGACCCCGGACTCGTCGCTCGACTGTTGCTACACGTTCGGTCCCGTCGTCGACCAGAACGAGCACTGCAACGCCTTCGTCTATTACTACCCGAAGGCCGACAACGTCACTTGCTTCTGAACCGAGCCGTCCTCGCCATGTCGCTCGCCGCCTGTAGCCCGGAGCCCGATGCTCCGGCCGACAGCGGGCCCGCGTGCACGCTCGCGTTCATCGGCGACAAGAGCAAGCCGCTCGAGATCGCGCTCACCGTGCGCGACGCGAACGGCAAATCCGTGCCGCTGAAGGAGGGCGACGACGTGCCGCTCATCTTCCCGCCGCAGGGCGGGCGCGTGGTGTTCGTCGGCGCGCGGGTGAACAACGTCGACCCGTGCGCGGTGAAGCTCTCCGGGGCCATCCGCGACGTCGCAACGAATCAGGTCCGCGTCGACAACCGCACCGTCAACCTCGTGCTCGGGAGCGACGGGTGGGGCGGCGGCGTCGACGAGGACATCTCCACGTTCTCGAACGTCCCGATGTGCCCGAACCAATGGGCGAGCACCGACGCGTTCGACAAGCCGTTCCGTGTCGAGGTCACCGTGCAGGACAAGACCGGTCGCAGCGCGAGCAAGCAGGTCACGGTGACGCCGCGGTGCGCCGAGCCGGCCAACGTCGCGGAGTGCCTGTGCATCTGCAAGAAGGGATACGTGCTCGGAGAGGTCTGCACCGGAGCCGGCGGGTGAGGCGCGCGCTCGCGTTGCTGTTGCTCGGCTGCTCCTCGGAGCCGCCGGCGCCGGCGCCGGCGCCGCGGTGGACGACGATGCGCGAGCTCGATCGCGTCGTGCTGTCGGTGTGGGGCACGAGCGAGCGCGACGTGTTCGCGGTGGGCGGCGCGCTCGGCAACGGAAAGCCCGCGCTGGCGATGCACTACGACGGCGCAGAGTGGCGCGAGCTGCCGCCGGCCGGCACCGAGACGTTCTGGTGGGTGAACGGCACCTCGTCGACCGACGTGTGGATGGTCGGCACCAACGGGAGCATCGCGCACTGGGATGGCAAGGCGTTCGAGCTGCACTCCTCGGGCACCACCGCGACGCTGTGGGGCGTGTGGGCGTTCGCGCCCAACGACGCTTGGGCGGTCGGTGGAACACCCGGCGGGGCCGCGGGGCCCGACGACGTGGTGCTGCACTACGACGGCCGACGATGGCGGCCCGAGCCGCTGCCCGACGCGCCGCTCGGCCGCTCGCTGTTCAAGGTGTGGGGCACGTCGTCGAGCGACCTGTACGTCGTGGGCGAAGCGGGGACGATCTGGCACCGCAGGGGCACCGCGTGGACGCTCGAGTCCAAGACGCCGCTCGCCACGGGGACGCTCTTCACCGTCCACGGCTGCTCCGCGACCGAGGTCTACGCGGTCGGCGGCAACGACGTCCTCCGCTCCGACGGCACCGCCTGGTCGCGCGTGAGCGTCGACCTCTCGAGCCAGGTCAACGGCGTCTCGTGCGCGAACGGCGCGGTCGCCATCGTCGGCTTCGGCGGCTCCAAGCAGCGGCTCGTGGCCGGCAAGTGGGTCGACGAATTCGCCCTCGAGCCGTTCGTCGATCTGCACGCGGTGTGGGGCGATCCGCAGTCGGGCGCCTTCTTCGCCGCCGGCGGCGACTGGCTCAGCGCGCCGTCCCCCGGCAGGGCCCGCAAGGGCGTGATCGCCCGCTATGGCCGCTGACTGTATCCTCCCCCCATGAACTTCCGAACGGTGGGGCTCCTTGCGGTCGTGACTCTGTTCGCCTGCAAGTCGGCGGAGAAGAAGTGCGCCGAGGACAAGGATACGAAGGCGTGTCAGTCGGCGTGCGACGCGGGCAAGACCAAGAGCTGCGCGAAGCTCGCGGACATGAAGCTGTTCGGCAAGGGCACCGCCAAGGACGGCGCCGGCGCGTACGAGCTCTACAAGAAGGCGTGCAAGGCAGACGACCACTACGCGTGCGCGCGCACCGCCTACATGATGGGGCGCCCGGGCGGGCCGAAGTACAACAACGACAAGTACATCGAGATCGCGAAGGACGCCTGCAAGCAGGAGGAGCAGCTCGGGTGTGCGCTGTGGGCCAACGCCATCCACTTCGGCACCGAGGACGAGAAGACGAAGGCCGAGTCGCTCGCCAAGAAGGCGTGTGAGGCCGACGTCGTCGAGGGCTGCGTGCTCGGCGCGCAGTGGTCGCTCGACAAGAAGGAGAAGACGAGCAAGTCGCTCAAGACCCTCGAAGAGGCGTGCGACGGCGGCAACACGCTCGGCTGCTTCTACCTCTCGCTCACGCTCATCTACGGCAGCGGCGGCGTCGAGAAGGACGGCGAGAAGGCCGAGGGGATCAACAAGAAGTACTGCGAGGAGGACGAGCCGCTGTTCTGCAGCCTGCTCTCCACCCAGTACGAGAAGGGCTACGGCGTGAAGGCCTCACCGAAGAAGGCCTACGACGCGGCCAAGAAGGCCTGCAAGCTCATGGACGACGAGGACCACTCGTACTGCAAGACGGCGAAGACGCTGAAGGCGGGGGCGGGCGACGACGAGTGATTACTCGAACTTGATCCGCCCGAAGCGCGACGACTTGTGGAAGTTGCCCTGACCGCGGATCGGCGACCAGGCGAGCGCGAGGCGCTGACCGTCGCGGAACGAGTAGAGGTTCAGTCGCCACACATCGCCCGGCTTGGGCGGCGCGCCGAAGCGGGAGCCCGCGAACGCCGTCCACGGGATCGCCGCCTCGATGGAGTAGTACTTGCCATCCTCGGCGAACGTCGCGCGCTCGACCTTGGCCGACCAGTCCATGTGACCGAACTGGCGCGCGGGGCCGTCGCCCACGATCGGCTTGTTGTAGTCGTCCCACTTGGTGTCGAACACCGCGCCGGCGACGTCGATCTGCAGCTCGTAGTAACCCTTGTTGTCGCCGGGATCGCCGGGCTGGATCATCAGCTCGATCGCCGATGACTGCTCCCATAGATGCGGATCGACGTCGTCGCGCTTGAAGGGCGAGATCGGCGAGCGGTCGGAGACGACCGCGCCGATGTACAGCGCCTGATCGTCCCACCCGAGCCGCGCGAACCCGGCGACAGGATGCTTGCCGGCGGGCTCGCCGTTGCCCGGACCGACGAATGGCCCGAGCGCTGTCGCGGCTTGCCAGAACGGCTCGTCGAGCTTGCCGTCGAGCGTGGGCTTGCTCGGCAGGCGGCGGATCACCGCGGGCTCGCCGGCGACGGTGGGATCGCCCGGGAGTGCGTTCTCTGCGGGCTTGGCCCAGTCCGGGCGCTGGTCACGACGTGCGCACGAGAGCAACAGCAGCGCGAGGAGAGCGGTTCGCATCACTTGAGCGTAAACTTGTTGCTGTCCTCGTTGATCGTCAGCGCGCCGCACCCGCTCTTCACGGTGTTGCCCGCCTGGAACCGGAGCACGTAGGTCGGCCCGGTCTTCGCGGGGAACGTGAGGGCGAGGGGCACGGCCGCGCCGCTGGCGTTGGTGATCTTCACCGTGCCGACGCTGGTGCCGTTGACGCTGACGACGAGGTCGAGCGCCCCGCACGCCGAGAGCGAGTTCTTGATCCCGATGGTGCCGTTGATGCTGGTGATCGAGGGCAGCGACGTGGGGCGGCTGCCCTGGATGTAGTCGCCGAGGTTCCAGAAGTTCGGGTCCCAGAGGATGTTGAACGTGTCGGTGGAGACCGGGAACGTGATCACCGTTCCGGTGCCGGAGTCGACCGGCGGCGTGCCGGTGTCGGGCGTGCCGGTGTCGGGCGTGCCGGTGTCGGGCTTGCCTGTGTCGGGCGTGCCGGTGTCGGGCGTTGCCGTGTCGGGCGCGGCGCTGTCGGGGGCGACGCTGTCGGGGGCGGCGCTGTCGGCGGGCGGGGTCGTCGAGCCGCTGTCCTCGGCGGGGGCCGCATCGCCGCCGAGCTCGCCGGTATCTGCCTCCGGCTCGGGCGTGCTGTTGTTGTTGCTCCCGGAGCTGCCGGCGTCGCGCATCCGGTAGTCGCCGGTCGTCCCCGGATCGATCGGCTCGGCGCACCCGGCTGCGAGCAGGAGCGGGACAAACCAGGCGCGGCGCAACATGCCGCGCACTCTAGTCGCCGCCCCGGCTTTCCATAAACGCCGTACCGTGAGCCTGCAAAGATGCGCGATCAGCCGACCACGTGGGTGACCTGGCCCTCCTGGTCCTTGATCTCGGTGGGCAGGATCTCGATGACCAGCTGGGGGAACGTGGAGAACCGATAGACGCCGCGCGCCGGTTTCACCACTTCGACGATCTCGCGAGCGAGGTCGGGCGTGGTGTCGATCGCGAGCTCCATGGTGTCGATCCCGAAGCCGGCCGTCTCCGCGGGGCGGAACGAGACGATCGTGCCCCGGCCCATGAGGCTGAAGTCGCGATCGAACGGGATGCGTCCCTCGAGAAGCGCGACGAGATCCTCGACCGCGATCGCGCCGACCTGCAGGGTCACGCCCTCCTCCTGCTGCAGGTAGGCGAGCTGCGTGGTGAAGCTCGCCGCGGAGGACGAGCCCTCGCGCTCGGTGCGCTCGGCGATCACCGCGCGGGTGCGCGGGTCGGCGAGCAGCGAGGGGCGGTCGAGCGACGTGAGCATGAGCGGATCGCGCGCGGCGAGCAGCTCGAGCATGCCGGTGGACGACCAGCGCTTGATCGCGCGGGCCTCGTCGCGGGTGATGCCGACCATCTGCAGGAACTCCACCTTGCCGTGAGCGGTGTCGATCTCGCCGAGCTCCGGGTCGAGCGCGAACGCGACGGACTGGATCTCGGTGTCGGCGCCGAGCGCGATCGGCCCATTGAGCGGCACGTGGTGTCCGACGCCGAACGGATTGCCCGTGCGGAAGACGTAGCGCGCGAGGTTCTGCAGCACGTTGCACGGCCAGCCCGGCGGCTCCTGCTCTGCCCCGCGGCGAAGGCGGAACGTGAGCTCGAACCCGAAGCCGCTCGCGTCTGGATCGTCGTTCGACTTCTCGTGCAGATCGGTGAACCCGAAGGTGACGTAGTGCCAGTGCGGCGCGCCGCGGTCACAGGGGGTAGACGCTGATTCCCTCGAGCGGGTCGTTGCCGCCGGCGATCGCCGGGAGCGGCGCGATGTAGTGGAGCGGCTCGACGCCGGGGTGGATGCGCGCGCAGGCGTTCTCGATGGCGGCGAAGCCCGGCGACTCCGGCGGGGCCGCGCGCTCCCCCGGCGCGGGTCGCTTCGCCGGCTTCTTCGCGGCGGGCTTCTTCTTCGCGGCGGGCTTCTTCTTCGCGGCGGGCTTTTTCTTCGCGGCGGGCTTTTTCTTCGCGGCGGGCTTTTTCTTCGCGGCGGGCTTCTTCTTCTCCGGCGCGCGCTTCGCGGGGCGCTTGGCTTTGGCGGCGGGCTTCTTCGTCGGCTTCGTCTTCCTCGTGGTCGTCGACTTCTTCTTCGCCTTCGCCCGCTTCTTTGCCGCCATGGCCGAGCAGGTTACCAAAACTGCGCGAGATCAGTTTCCTTTGAACACCAGCGGCAGAGACACGTCGACGCAACCGTTCGGCGCGTTGTAGAAGCTGTCGCTCATCGTCTCGATCACGCACGAGGTGAGCGACGGGCGGTTGAAGGCGTCGGCGCCGGTGGCCACGCCGCAGACGCTGCCGTCGGCGGCGATGCGCACCGAGACCTGGAGCGTGCCGGTTTTGAGCGTCGCGCCCTCGCCGGGCGCGGCCGGGCGCTTGAAGCAATGGGCGGCGCGCATCGCGCGGCCGCGGATCTCGTTGCGCAGCTCATCGGTGATGTCGCCGTCGCACTCGCTGGCGCAGGACGAGTCGGCGAGCGCGAGGTCGTCGGGCGCGTCGCGGTGGAAGCCGAGGGAGACGAGCACCTCGGCCGGGGCCGGGCCGACGCCGCCGCCCGAGACGCCGGCGAACGCGTCGCGGACGCAGCCGCGCAGCTTCGACGACGCGTCGACGCTGGAGTTGATCATCGCCGTCGCCACCTTGCCGGGCGCGACGATTTCGAGCCGCATCTCGATCGAGGCCGAGCCCTCGTGGCCTGCGTCGATCGCTTCGCGGTAGCAGGCCTCGAGGGCCGGCTGCACCTGCGACAGCGCCGACTCGGTTCCCTTGGGCAGCGCGCCGCCCTTGGCCATCCGGGGCTTGCCCATCGAGACGGTGGGCGCGGTGACGGCGGGGGGCTCGTCCGCCGCGGCGGGGGCGCCGAAGAGGACAATCCCGAGAAGCAGGAGGGGGGTGCGGGGGATCGACATGGCTGCAGCGTGGATCGTCGCGGTCCGCACGGGTTGTGGGCCAAGTATGCGGTTTGGCCCTCGGTGCTGCCGTGGTAACGCGCGAGCCATGGCGGACGTTCCGGATCCTCGTCTTCAGCGCCTCGATTCGACGAATGAGCGCGCGCTGCTCGGTGGCGGCGCGGAGCGCATCAAGAAGCAGCACGACGCGGGCAAGCTCACGGCGCGCGAGCGGATCGACCTCCTGCTCGACCCCGGGTCCTTCGTCGAGCTCGACCGTTTCGTCCTCCACCGCTGCAACGACTTCAACATGGACCGCGACCGCATCCCCGGCGACGGCGTGGTCACGGGCTACGGCACGGTCGACGGCCGCAAGACGTTCGTCTTCGCCCAGGACTTCACCGTGCTCGGCGGGTCGCTCGGCGCCGCCTACGCGCAGAAGATCTGCAAGGTGATGGACCTGGCGATGAAGGTCGGCGCGCCGGTCATCGGCCTCAACGACTCCGGCGGCGCGCGCATCCAAGAGGGCGTCGAGTCGCTCGCCGGCTACGCCGACATCTTCCTCCGCAACACGCTCGCGAGCGGCGTCGTCCCGCAGATCAGCGCGATCATGGGTCCGTGCGCCGGCGGCGCCGTGTACTCGCCCGCCATCACGGACTTCATCCTGATGGTCGAGAACACGAGCTACATGTTCATCACCGGCCCCGACGTGATCAAGGCGGTCACCCACGAGGAGGTCACCAAAGAGGCCCTCGGCGGCGCCTCCACCCACGGCAGCAAGAGCGGCGTGGCGCACATGAGCGCGCCCGACGACCGCGCCTGCCTCGCGCAGGTCCGCGAGCTCCTGTCGTTCGTCCCCTCCAACAACCACGAGGACCCGCCCTTCAAGGCCACCAAAGACCCGGCCGAGCGCGAGATCCCCGCGCTCGACACGCTGGTGCCGGTCGAGTCCAACCGCCCCTACGACATCAAAGAGGTCATCACTCCGATCGTCGACGACGGGCACTTCTTCGAGATTCAGCCGGACTACGCCGCCAACATCGTCATCGGCTTCGCCCGGGTCGGCGGCCGCTCGGTCGGCATCGTCGCCAATCAGCCCGCGGTGCTCGCCGGCTGCCTCGACGTCGACTCGTCGATGAAGGCGGCGCGCTTCGTGCGCTTCTGCGACTGCTTCAACATCCCGCTCCTCACCTTCGTCGACGTGCCCGGCTTCCTCCCCGGCACCGCCCAGGAGTACGGCGGCATCATCAAGCACGGTGCAAAGCTTCTTTATGCTTTCGCCGAGGCCACCGTCCCGAAGATCACGATCATCACCCGCAAGGCCTACGGCGGCGCCTACGACGTCATGTCGAGCAAGCACCTGCGGGGGGACATCAACCTCGCCTGGCCGACGGCCGAGATCGCCGTGATGGGGCCCGACGGCGCGGTCAACATCGTGTACCGCAACGAAATCGCCAAGAGCGCCGACCCGGCGGGGACCAAGGCGAAGTTCGTCGAGGAGTACCGCGCGAAGTTCGCCAACCCGTTCAAGGCGGCCGAGCTCGGGTTCATCGACGAGGTCATCCACCCCCGCGTCACCCGTCAGCGCATCCACCGCGCCCTCGAGCTCCTGCGCGACAAGCGCGTGCAGAACCCGCCGAAGAAGCACGGCAACATCCCGCTGTAACCGTACCGCGACCCGGAGCCGCGACCCGGAGCCGCGACCGTCAGCGAGCGGGTTGTCCATGCCTCGACAACCCGCTCGCTGACGCTCGCGGCTCCAGCGCGTATAGCTTCCGCGTGGAGATCGTGGGCGAAGAGGTCGGGGAGTGGAACCGGCGGTTCGTGCTCCGGCTCGCCGACGGCGCGCTGATCGAGAGCGTGCTCTACCGCGGCGACACCCTGTGCGTCAGCTCGCAGGTCGGGTGCGCCGTGCGCTGTCCGTTCTGCGCGTCGGGCGCGAACGGGCTCGGGCGCTCGCTGCGGCTCGAGGAGATGATCGCGCAGGTCGAGGCGGTCGACGCGGTCCGTGGCGTCACGCTCTCCGGCATCGGCGAGCCGCTGCACAACGCGGAGGTGTGCGCGCAGTTCTTCGACTGGGCGCGCGCGCGGGGGCTGCGCGTCACGCTCACCACGTCGGGCGGCCCGCTGCCGCGCTTGCGCGAGTGGATGGCGCGCCCGCACCACGGCCTCACGATCTCGATCCACGCCGGCACCGAGGACACCCGTGCGCGCGCCGTCCCGCACGGCCCCGACCTCGGCTCGCTGTTCGCGGTGCTCGCCGAGGAGCTCCCGCGGCTGACCCGTACGCGACGGAAGCGGACCGCGCTCGCCTATCTGCTCGTCGCGGGGCTCAACGACAGCGACCACGAGCTCGACGCCTTCGTCGCTCGGGCGCTGCCGCTCGGCCTGTTCGTCCACCTCTATGGCTACAACGAGGTCGAGACCAACGCCCTCCGCGCGGTCCCGCGCGCGCGCTACGAGGCGATCTACGCGCGCATGGCGGCCGCGGGGCTCACCGTCCGCATGAGCGCCCGCGCGCGGCTCGAAGCCAACGGCGGGTGCGGCACGCTCGTCGCGCTGCGCACCCCGGCCCGCGCGCGCTGAATCTAATAGAGCGAGTGGCGGGAGATGCGGCCGACGACGCGGCGGCGGAGCGATCGGCCGCCGAGGGCGACGGCCGTGAGCAGCATCAGGAGCTGCTCTCCGCGTCGCGCGTCGTGCAGACGCAGGTCGCGGCCAACGATCGCGGCCGACGCCGCGGACGGCACGAGGCACAGCACGAGACACAGCAACGCGGCCCGCATGCGGCTTTGATGAGCCGCGCGGCGGAAAGGTTGCGCTCCTCTAGAGAAGCGTCGAAATCGCGTCGATGTCGGCCCGCAGCACCGCCCACGTGGCGTCGACGCCGTCGATGCGGACGTAGTGCACCGGCACGTCGTTGAGCTTGCCCACGCCGCCCACGATGAGCCGCTTCTTGACCGCCGCGCCGTCCGACCCGGTGAGGAGGAGGAACGGGACGTCGAAGCCCTCGTCGGGCCGCGCGGGACCGAGGTGGACGAGGCCCTCGGCGCGTAGGCCGCGGATCGCGTCGGCGAGCTTGCGCGCGATGAAGTCGGAGCCGGCGTCGGTCGCGTCGGTCCACGCCTTGGTCACGTCGCTGTATTGGAGCAGGCGGTGACGCGCGCCGCGGGTGACCTCGATGCGGGGCGTCTGCGTGGGGTCGAAGCTGATGTTGCGGTAGTCGACCGGCGGCTTGAGGAGCGGATCGCGCTTGCCGACCGGGAGCACGCACACCGGATCGCGCCCCTTCACGCGGGCGTAGACGCCGCCGTTGGCGTCGGCGACCTCTTTGCCGAGCTCGATGGTGAGCGTGGCCGGGTCGGGCTCCTTGGCCTCGCGCTCGACGTCGATCACGACCGACGGCTTGTCGAAGCCGAAGCTTCCGTCGTCTTTGTCGGCGGCCCAGCGGAGGCAGAGGAGGGTGGCGAGCGTCGAGGTGATCGAGCCGGCGGTCGACGCGTCGGCGCCGAAGCCGGCGGGCGTGGTGAGCTCCCACACGCCGCTCTTGCGCGTGACCTCGAACGAGATGCCGTCGGCGGGCTTCACGTGGACGCGCTTCACCGATTCGGCGGTGAGGGCCACGAGGTTGGGGCTCCGCAGCTCGTGGGCGGCGGCGGCGCGGAGCGGCTGCGCGAGCTCGAGCGGCACGCGCAGCACCACGCCGTCGTCGAGCCGGCGGAGGTGGATCGCGTCCTTCATCGGCGCGCCGATCTCGACGACCTGCTCGGAGAGCTGCGCCCCGCCGTCGGTAGCGCCGGCCATCGCCGCGCTCAAACGGCGCCGGATCGTCGCGCGACCGGCGGGCGGCGAGAGCCCGAGCGCGGCGAGGTCCGGGCTCTGCACGATGGTGCCGGTGACCGCGGCGACGCGGCCGAGGAAGCGCTCGGTGGACGCGTTGTCGATCTGCTCGTCGCTCGGGACGCGCAGGTGCAGCCCATCGCCGCGGCGCTCCGCGTCGACGATCTTCGCGCCGCCGCTCTCGACGGTGATGGCCTCGATCTCCGAGATCTTCTGCGTCTCGCCGCCGGGGAGCAGCCAGAACGCGCGCGTGTCGGGGTAGGCGGACTCGGGCGTCGCGATGCGCGCGGTGACGAACTCGGGCACGCACCCGGTGGTGGTGCCCGCCTTGGCGACGACGAGCTTCGGATCGTTGGGGCAGGCGCCGCCGAACGACACGTCGAGCTTCTGGTTGTCGACGAGCGTGATTTGCACGGTGCCGCCCTTGGCGACGTCGACCGGCGTGGTGTCGGGGAGGAAGGGGCCGGCCTTGAGCTCGTAGAGCGCGATGAGGAGACCGTCGACCACGTCTGCCGAGGCGCGCACGCCGCTCGGCAACCGCCAGCTGCCGTTGGGCGCGCGGGTGAGCGTGACCTTGCCGGCGACGTCGACCTTGGTGAACTGGGGCGACTGCACGCCGAGGAGCGACGGCTCGCGGAACGCGTCGCTCCCGCGGTCGAGCGCGGCCACTACGTCTGCAGGGACGACGAACACGCCGCCCTTCTCGTCGCCGTACGGCGACACCTCGACGTACGCGGCGAGCGTGCCCCCGTCTTCGGCCAGGGCGCCCGAGGCCGGCGCGCCGAGCGCGAGCCGCAGC
>JALHOE010000152.1 GCA_022843175.1 Deltaproteobacteria bacterium
CAGCCGCAGCCCGACGAGGTGTCGTCGGGCGCGGCGGCGAGGGGGCCGGAGTCGGTGACGCCCGCGTCGTCGACGCCCGCATCGTCGACGGTGCCGGTCTCGGGCAGGCCCGGCTCGGGCGTCGCGCTGCACGTGAGCTCGATGTCGAGCGTGACCGCGGGCAACGGCTCGGCGCCGGCGACGATCGCCGTGACCGAGACCTTGTGTTTTCCGGGGGCGACGCCGCGATCGGGCGCCCCCATCGGCGACGGTCCGCACGCGGCGAACACGCGATCGTGTCGGTGGAGGCCGCCGGCCATGCCCGCGAACTCGCTGTGCGCGTATGGCCGGTCGCGACCGAACACGCTCGCGCCCCAGTAGGCGCCGTCGACGTCGGTGCGGAATGCGAGGACGGAGCGGTAGGGCTCGAGCGCAGGATCGAGCGTCAGCTTCAGGTTCGCGATCGCGGCGTCGACGCCGTCGGTGCAGCTCCCCGACGACGTCGTGACCGTTGCCCGCCCCTGCTCATGGGTCGCCGCGATCGTCCCGAGCTTGGTCGGGAGCGGCGCGGATGCGGTCACCTTGAAGTTGATCGCGCGCTCGGGGAGCCCAGCCTCGGGCGGCGGCGACGTGCACGGCTCGTCGAAGCGGAGGATGGCGTCGCCGACCGGCATGGGCGCGGTGGGCCGGAGGAGCGAGCCGTCGACGGTGAAGGGGATCGCCGTGCCGTCCTTGGTGGTGAGCCGCGGCGTCCCCGGCTTGGTCATGCCGCCGAGCGGCGCGGAGCCGTACTGCAGGTAGAGCGCAGGGGCGTTGGCCGGGACCGAGCTGCCCGTGTCGGGCGCGGCCCAGCTCGGCTGGCAAATCGGCGCGGAGCACGCGTGGGCGGCGCGCTCGGCGCAGATCAACGAGGCGACGACGGCGAGCGAGACGGCGAAGCGCATCCCGGAGACTGTGTCACGCCGTGGCGTTGAAATCACCCGCGAGCGCGCGGGCCTCGAGGATGTTGTCCTCGATGCTGCAGTAGGTCCACCCGCCGTAGCGACCGATCGAATACACGCCGTGCGCCCCGAGCACGCGCCGCAGCCGCGCGACCTCGTTGTTGGAGGCGCGCGTGATGTGTACGTAGGCCGGGTCCATCACCACGTGGTGCTCGGCGACGAGCTGGTGATCGGTGATGACACCCTCCTTCTTCAGGTCCTCGAGCACTCGCTTGCGAGCGGCGTCGACGTCGACCTTCGCGTCGCTCGGGAACCCGATCTCGACGTAGAGCGAGAGGCGGTCGGTGTCGAAGATGTTGTCGTACCAGCCGAGGCGGTAGAACACGCGCTCGCGGTTCGGGAAGTAGCACCAGTGCACGCCGGTGCCGCCCTTCTTGTTGAACCCGAGGTTGAAGACGAGGACCTTGTTCCAGCTGAACGCCGCGGCGTCGTGCGCCAGGCCGGTCATCCGCGCGAGCCGGTCGAACGGCGCCGAGGACACGAGGCGCTCGAACTTGATCTCCCGCTTGCTCGTCTTGGCGACGCGCCGCTTGAGATCGATCGACAGCAGGGCCTCCTCCATCGCGAGCTTGTGCGGATCGACCTCGCTCGCGAGGGCCTTCACGTACTCGATGGCGCCGCCCTCGGGGTAGGTGAACTGGGCGTTGTAGGTCGCGTTGTCCGCCACCTTCATGTTGCGGACGATGTCGTTGAGGTCTGCGTGGGGGAAGAACCGGCCCATCGCGTCCTTGTCGAGCTTGCTGAGGTCCGTCGCGTACAGCTTCTCGTTGTACGGAATCAGGAACTGCTCGGCGATGCTCCGACCGAAGCGCGCGTAGAGCATCTCCTGGAAGTTGCTCTCCGGTTGCGCCGGCGCTCCCGGCGCGCGCGCGAAGTAGAGGTCGTGCAGGCAGTCGATGAACTCCTGCTGCGGGAGCTGGTGGATGTTCTTCTGGAAGGGGAAGTCGATCCAGCGGTCGCCGCTGGTGATCGCGATGAACGACTTCTTCTCGACGCTGAGGATGCGCTGCCCCGGCATGCGCTTGCGGAGGAAGGCCTCGATGTCCGGGTGCTTGAAGTGGAAGAAGTGGCCGGAGTAGTCCCAGACGAAGCCCTCCTTCTTCACCGTCTTGCAGTAGCCGCCGATCTCGCGATCGGCCTCGAGGACCAGGTAGTCCTTGTCGCGCAGGAAGGCTGCGGTCGCGAGGCCGCTGATCCCGGCTCCGACGATCAAATGGCGGACTTCATCCATCGCTCCGGACCCTTACACGAGTTATCGCCCCCGTGAATCGGCGCTCACACCCCGGCGAAAAAACCGCGAGTTTGCCCGAGGCGTCGTGAACGGGCGAAGCTCGTTTCGGCAGTGCACGGAACTTGCTCAGCCATCGCCCGCGTCGTGCCGAGCCGGAGGGATCCATGCGCAGACTGATGCTCGTTCTCGGGGTCTTGTGGATGTTCGGGTGCTCGTCGAGCGACGAGGGAGCGCCCTCGGTCAGCCCGGACAAGGCCTGCGCCGACCTCGCGGCCGCCTACTGCGAGAAGGCCAACTCGTGCGCGGCCGCCTTCGTCCAGCTCGAGTACGGCGACACCGCGACCTGCACGACTCGCTTCAAGGCGAGCTGCCTCACCGGCCTCTCCGCGGCGAGCGTCGGCACGACCGCGAGCGACACCGCCGCGTGCGCGACGGCGGCCAAGGCAGCCTCGTGCGGGGCGCTGTTCGACAACGACACCCCCTCCGCGTGCCTGCCCAAGGTCGGCGGCCTCGACGACGGCAAGCCCTGCCACACCGACAGCCAGTGCAAGAGCGCCTTCTGCGCGGTCGACGACGCGGCGACCTGCGGCATCTGCGCCGCGAAGCCGGCCGCGGGCGGCAGCTGCAAGACCAACGGATGTCCGGCGCCGCTCAAGTGCTCGCCGGACGGCGTGTGCAACAAGCCGGTCGCCGTCGGCGGGGCGTGTAGCACCAGCATCCCCTGCGCGACCGGGAGCAACTGCTTCGGCGGCAAGTGCGTCGCCGATGCGGCCACCGAGGGCGCCGCCTGCGACGAGAAGGTCGGGCCGTTGTGCGACGGGACCAAGGGCGTGTTCTGCCTCACCAAGAAGTGCGTGAAGGTCGCCATCGTGCCCGCGGGCGGCGAGTGCGGCTTCACCTACGACACCGCGTCGATGTCGATCACCTCGGCGAAGCTCTGCGAGAAGTCGGGCTGGTGCAAGGGCGTCAACCTCGCCGCGACGCCGCCAGTGCTGACGGGTAAGTGCGAGCCCGCCGCGGCCGACGGCGCCGCGTGCAACCCCGACTCGGACTTCGGCAAGGGACCGGGCTGCATCGAGCCGGCCAAATGCGTCTCCAACAAGTGCCAGCTGCCCGACAACGCGACCTGCAAGTAGAGGAGCCTCCCATGCAACGAGCTCTGTTCGCGGCGATCGCCGCATCTCTGATCGCATGCTCCTCCGTCGAGCCCGAGACCAGCCAGGGCGGCGTCACCAAACAGCAGGCCTGCGACGAGTTCTCGAAGGCCTTCTGCGACGTCTACCAGAAGTGTCTCCCGATCTTCGTCACCGCCGGCTTCGGCGACGTCGCGACCTGCGTCGCCCGTATGGCCAAGACCTGCCCGTCGATGTTCGACGCCCCGTCGACGTCGGCCAACCCGAACAAGATCTCCACCTGCGCGGGCGCGGTGAAGGTCCTCTCCTGCGAGACGGTCGCCACGACGACGCCGGCGGCGTGCGTCCCCGATCCCGGCGGCCTGGCCGACGGCGCGCCCTGCGCCGACGACGCGCAGTGCAAGAGCACCTGGTGTCCGAAGCACGAGAGCGAGCTCTGCGGAAAGTGCACCGCGATGCCCAAGGCGGGCCAGCCCTGCCTCACCGTCACCAGCGCCACCGGCTCGACCGAGAAGGAGTGCGGTCGCGGGCTCAACTGCACCAAGGACGTGTGCGTGGCGCCCGTCGGCAGCGGCGGCGCATGCTCCGACGCCACGTCGTGCGCGCTCGGCCTCACTTGTTTCAACAGCAAGTGCGTCACCGCCGGCAAGCCGGGCGCGAAGTGCGATCCCGAGGGCAAGACCGACCCCACGTGCGACTTCCTGCAGGGCGCGGTGTGCAACCCCGCGACCAAGGTCTGCCAGGAGCTCGCGAAATCGAGCGCCGGTCAGCCCTGCGGATTGGTCGGGTCGGAATACAAAATCTGCATCGCCGGCAGCAAGTGCGTGGTCCCTCCCGGATCGATGGCCGGAACCTGCATCGCCGCCGCGATCGACGGCGGCGCATGCGACGCCGACAAGGGCCCCGACTGCCTCGCGCCGGCGAAGTGCGTGGGCGGCGTGTGCAAGCTGCCCGATCCCACCCTCTGCAAATAGCGTCACCAAGGAGCGCCACCAAGCAGCGCCCCAAGTTGGCGCTGCCGCCGCCCCCCCCCGAGCCCCCCCCACCACCGCGCCCGAATTCGCATCTACTCGCTATACGCGTTAGTTCGGATCGAGACGTTGCGTTGGGGACGGCGCGGACTTCCGCAACTAACGCGTATAGCGAGTAGATCGGAATTCGCGTGGGCATGTCCCTGGCATTGCGGGCGTGGTTTGCGGGTGCGCAGGCCACGATCCGTTGCTAGGCCATCCATCATGCGCGCGCCCTTCGTCACGACCGTCGCCACGCTCGTCGCCGGCGCTGCGTTCGGGTGCTCCAACCCGCCCGGCGCCGACAACTGCCCCGCCGAGCGCCCGACGGACGGCACCGCTTGCTCGGATCCGCGCGTCAGCTGTATCTACTCCGCGCGCGGTTGCGAGGGCTCCGATCGCGCGCTCGAGCGGGCCACGTGTCACGAGGGTAAGTGGCAGCTCAAGAGCGAGGGCGTCTCCTGCAACCCGCCCAACCCGATGCCCGACACCGGCGTCGACGCGGGTGACTGCCCCGCGCGTGAGCCCGCGATCGGCGCGGCGTGCACCGCGAGCCGCTGCAGCTACGCGAACCTCTGCCCGCTCCCCGGCGCCACAACCCACGCCACCAACAGCTACACCTGCACCGGCGGTAAATGGGTGTTCGACCTCGACATCACGGCGCCGATCGCGTGTCCGAAGGTCGAGCCGCGGGACGGCGAGGCGTGCGGCTGCGCGATGTATCTCCCACCGTCGTGCGCCTACCCCGGCGCGTGCGGAAGCAGCTCCGCCACCTGCGACGGAGCTACGCAGAAGTGGAGCGTGAAGTCGTCGCCGTGCGACGCGGGCGCGGACGGCTAGCTCGGTCGGATCACCGAAACGGCCGCACCTGGTCGTGCGCTCGTTCGATCGCCGCCTCGACCATCTGCTTCTGCATCGCCGGGATGCTCCAGCGCTCCTGCGCGTTCGGAGAGAGGAGCTGGAGCGGGTCGTAGTAGAGGTAGAACTGCCCCTGCTTCACCGCCGGCGACGTGTAGACGCTGATGCCGTTCTCGCGGTCGTAGGTCTCGAACGAGTGCGCGTCGCGCTTGCCGCCGCCGCCGGGCGCGTCGACCACGAAGGTGGGCGTGTTGAAGCCGGCGGTGGCGCCGCGCACGTGCTTCTCGAGGGTGAGCGCGGTGTCGAGCGTGGTGCGCAGGTCTTCGACGCCCCTCACGAGGTCGTGCACGTAGACGTAATACGGGTGCACGTTGACGTGGCCGAGCCGCTTCACGAGCAGCTTCATCACGTCGACGGTGTCGTTGACGCCGCGCTGGAGCACCGACTGATTGCGGACGGTGATGCCGCGCTCGAACAGCAGGTTCATCGCCCGCGCGGTGATCTCGGTGATCTCCTTCGGGTGATTGAAGTGGGTGTGGATGACCACCTCTTTGTGGAGCTTGCGGCCCTTCTCGACGATGCCGGTGATCGCGTCCGTCCACGCGTGGTCGGTGAGGATCTTCTGCGGCATCACCGCCGGACCCTTGGTCGCGAAGCGGATGCGGCGGATGTTCGGCATCGCGAGGAGCGCCTCGCCGATCTCGCTCACCTGCGACGCGCGAAGGTTGTAGGCGTCGCCGCCGCTGACCACGATGTCCTCGAGCTCGACGCGCGAGGAGATGTACTTGAAGGCCGCCTGCCAGCGCTCGGTCTTGGCCTTGAAGTGCACCTTCTCGACCTGCTCGGTGTCGATGCCGATCGCGTAGCTTCGCGTGCAGAAGCGGCAGTAGACCGGGCAGGTGTCGAGCGGGAGGAACAGCGCCTTGTCGGGGTAGCGGTGGGTGAGGCCGGCGACCGGCGAGTCCTCGAGCTCGTGGAGCGAGTCGAGCCCGAGCTTGGGGTGGTCGGGGAGCAGCCGCGAGCCGACCGGGATGAACTGGATGCGGAGCGGATCCTCGTAGGGGTGCTCCCAGTCGACGAGCGAGAGCATGTACGGCGACACGCGGACCGACATCGGCGCGCGCTCGAAACCGACGCGGCAGTCGGCGATGAACTCCGGCGACACGAGCCCGTGCACTGCCTCGAGCAGCTTCTCGGGCTTCATGATCGTGTGCTTGCTCTGCCAGTTGTGGTCGAGGAACTGCTCCTCGGTCACGTCGGCGTAGGCCGGGATGCGGCGCCAGAACTCGCCGCCGAGCAGCTGCCTGTGCGTGAGCGTGGCCGGGTCGACCGGGGCCTTGAGCGGCCGGATCTCTTCCTCGGGCTTCCGTGCAGGAGTGCCGAGGACGGGGAGCGGGTTCGCGGGAGTCGACATGGCCTAACCTCTTGATCCTGGTCCGATGCCGCCGATGTGCAACAGGCGGCGGACCGGTGGGGAGGCGGGCGGATAGCAGAGCCCTTCGAGGGAGATAACCCCCGGCGAAACGCGGCGCGCTGCGTCAGACGGCGAAGAGCACGCTCAGCGCGTACACCAGCTCGTTCGACGGCGCGCCCTCGCCGACGGCCACCACGCGCGACGCGCCGTGCGACTTGGCGATCGTCTCGGCCAGCGCGGGGTTGCTGCAGTTGTGCACGACGGCAAGGCGCTCCTCGAGCAGGGCCACGAGCGCGTCGGGCGGATCGAGCGCGCAGCGTTCGTCGAGCACGACGGCGTCCGGCTGCGGCCCGCTGACCGCGATCGCGAGCTCGGCGAGGTCCTGAGCCGTCGTGACCACGAAGCCGTGGCGCAGGAGCACGCGCGCGACCGTCGCGTTGCGGAGTCGATCGCCGCCGACGACGAGCACCGTGCTCTTGAGCGTCGAGCCGATACGGCGCATGCGTCGCGACGAGGGAGATGAGGCGAGCGTCTCGCACCGGCGGAGCGCCGGCGAGAGCGCTTCGTCGAGATCGCGCGCGACCTCGAGGGCCAGGCGGGGGCCGAGCTCGTCCTCGAGCGTCTCGCGAACGGCGGTGCGCACGAACGCCTTGAGCTCCTCCGTCGTGAGCGGGATTTCCTTCAGGCCGGCGCGCTGCAGCGCACGGTCGAGGACCCTCGTCCCACGCCGGGGGGCGGGGAGCGCATGGTCGAGTAGGTCAAGGATTCGCTGAGCGGCTTCGGCGGGCATTCGGGATAAACCCGCCTCGCAAGGTGCCTGCCAGTTTGGGAAACTAGTGGTTTCACCAACTTCGCCACCTGCCGGGGTTACGGCCGCGTTTCAACCCCGAGAGACGTCGTTCAAATCAGCCGCCGCTCACGAGCTTGAGGTCGGCCCGCGGCTCGAAGACACCGCGGTCCTTGGCCGCGGCGAGCTCGCGGAGCGCCTCGCGATAGCCGCGCATGACCAGCGATCGCGCCGCGTAGCGGTTGAGGTAGCCGTAGGAGCCGATGTCGGGCGAGACGTTGATGAAGGTGACCTTCGGATAGGTGCGCGCGTAGAGGTCGAGCCCGCGGCGCTCCTTCTCGGAGAGCACGATGTTGAGCGACTGGGTGAGCACGCCGAGGGGGCCGCGGTGCGCGATGCTGCGCTGGCCCTCGCGGATGGTCTCCTGCCGGTAGATGTTGGAGACGATGACGATGTCGACGCCGGCCTCCACCGCGAGATCGGCCGAGAGCGTGCGCACCAGCTCGCCGTCGAGGTGATAGCGCCCGTTGATCTCGTAGGGCCGGAACAGGCCGGGCACGCAGCAGCTCGCGGCGACGGCCTGCGAGATGGGCGTCGACTCGTCGTAGCCCTTGCCGAAGACGACGCGTCCGCGTCCGTCGACGTCGACCGCCGTGACGAGGATGGTCTTGTCGACGCGGCGGAAGTCGTTCTGCGGGAGGTTCTTGCCGAGCAACTGCTCGAGCTTGTCGATGCTGAACAGGCCGCTCGTGAGGTAGCCGGGGCTCAGCAGATCGCGCGCGCGGGGCGCGCCGAAGAAGCGCGAGGCGTGCAGCCGGAGCGCGGAGTCGTATTTGCGGCGCCACGGCAGGCGGTAGCCGTCGAGGAGCACGTCGAGCGGGATGCCCTGCCCGTAGGTCGCTCCGACGAGCGCGCCGGCCGACGCGCCGACGAACACGTCGAAGCCGATGCCGAGCTCCTCGCATGCCTTGAGCACGCCGAGGTGGGCGATTCCGCGCGCGGCGCCGCCGGAGCCGACGAACGCGATGCGAGGGGGACGACGACCGGGGGACTGGGGCTTCGGGGGGTCGTGGGGAGCGATGGATCGAAGTATGACACGATCGCGATGCCTGCTGCTCTCGATCCCGACGCGATCCGTTCGCTTGGCCGCACCATGAAGGTGGAGCTGCGCAAGTCGATGCTCATGAAGCGGACCATGACGCCCCGCGACGTACGCGCCGAAGCCTCGCGGGCAGCCGCCGCGCGGCTCACCGCGCTCGACGTCTGGAAGCAGGCCCGGTCGGTCGCGCTGTTTCGCACGCTCGCCAACAAGGGCGAGATCGATACGGCGCCGCTCGACGAGGCCGCCCGCAAGAGCGGCAAGCGCGTGGCCTATCCGGCGATCGACGGCGGGGGGCCGATCGGCGAAGCGACGATGGTCTTCCGTTGGGTCGACGACGCCTCGCTGCTCACAGCGCACGGCCACGGGTTCGCCGAGCCCTCGCCCGACGCCGAGCGCGCCGAGGTGATCGATCTCATTGTGGTTCCGGGGCTGGCGTTCGACCCTGCCGGCCAACGCGTCGGCTACGGCGCGGGACTCTACGACCGCACGTTGCCGCGCTACCGGGCGAAAACGGTCGGCCTGGCGTTCGATTTTCAGGTGGTGATGGAGCTCCCGATCAACGAGCACGACGTCGCGGTCTCCCTGATCGTGACCGACAAGCAGGTGCTCGAGCCGACGCCCCGCGTGGGAGGTGCGGCGTGAAGGACGTCATCGTCATCGGCGGCGGCGTCATCGGCTGCGCGGTCGCGTTCGAGCTCGCCACGCTCCGCGCGCGCGTCACCGTCCTCGAGCGCGCGGTCCCCGGCGCCGAGGCGTCGTCCGCCGCCGCGGGCATCCTCGGTGCGCAGATCGAGGCCCACGGCGATCCCGCGCTGTTCGACCTCATGCTCGCGAGCCGCGAGCGGCACCAACAGCTCGACGCGCGTCTGCGCGACGCCGTGGGGTTCGGCAGCGGGTTTCGTCGGTGCGGAGTCCTCAAGGTCACCCGCCGCGAAGTCGACTTCGAGAAGGAGTACAGCTGGCAGCGTCCACGCGCGCGCGTCGAGGTCGTCGACCCGCGAAGAGTCGAGGCCGCGCTCGCCTCCGACATCACCCACGGCGTTCATTTTCCCGACGATGCGCAGGTCGATCCGCGGCTCCTGCTCCGCGCCCTGCAGCAGGCGTGCGCCGCGGCGGGCGTCACCTTCCGCACTGGAGCCATCGTCTCCAGCGTCACGCCGGACGGCGCCGTCGAGACCAACGACGGCGTGGTCTCCGCCGACGCGGTCGTCCTCGCTGCCGGGAGTTGGTCGTCGATGATCGCCGGGTTGCCCGAGAGCCTCCGCCGCGTGCGGCCGGTGCGCGGGCAGATCGTGCAGGTCGAGACGCGTCCGCCGATCGTTCGCAACATCGTCTTCGGCGACGCGGGCTACGTCCTGGCGCGGCCCGACGGCCGCACGCTCCTCGGCTCCACGATGGAGGAGGTGGGGCACCTCAAAGAGGTCACCGCGGGCGGAGTGCATAAGGTGCTTACCCATTCGCTCGCGTTGCTGCCCTCGCTGGCCGACGCGCCGATCACCGCGACGTGGGCCGGCTTCCGTCCGGCCACGGCGGAGGACCGACCGATGATCGGCAAGCTCGAGGGCAAGCTGTTCGTGGCCACGGGCCACCACCGCAACGGCGTGCTGCTCGCGCCCGAGACGGCCCGGGCGATCGCCGACCTGGTGGTGCTCGGCTGCACCGATCGAGACCTCACCGCCTTCTCCCCGTCGACCGAGCCGCGCCCGTGAGGGAGCGGGACAAGTCGCGACAACCCGCTCGCTGACGCGCGCGGCTCAGCCGCTCGACAGAGCCGCGCCCGTGAGGGAGCGGCTTGTCAGCCCAGCCGCTCCAGCACGGCCGCGACGTGCGGCGGCGACGACTCGGCGAGCTTGAGGAGCTTCTTTCCCTCGAAGAACGCGATCGTGGAGCCGGCGCGGGCGAGCGTGGTGAACGGCGACGCGATGCCGTGGATGGCGTCGCGCACGTTGGCGAAGTGATCGACCGGCACGACCAGCGCCGGCGCCGAGTCGAGCTCCCACCCCTGGTGGAGCGCGAGCTCCCCGCGCGCGACCAGGCACGCCGCGCCCGGCACCTCGCCCGCCGGGAACAGGAGCGTGTCCTCGTCGAACGACTGGATGCGCTGCAGACACGCGAGCATCTCGTCGCGGACGAAGGCGTCGAGCTGCCCCATCGTCTCGTGCATCGCGAAGAACGAGTCGATGCGATGGATCTGCTTCGCCTGCGCGATTCGCTCCCGGAGCGACGCGTTCTTGTCCATCACCGTCGCGAGCAGCGCTGCGTCGATGCGGAACACCTCGGTCATGCGCTCGGCGCGCAGCGACGCCGTGCAGCGCGGATCCTGGTCGACGAGCACGCTCGACTCGCCGAGCAGCCAGCCGGGGAAGCAACAGCGGATCACGCGCGTGCCGCCCTCGGGCTTCTCGAGCAGCACCGCGAGGATGCCGCTCTTGATCACCCACACCGCGCGCGAGGGCTCGCCCTCTTTCACCAGATACTCGCCGCGGCGGATGGTGCGCACCTCGGCGTTCATCTCGAGCCACATCCGCTCGCTCTCGGTCGCGCCGGCGAGCGCGGGGGCGTCGCTCACGCTCTGCAGCGGGCGGAGGCGGGCGCGGCTCCGTTCGAGCAGCGCGTGGATCGCCGACGCCTGGAACGCGCCGGCGCCCAACAGATCGAGCGCGGCGGTGGCCGCGTCCTCCAGCCCCTCGACGTCGAACCGGTCGGCGAACTCGCGCGCGGCGGCCTCGAGATACCCGGTCGCGATCTGTGCGTTGCCGAGCTTGCGCTCGATGTCGGCCATGCCGAGCAGGGCCGACGCGCGCACCTCGGGGTTGGTGAGGAGGCGCGGGTAGAGTGCACGCGCGCTCTCGAGGTTGCCGGTGCGCAGGTGGTCGCGAATCCTCGCGTAGATCTGCATCGAGGCCTCGGGGCGCAGCGACTGGGGGGCGGGCTCGTCGGCGTCGAACGAGCCGAGATCGAGCGCCTCGGCGCGGACCGACGGGGGCGGGTTGTCGCTCGCGCGGAGCACGTCGATCACGCCGAGCGGATCGAGCAACGGCGCCAGCACGCCGCGCTCGTCGACCTCGAGCTCGGTGATCTCGATGTCTCCCTCGCGCGAGGGCGCCACGATTCGCACCCGCCAGCCGAGGGAGTTGACGTGGTGGATGCGACGCACGTCGCGCACGACCAACAGCTTGCCGAACTCACCGCGGAGGTAGGCGCTGACGGCGGCGTGGACCTGTTCTCTCGTCATGATCCGAGCAGGGAGATCACCACGAGCGACAGGCTCGGCGTGAACGTGCGGAGGTGAAACACGTGGTCCTCGCTGGCACCGCTCACGACCTCGGACTCGATCCGCAGCACCCCGCCGATGCGGGTGCGCGCGCCGACGTGGTAGTCGCGCGCGAGCGCGAGCGTCCAATACGAGCCGTAGGCGCTGACGCTCGCGAGCGGCCCGCTGCGTTCGCGCGACGCCTGGTCGCCGTGGAGCGCGAGGCCCGCGAGCCCGAAGCCGGCGCTCACGCGGAAGCCGACGCGCGTCGACGGATAGAACGCGCCCTCGAGCCCGGCGCGCGCCGCGGTGACGCCGTGGATCGTGCCGCAGCACACGCCACCCGAGGTGCGGGTGGCTGCGTAGTCGAGGCCCACCGAGGGCCCGAGGAGGAAGCCGCTGCCGAGGTCCCACGCGACGCCGCTGCGGATGCGCGCGCCGAAGCCCTCGATGCCGGTGGTGCCGATGGCGTCGCCGCGCGAGGCGGAGAACGACGACGAGAACCGGGTCGCGCCCATCTCCGTCCACAAGCGCGCGCCTCGGCCGGGGTCCGGGCCGGGCGGCGCCACCGCGAGCGTCGCCAACACCACCGCCGTGATCATGAAGCTCGCTTACGACGCCCGGGCGCGCGCGTCTTCATTCCTCCGGTGACCTTCGACGCCTCGGGCCAGGGTCTCATCCAGAGCAGCTCGCGGGTGGCTGCGCGAAACAGGCGCGCCGGCCGGTGGGCGCCGCCGCGCATTTTGCCTGTGGGGACGACCCAACCCTCGCGCTCGACCCGCTCGCGGAAGGCCCGGCGGTGGAGCGGTCGCTCGAGGATCGCCTCGTAGGTGGCCTGCAGGTCGGCGAGCGTGAACTCCGCCGGCATCAGCGCGAACGGCGCGGTGGTGTACGTCACTCGGCCGCGCAGCCGCTCCACGGCGACCCGCACGATCTCGTCGTGGTCGAAGGCGAGCTTCACGCCCACCGGCTTGCCGTCCTCGATGTCCACGAAGCGCGCAGCCGCGGCGTCGTCGCCGCCCCTGGCGTGCGCGACGCGGTCCCACGGGCAGAGCGCGAGGTGCGCGACCGTGACCGTGCGACCGCGCGGATCGCGCCCCGGCTTACCGAACGTCGCCAGCTGCTCGATCGCGACGGCCTCGATCCCGGTCTCCTCGGCGAGCTCCCGTTGGGCGGCCTCCTCGAGGTCCTCCTCGGCTTGCACGAACCCGCCGGGCAGCGCAAACGCGCCCATGAATGGCGGGATCCCGCGCTCGATCAGCAGCACCGCGAGGCGCCCCTCCCGGAGGGTGAAGAGCACGACGTCCGCCGTGAGGTGCGGCCCCTTTCCCCACTTGCGCTGCCACTCGGCGATCGCCTCGGTCGTCATCCCATGCTTCACGGGCGCCACCCCATGGCGATCGGGTAGTCGCGGCCCACCCACGCGCGGGGGGAGACCTTCAGCGTCGGGGCGAACTGCTGCCGCTTGTACTCGGCGCGGTGGACCATCGCCGCGATCTTGCGCACCAGCTCGCGCGGTGCGCCGGTGCGCTGCGCCGTCTCCGCGGTGCCGCGCTCGTGGTCGACGAGGCTCTCGAGGATCGGATCGAGGATGTCGTAGGGGGGCAGCGACTGATCGTCGCGCTGGCCGGGCCGCAGCTCGGCCGAGGGCGGCTTGGTGAGCGTGCTCTCGGGGATCGCCCCCGCGATCTTGTGGACGTTGAGCCAGCGACAGAGCTCGTAGACCTCGTGTTTGTAGAGGTCGGCGATGACCGCGAGGCCGCCGCACATGTCCCCGTAGAGCGTCGTGTAGCCGACCGAGCACTCGCTCTTGTTGCCAGTCGTCAGCAGGAGGCCGCCGGTGCGGTTGGCCCACGCCATGAGCGTCGCCCCGCGGATGCGGGCCTGCACGTTCTCCCAGCTCACGTCGTTCGGCGGCGCGGGCAGCCGATCGAACACCGGCCCGAGCATCGTCTCGTAGGCCGCGTGCGCGGGCTCGATCGCGATCACCTCGAACGGCAGCTTCAGCTTCTCGGCCAGCGCGCGCGCATCGGCGATCGAGTGATCGCTCGAATAGCGGCTCGGCATCGCGAGCGCGGCCCCCTGGCCCTCGCCGAGGGCGAGCACGCCGAGCGCGGCGACGAGCGCCGAGTCGACGCCGCCCGAGAGCCCGAGCACCCACCGCGACATCCCGGTCTTGCGCGCGTAGTCGCGCACGCCGGTGACGAGGGCTCGGTGGAGCACGTCGAGCTCGTCGACCGCCGGCAGCGTGACCCGCGCGGCGAGGTCGATCGTCTCCACGCGTTCCTCGAAGAACGGCAGCTCCGCGATCGGCGCGCCGTCGGCCGCGAACGCGAGCGAGTGACCGTCGAAGAGGATTCCGTCGTTGCCGCCGACCGCGTTGACGTAGACGACCGGGACCCGCCAGCGCTTGGCCGCGTGGGCGACGAACCGCCGACGCACCTCGAACTTCCGCTGCGCGAACGGCGAGGCGCTGATGTTGACGAGGAGCTCGGCGCCCTGCTCGACCGCCTCGGCGACCGGATCGCGGTCGTAGAGCCGCTGGTCGCCCCAGAACAGACGGTCGTTCCACATGTCCTCGCAGATGATCACCCCGACCTTCGTGCCCGCGACGTCGACCACGCGCGGCGCGTGCTCCTCGGCCGGCTCGAAGTAGCGTCGCTCGTCGAAGACGTCGTAGGTGGGGAGCAGCGCCTTGTGCACCTCGGCGATGAGCTCGCCGCGGCGCGCGACGATCGCCGCGTTCCACAGCGTGCGGCCCGGTCCGCTGCGGGCGCGCGGCGCGCCGAACACCGCCACGACGCCGTCGGGCAGCTCGCGGACGATCCGCTCCACCGCCTCGTCCACCGTCCGGCGGAACTCTCCGATGTTGAGGAGATCGCGCGGCGGGTAGCCGGTGACCACCAGCTCGGGGAGGAGCACGAGGTCGGCGCCCGCGGCGCGCCCGTCGGCGCACGCGCGGAGGATGCGTTGGGTGTTGCCGTCGATGTCCCCGATGATCGGGTCGATCTGTGCGAGCGTGATCTTCATGACATGACCCTCAGAGCCGTGGCGAGCGTGATCAATCGTGCCCCGCGGGCGACGCACTCGGCGAGCGCGCGCTCGCCACCCGCGGGATCGACGGCCGCGATCGCGTCCTCCACCAGCAGGATCTCGGCGCTCGGGGCGTAGTCGCGGAGCCCGAGCACCGCCGCGCGGACGCAGTAGTCCGTCGCGACGCCGAACACGATGTACCGCTCGGCCCCGAGTCGATCGAGCACCGCGTGGGCGTTCGGGTTGGCGAAGAGCGAGTAGACCTCCTTCTCGAGGAGGAGCGCGTCGGCGACGGGCAGCTCGTCGACCCGAACGTTCGGCACGAAGCGCGACCGCGCCGGCAGCGTGCCCTCGACCTTGAGCCAGCCGGCGGTGCCCTTCACGCAGTGGGGTGGAAAATTCGGCTGCTCGCCGTTGGGGCCGCGCGCCTCGGCGCCGGCGAACTCCCAGGCGTCGAACGCGTGCGAGTCGATCGAGGCGACGATCTTCGTGCCGGTCTCGGTGGCGCGGCCGACGAGCGCGCGGAACGCCGGGCCGAGCGCGTCGGCGCCCGCGACGTAGAGCGCGCCGCGCGGATCGCAGAAGTCGTGTTGGGTGTCGACGTCGATGAGCACGTTGCGCATGGCGACCTCCTTCAGAGAACGGCGCGACCCTCGCGGTCGATTCGCGCGTGGAGCGTGGCGAGCGCGTCGCTGTGGGTGACGGGGAAGCCCTCGTCGTCCCTCCGCGGATCCACGGCGCGCAGGCGCTCGGGCATGCGCGCGAGATCGGCGACGAGCCGCGCGCGCGCGGCGGCGAGGGAGTGGTCGAGATGCTCGAGCGGCTGCTCCGCTCGGATGGGCTCGAGCGGCTGGAGCAACGGCTCGCCCGGCTGCGACTCGCCCTCGACCGCGATGACGTCGCCCGCGTCGGTGCGGAACACCTGCTTGGGCGCCGCCGACGAGCCCTTCCCCGAACCGCGCTTCTGCACCGCGACCATGTGCCCGCGCGCGTCCTCGAGCGCCACGAGCTTGTAGACGGCGCCGAGCGAGGGCGCGTCGGGCGTGGCGACGGCCATCGTGCCGACCCCGAACGCGTCGACCGGGACCAGCGCTCGGGTGAGCGCGTCGATCTTGTACTCGTCGAGGTCGTCCGAGAGCACGACGTGCGCGCGCGTCTGCCCTGCGAGATCGAGCCGCGTGCGCGCCTTGAGGGCGAGCGCCGCGAGGTCGCCGGAGTCGATCCGCACGCCCGCGAGCGCGGGGACCTCCGAGGCGCGATCGACGCCGCGGAGGGTGTCGAACGTGTCGACCAGACAGGTGGAGGGCAGCGCGAACGTGTCGGCGAACGCACGGAACGCGGCGGCCTCGCCGTCCTCGCCGTGATCGGCGGCGTGCGCGAGGATGAACGCGTGCGCCATCGTCCCGGTGACCGGGATGCCATAGCGCCGGCCGGCCTCCTCGTTCGAGGTGCCGGAGAAGCCCGCGATGTAGGCCGCGCGCGCCGCGTCGACGGCCGCGTGCTCGTGCGTCCTCCGCGTGCCGAACTCGAAGCACTCGCGGCCACGCGCGGCGGTGACGATGCGCGCGCACTTGCTGGCGACGCGCGTGTCGTGGTTCACGATCGAGAGGAGCAGCGTCTCCACGAGCTGCGCCTCGGCGAGCGTGCCCTCGACGCGGATGAGCGGCTCGTGCGGGAAGCACACGCGCCCCTCGGGGATCGCGAGGACCCGTCCCCCGAAGCGGAAGCGCTCGAAGAGGTCGCGCACCGCCGGGTCTCGGAGCGCGGCGCCGAGAAACGGGTCGGCCTCCAAGCGCGCGAGGTCGTCGCCCGAGAACGAGAGGTCGGAGAGGAGCGACGCCGCACGACCGACGCCGCACGCGACGAGATAGCGCCGGCACGCCGGCAAGCGGCGCACGAAGAGCTCGAACACCGCCCTGCGCTGGGCGAGCCCCGAGCGGGCGTACGCGGCGAGCATCGTGAGCTGGTAGCGATCGGTGAAGAGGGCGAGAGAGGCCACGGGGGACCTCCTTTCTTCAGTCCCGACTTTGAGCACGGAATGCTCAAAGTCAACTCAGAAGCTGGCCAATACCCCGACCCGGCCCAGAAATCGCGGCGATCGCTCGTTGAGTCCGAACGCCGGGCCGAAGGTGAGCTGGAGCTTGCCGGCCTCGAGATCGATGGCCCCGCTCGGCCCGATGAAATGGCGCGCGCCGCCCTCGGCCTCTTCCTGTTCGATCGCGTCCTCGAGATCCTGGCCGACGTACTCCGCGCCGAGCCGGAACGACGACGCGACCCTGTACGACGCGCCGGCGAGCGCGAGGACATCGACCGTGTCGCGGCCGCGGGCAAAGGCGCGCTCGAGGTGGAGGTTACCGGCGACGCGGAAGGAACCGACGTCGTAGCTCGCGGCCGCGCGGGTGGACGCGCCGAGCGCGCCGCCGCGGCCCTCGCGGAAGAACGCGGCGACGACCGTGAGGCGGAACGCCGACGCCGGGTTGGTCAGTTGGAAGCGCGCGCCCGCGGTCGGTGTGGCCCCCGTCGAGTCGGCGGTGGCGCCGAGGAAGGGCGCGATGCGGTCGGTGGCTCCGTAGGTGATTGTCGCGTGGTGCGCCGCGCCCGCCGACACGACGTTGGCCGGCAGCGGCCGCTCGGCCGAGACGCCGGAGCCGACGCCGAAACCGTAGCCGAGCGCCACGAAGCCGGAGGACGGCGTCGTCGGGTCGAGGACGTGCACGAACGGCCGCTCCTCGTTCGTCGCCCTCGAGCCGCTCTTGCTGGTGACCACGTCGGCCTCGGCGTGCGCGACGCCGGCAGAGAGGAGTACGGAGAGGGCGATGGCGACCCGCATGGGCGCGAGCCTATCGGGGGGGATCGACGTAGTCGACGACCTCACCGCGGAAGGTGCGGAGCGAGGTGGTCCCCGCGCCGCGCGAGACGACGTACTCGGGGCCGACCGGGACCTTGCCGCGGCCGCCGGGGGTGTCGACGATGAGCTTGGGGAGCGCGATGCCCGTGAGGCGGCCCTGCAGCTGCTCCATGATCGCGATGCCGGTGGCGAGCGGCGTGCGGAGGTGGCCGGTGCCGCGCACCGGATCGGTCTGCAGCAGGTAATACGGGCGAACGCGCTGCTTGATGAGCCCGCGGAACAGTGGCTCGAGGACGTCGGCGCGATCGTTGATCCCGCGGAGGAGCACCGTCTGGTTCATCACCGGGAACCCCGCGTCGACGAGGCGAGTGAGCGCGCGCTTGGCTGCGCCGGTGAGCTCCTTGGGGTGATTGAAGTGGGTCATCACCCAGATCGGATGGAGCGGGCGGAGCGCGCGCACGAGCTCGGCGGTGATTCGCTGCGGCATCGTCACCGGGCAGCGCGTGGCGAGGCGGATCGTGTCCACCGACTCGACCGAACGCACCGCCGCGAGCACGCTGACCAGGCGCTCGGTGGACATCACCAGCGGATCGCCGCCGGACACGATCACGTCGCGCACCTCGGGGTGCGCGCGGAGGTAGCCGACGATCGCCGCGAGTCGCTCGCGCGAGATCGCGCCGCCACCGTCGCCGACCATGCGGCTCCGCGTGCAGAAGCGGCAATAGACCCCGCACCGGTCGTTGGCGAGCAGCAGGACCCGATCGGGGTAGCGACGAACGAGCGAGGGGGCGACCTCGTGCTCCTCCTCGCCGAGCGGGTCGCGTAGATCGCCGGGCACCTCGACGGCCTCGGACGCGCTCGGCACGCACTGCTTGCGGATCGGGCACGCGGGATCGCGACGATCGCAGAGCGCGAGGTAATAGGGGGTGATCGAGAGCGGGAAGCCGGCGCCGACCGCGCGGCGGGCGCCCTCGCGCTCGTCCTCGGTGAGGACCAGGGCGCGCTCGAGGGCCTCGACGGTGGTGACCGCGTTTCGCGCCTGAAAACGCCAATCCCGCGGCGTAAGCCGGGGGGGCGGGGCGACGATCACCGGCAGCGCGGCCATGGGCGCCCCCTATAGCATTCGCGCGTCCTTGACGAATGGCTGCGCCCGACTACAGTGCGCCCCCCCCGCATCGCGTCCCGGTCCGCGCGGACCCGGCCGAGCGGGTTTCCCAACGAATACGTAAGGAAGGCTCCCATGCCGAAGATGAAGACCAACCGCGCAGCCGCGAAGCGCTTCAAGGTTAGCGGCTCGGGTCGCGTCCGCCGCTCCAAGGCCGGCGCGAACCACATGATGCAGGAGAAGTCGCGCAAGCGTCTGCGCCGCCTGCGTAAGAACGACATGGTCGACTCCACCCTCGAGCGTCGCATCAAGCGGCTGCTCCCCTACGGTTGAGCAGGAAGGTAGAGCGCCATGCCCCGCGTTAAACGAGGTTTCAAGGCCCGTCGTCGTCGCAACCGCATCATGCGCCACGCGAGTGGCTTCTATTCGGCGCGCGGCCGTCAGTTCGCGTCCGCCGTCGAAGCGGTTCGCAACGCCTGGCAGTACAGCTACATCCACCGCCGCACCAAGAAGCGCGAGTACCGCCGCCTCTGGATTGCGCGCATCAACGCCGCGGCCCGCGCCGCCGGCACCAGCTACAGCAAGCTCGTTCATGCCCTCAAGCAGGCGAACATCGGCCTCGACCGCAAGGTCCTCTCCGACCTCGCCGCGGTGCACCCGGAGGCCTTCAAGGCCGTCCTCGGCGCGGCCAAGGTCTGAAGAGCACTCCGTTCGTCGGGAGCCGTCGGTGCACAACCGGCGGCTTCCTGCGTTTAAGGCCCAGCGCGAGCGGCGTTTGAGGGATCCGGCGCCCGCGACCTTCGGTATCGTTCGTCACCGGAGGTCCGCGAAATGCGTGCTGCATACTTCGTCGCTGTTGCGCTCGCCGTCAGCGTGATGGCGTGTGGTGGGTTCCCGAAGCCAGAGGCGCGGGTCAGTTCGTCGGAGGCCGCGATCCGTGGCGCCCAAGAGGCCGGGGCGCCGAACGTTCCCGAGGCGACGCTCTACCTGAAGCTCGCCCAGGAGCAGCGCGAGAAGGCGCTCGCCGCCATGAAGGACGGCGACAACGAGAAGGCCGAGTATCTGTTGATGCGCGCCGAGGCGGACGCCGAGCTCGCCAACGCGCTGGCTCGCGAAGCCGCGGCCAAGGCCGAGGCCAAGACGACGGCCGAACAGGTCGAGCAGATCAAGAAGAAGGCGGCCGGACAATGAGCATCGCAACCATCAAGCTGCGTGGTCTCTACGTGTGGGTTCCGCTCGCGTCGCTCACTCTTGCAGCGTGCGGCACCACTCTCCCGCCGAAGGAGCTCGTCGAAGCGCGCGCGGCCTACAAAGAGGCCGAGGCGAGCCCGGCCGCCAAGCTCAAGCCCGCCGAGCTGCACGTCGCCAAGACCGCGCTCGACAAGGCCGAGGCGCAGTTCGCCGACACGCCGTCCGAGGAGAAGGTCGCCCACCTCGCCTACGTCGCGCAGCGCAAGGCGCAGGAGGCGAAGGCGCGCGGCAACGCGGCCGCGTCCGCCGAGGAGAAGGCCCGCCTCGAGAAGGAGATGGGCAAGACCACGGCGCAGATGATCGAGGCCAACGAGAAGAAGCTGAAGGGCCTCGAGGGCGATCTCGCCAAGTCGAAGGACGAGATCAACAAGGGCAAAGAGGCGCTCGCCAAAGAGAAGGAAGAGACCGCGAAGGAGAAGGCGGCGCGCCTCGAGGCCGAGAAGAAGGCCAAGGACGCGATGGACGCCCTCGCCAAGACGCTCGCGGTGAAGACCGAGGACCGCGGCATGGTCATCACGCTCTCCGGCGGCGTCCTCTTCGCCACCGGCCAAGCGGTGATCCTCCCCGGCGCGCAGGACCAGCTCAACAAGGTCGCCGACGCGCTCAAGACCCAGACCGAGCGCATGTTCGTCGTCGAGGGCCACACCGACAACGTCGGCACCGACGCGGCCAACCAGGCGCTCTCGCAGAAGCGCGCGGACGCCGTCCGCGACTACCTCATCGTGCGCGGCGTCGCCGCCTCCGCGATCAAGGCGGTCGGTAAGGGCTCGTCGGTCCCCATCGGCGACAACAAGACGCCCGAGGGCCGCGCGATGAACCGGCGGGTCGAGATCATCGTCAACAAGAGCTAGCCCGGAAACCGACCGGTCGGTCGGTTCAGGGCTGGGCCGGCGGAAGCGACCGCGGCCCGAACGCGCCGGGCAGGATCTCGTTCAAGCGAACGAGCGTCCTCTGCCCGGTGCTCTCGGCCACGAGCAGGATCGGCAGCTCGGGCGAGAACTCGTAGAGCACCTGCCGGCACATCCCGCACGGGTGGGCGGGCTCGGGGCCGCGCGTCATCACCACGCAGGCGTCGAAGCTGCGAATCCCGCGGGCGACCGCCGCCATGATCGCTCCCCGCTCGGCGCAGATCGTCGCGCCGTAGCTCGCGTTCTCGACGTTGCAGCCGGCGATGATCGCCCCGTCCCCGGCGAGCGCGGCGCCGACGTAGAACTTGGAGTAGGGCGCGTACGCGTTGCGCATCGCGGCTCGCGCGGCGTCGATCAGCGTGTCCCAGGCGGGCTCGTCGGCTCGTTGGTAGGTCATCACTTGAACAGGGACTTCAGCTTGCCGAAGCCCTTCTCGTTGGACTTCGTGGAGGTGGTGCCCTTCTTCGCGGCGGGCGCGGTGGAGGAGGACGGCGCGGCCGACGCGAGCGCGCTCGCGGAGGTCGACGCGTTCGGGGACTCCGACGACGCGCTCGCCGTCGTCGTCGTGGCGTGCTTGCGGCGCGGCGCATCGTCCTCCTCGGCCGGCGCCGCGGGGCGCGTCGCCAGGTAGACGATGAGGCCGAGGAGCACGACGACGCCGCCGCCGGCCGCCATCACGCGTCGGTCGAGATCGGAAGAG
>JALHOE010000153.1 GCA_022843175.1 Deltaproteobacteria bacterium
CGATCGCCGGCGGCGCCCCCACCCTCGCCACGCCGACGCTCGACGTTCGCTTCGACGACGATCGCCGCATCGGGTTCATCTTCGGCACCGGCCTCGTGGCGTCGTTCTTCGAGCTCTACGATCCGCGCGCCGCCGAGGCGACCGACGCTCCGTCCGGCGGCGCCGGCACCGCTGCCGCCGCGCGCATCGTCGCGCGCGTGTTCGCCGAGTCGTTCGTCGGAGGACCTTTCGCGCGTCGCGTCCTCGAGCCGCTCCGCTGCGACGTCCACGTCGACGGGCAGCTCCTCCCCTGGTCGGGGTCGAGCCTCGTGGTCGCGTCGGTCCTGCGAAACCTCGGGCTCGGGATGCGCGTCACCCACCGCGGTTCAGAGGATCCTCGCCGCCCTCACGTCGTGGTCAGCGGGCTGCTCCCGCGCGCGCTCGGTCCGCGGCTGCCGCGGGTGCTGCGCGGAACGCCGATCGGCGATCGCGGCGAGCCGCACTTCGACGGCCTGGTCGACGAGCTCTCGGTGTCGTTCCCCGGCCCCGGGGGCGGGCCGTTCGTCATCGACGGCGACCTGCGCGTCGCGCGGTCTCTGACGGTCCGCGCCGGGCCCCGCCTCTCGATCCTCCGTCCGCCGCAGTGACGGGCGGCGCGGCGCGAGCTATAAATCCTCGCGCGAACGATGGCGCTCTCGAACAAGTTCCGCAGACTCGCGTTGCTGATGGAACCGGACGTCCAGCGAATGCTGGAGCGCCACGCGCAGCGCACTGCGGGGAACGACTCGGTCCGCCTCGACGAGCGGAGCGGCATCGCGAGCTACCAGCGCGGCGGCGCGCTCCTGTGGCAGCCGCGCGCCGAGAAGATCGGCGAGTGGAGCCACGAGCTCGCGCTGTTTCGCTGGTATTGGGCCGGCGTGAAGTTCGGCGAGGGCCCACACCGGCGCCTCGACGTCGTCCATCGCGAGGGCGAGAGCTACGGGCTCCTCGAGCTGACGACCGACACCATCAACATCGAGTCCGCGCCCGACGCCGACCTCGTCGCGTTCCTCGCGGGCCAGCTCGCGCGCGCCGACGGCGTGCTCCGCGCGGCCCAGCCCGACCGGGTGCTCTACTACGCTCTCTACGACAGCAAGCTGAGCGAGGCGCCCCGCGGCGAGCTGCTGCGGGACACCGCGGTCACGTCGGGCAGCGAGCGACCCGCGTGGATGGCGAGCGAGAGCAAGGCCTACAGCGTCGCGCCCCCGGCGGGACACAACATGACCTCGCTGCGACCGGGGGGCGCGCGCTCGATGCCGGCTCTGGTCGAGGTGTCCGCCGACGACGGGTTCGACATCCCGCCCGCGCCGCGCACCCCGCTGATTCAAACGCCCCCGCCGCCGCCGCCGCTGCTCTTGCCGGTGCGCGAGCCCGCGCGCGAGATCTTCATGCCCGTGGCGCAGACGGCGCTCGGCGACCTCGCCGCTTCGCTGCCCGGGTTCGCGCAGGCGATGGTGGTGCTGCGGGTCGACAGCGCCAACGGCAAGGGCCGCTTCTTCGTCCAGCTCGTGGCGGTCGATCCGAACGGCGACCTGATCTCGCTCGACCCGTCGCGCGCGCTGCTCGAAGCGGCGGCGAAGATGATCGCGGACGACGCGCGCGACGGCAACGGGCGCTGGCACAAGCTCGCCGCGCGACTCCGGCCCACGGCTCGGGGCGCCTCGGTCGACCTCGACGTGACCTAACGCGCGACTACTTCTGCTCGACGCTATAGGTGAAGATCTGCTTGGGCTTCTTCGCCTTCGGGTCGGCCGGGGGCGCGATCTTCATGCTGCGAACGACGCCGAGGACGCAGACCTCGAGCTCGGGATCGCCGATGGTGGACTCGACGATCTTCTCTTTGGTGGGCGCGCCGTCGTCGTCCATTTGGAACTCGACGACCAGCTTCCCGGTGAACGACGGGTTCTTCTTCTGCGCCGCGGCGATGCAGGCGTTGCGGCGCGGCTCGGCCAAGCGCTTCGCCTCCTCGACGGTCGCGGGCGGACCGCTCGGGACCGGCTCGGGCGCCTTCGTCGGCGCGGGCACGGGCGCGGCGGTGGAGGACGCGGCCGGTGTGGGCTGGGTGGTCGCCATGCTGCGGGCGGCGAAGACCGCGGCGCCGATGCCGCCGAGGATCAGCACGGCGAACACGAGGCCGAGGGTGCGTCGGCGATTGCCGAACTGCGGCAGGTCGTCGTCGCCGAGCGGCGCTTCGACCGCGCGCGCGCTCGCCGCCTCGTCCGCCGAAACGACGCGCTCGAAGCGGCCGGTGGGGAGCGCGTCGGAGCTGGAGATCGAGCCGGAGCGGGTCGCGGACGGCTCGACGCCGAACACCTGAGCGAGCACCGAGATCGCCTCGCCCGCCGTCTTGAAGCGCATCGACGGCTCGCGATTCACGCAGCCGAAGAACCACTCGTCGAAGCCGGGCGGCACCGACACGCCGTCCTCGGCCGCCCGCTTGCTCGCCGGCACGAGCTCATCGAACAAGAGCTCGCGGTAGAACTCGGCGACCGATTTGCCGCGCCAGTACGTCTGACCGACGAGGCACTCGTAGGCGACGATCGCGAGCGCCCAGATGTCGGTGGCGGGCCCGATCTCCTGGCCGCGCGCCGTCTGCTCGGGCGCCATGTACAGCGGCGTGCCCGTCTCGTCGGTGCCCTCCTTGGTGGCGCCCTCGATCATCTTGGCGATGCCGAAGTCGAGCACCTTCACCATCGTGTGCCCCTCTTCGGCCTTGGTGATGAAGATGTTCTCCGGCTTGAGATCGCGGTGGATGATCCCGCGCGCGTGCGCCTTGTCGAGCGCGCGCGCGACCTGCTCGAGCCAGGGAATCAGGCGCTTGGCGTCGACCTTTCCCTCGCGCTCCACCAGCGCTGCGAGCTCGCTGCCGACGAGCAGCTCCATCACCAGGTACGGCAGGCCCGTCGTTTCGTCGACGCCGGCGTCGGTCACGTCGACCACGTTGCGGCTCTGGATCCGCGCGCCGACGTAGGCCTCTTGCTCGAACTTCTCGCGCGCGCCCTTCTTGGCGACGACGTCGGGGTGCATGATCTTGAGCGCGTGCGGCTTGTGCGTGCGCACGTGCTGCACCTCGTAGACCGCGCCCATGCCTCCCGCCTTGATCGGCCGGACGACGAAGTAGCGATCAGCGAAGGTGGTGCCCGGCCTTACGGCGTCGAAGGAGATGTGTCGGGGCACGGGGAGAGTCTACACTGACGCCCCCTTATGGAACGCCTCCTCGCGCGCCTCGAACGGCGCATCGGCAAGCTCGCGATCCCGCGTCTGCCGTTCGTCATCGCGGTCACCTCGGCCGTTGTCTACGCGCTCGGGATGCTGCGCCCGATGTTCCTCTTCCAGTTGCTGCTCATCCCGCAGCTGGTCATGGCCGGGCAGGTCTGGCGGGTCATCACCTGGGTGTTCGTGCCGCCCCCCTCCGGCAACATCTTCTGGACGGCGATCGCCATCCTCTTCTACCTGAGCCTCGGCAACTCCCTCGAGCAGGAGTGGGGGGCCTTCAAGCTCAACGTCTACTACCTCGTCGGGATCGTCGGCACCGTCGGCGCGTCGATGGCGCTCGGTCTGCCGATGACCAGCGAGTACCTGCACGCGACGGTGCTCTTTGCGTTCGCCACGCTGTTTCCCAACGTGCAGTTCCTCCTGTTCTTCGTGGTGCCGATCCGCGCCAAATGGACGGCGCTCATCGCCGCGGGCTTCATGGCGTATCAGGCCTACAAAGGGGGCATGCCCGAGCGCGTGGCGATCGGCGTCGCGATCGCCAACTACTTCCTCTTCTTCGCGCCGGCGCTCCTCGGCCTCCTGCGCGACGCCGGCGTGGCAGCCAAACAAGAGCGACGCCGCACGGAGCTCTTCGAGGACAACGAGCGAGAGCGAGAGGAGCGCCCGGTGCGCAAGTGCAAGATCTGTGGGCTCACCGACGACGACAAGGGCGCCGATCTGCGCGTCTGCACGTGTCAGGAGGTCTGCGGAGGCAAGGCGACGGTGTACTGTCTGCCCCACGCACGCAGCCACAACAAGTCGTGACCACACTGGAGTCCGCGTGCTGTTGCGCACTCCAAACCGCAGCTTCGGCGTCGCACCTGAGCGTCCGAGACCGCAACGATCGAGCGTCAGCTCGTAACGATACGCACCCGTGAGGACAGTACGGACGGTGGGGCGTCACGCGCCACGATCGAGACGCGATCGCTCGGCCAGGAGTCGATGATCGACCGCGCGGACTCCCTTCGCAGCGGGTCGTCGTAGATCACCAATCCGGCTCTGGTGCCGCGGCCCGCGAGGCTCTTGGCGACCCGCTCGGCCGCTTCGTCGAGCAACATCACGACCGCATGGAACGCCTCGACGCGGAGGACCTCCTCCGCCGACGCGACGACCTCGACGTCGAACCCAGCGCGCACCAGCTCGCGCGAGATCCCCACGCGGCGAAAGGCGTCGGGCTCGACGATGACCACCCGCGGACGTCCCCTGGGACGCTCGCCCGGTATGGCGCCGTAGGACTTGAGGGGGGCTGCGTGGAGGCTGCCCTCATCGCCGATCGTACGGCGCACGAGGTCGTGGAGGCGGTCGAGCCGGACCATGGGCACCAGACGGGGGAGGATCTCATCGCGTACGAAGCCCTCGAAGGGCACTCGCGCCTCGGGCACCGCGTCCATCCCTGCGTCCCAGAGAACCGTGCGAAGAAACTGACGTGCCTCGTTCTCGCCACCCAAAGCGTGCTCGAGCGCTTTCAGGAGCGTGGCCCCGCCCGTCAAGACGGGGATGGGCTCAACGACCGCGTTCATGCTGAGCGAGCTCGGCCGGAACGGTCCTCTGCGTCCGAATGCCATCTGTGCTCACTCAATGTAAAAAAAAGAAACACATGAACTGACTTCGCAATGCACAGTGTCTACTTTGGGCATGCTCCAGCTGAGTACAGCGCTTGGGATGGGTTCCGTCCATCTCGCTCGCGTCTCGTTGAGGGATGAAGTCCGCAGGTCGCCCCAACCATGGGATACCGAAGGGCGATTCGCAGTCGCTCGCGGCCACCTCTGCCGTTGGCAGAGTGTCCAAGGTTATGACTGCTTGCGCGGTGCTCTGGGACACGTTGGGCTCGGCATCCGCCGTGCTTGAGGGGGCGCTCACCACGCGCCTCCGCGTGTGGCCACGAAAGGAAGCCGACATGTCGGACGCCAACGAGAGCAACGCCAAGGCCGATGCCCCCGCCGCCCCCCGCCCCCGCGGTTTTGCCGCAATGACTCCCGAGGAGCGCCGCCAATTGGGCAGCAAGGGTGGCAAGACCGCCCACGAGCGAGGAACCGCGAACAAGTTCACGCCCGAGAGCGCGAGCGTTGCCGGCCGTCGTCCCCACCTGAATGGAACCGCGCACAAGTGGACGAGCGAAGAGGCTCGTGAGGCCGGTCGCAAGGGTGGCAGCGCGCTCCGCCGCCGCCGCAGCCAGGACGACGAAGCGTCCTGATGACAGATTGCGGTGATCATCGTGCGGGAGGCGGCCGCGAGGGCCGAGACTCCCGCGCGGGGATCCCGGGGACGTTCGGATCGGTGCTCTCGTACGCGACGGCCCCGATCCGGCTGCACGCTCGGCAGACGAAGTAGACCATCTTGCGCGGGGGATCTCCCCACGTGGTCGTCAAGAGGGGCTTCTCGTCGAGCGGGCAGCGCGCGAACGACTTGCCGCGATACGCGACGTCGATCGCCTGCATCTCCGCCTCGGAGAATTTACCCCCACGCACCCGACGGAGCGTAGCCCCTCCGCGCGCGCGCGCCGAGTCACTTCGGGCAGAGCGGGTAGGGCTTTGCCTCCGCGCAGGCTCCCGCGTCGCGCACCGGACCGTCGCGCACCGGCGAGGTGGTGATCACGCGCGACCACGGGCCGTCGGGGACGTGCGCGTCGTCGACGAACCACCAGTTCACGCGAAACAGGCCCTGCTCGAACGCCACCCCGAGGCAGTGCGCGACCGAAGGGCTCAGGTCGAGGGCCGACGCGGTGCCGTTGCCCTTCCCCGCGACATCGCATGTTTTGCCATCGTTCCGCGGCGGGCCGTAGCCGAACACATACTCGGCGTCGTCGGCGCAGAAGGGGCCGACGTCCTCCCACTGCGCGTAGCAGGTGCGGTCGCCGTGGCTCACGCCGATCCATCGATTCTTCACCGCGCTGCGGATGTCCTCGACCCCCGGCCGGTCGGCGAGCCACGGGATCTCGTCGCGCCACGGAGCGTCCTCGTTCGTGCCGTAGGGCAGCGCGAAGTAGTACGGGTTCTCGCGCGGCACGAACGTCTGGGGTCGGTGAAAGCCGTCGGCCTCGGTCGTGCGCGGCAGGTGCGCGTCGCATCCGCCGTAGGCGCCGAGCCAATCGTGATCGAACGCGGACGCGAGGTTCGGGGTGCACCCGTTCTGCTTGGTCGCGGGCTCGCCGACCCAGAAGATCGTCGCCGGTACGTCGCGATGCGCGAGGTAGAACCGCTTGCCCGGGGGGCCCGTCGGCTTCCAGAAGCGACGCGCCCGAGTCGCGCGCCCATCCTCGACGGAGGCATCGCTCTCGGTCGCGACCACGCTCGCGTCGCTCGCCGTCACGCGCGGCCGCGCCGGCTCGCGCGGGCACGCGAGCAGGGAGGTGGCGAGGGCCAGGGGAGACGCGCGGAGGAGTTCCAAGACGTCGCTTGGATGCTCGCGGGGTGCGGAGATCTCCGCGCGCTTACTCGACCCATTGCCCGCCGACGAAGCGGAGCTGCACAGGCTCTGCCTCGACGTGCCAGGCCGCGATCTCGACGACCTGATCGTGAAACGCGAGCACGAAGTGGCGGCTCTTCTCCATCGAGGTGGAGCCCGCGTCGTGCTCGCGCAGCTCGGCGGAGAGCGCCTTGAGCCACGAGGAGCCGACGATCTCGACGAGGCGGCGGCTCAACTTGTTGTCGATGAGAACGCCGGTGTAATCGAAGCAATCGCTGGCGGTGATTCGCACGGCCTGCACGTTGGTGAACTTGTAACGCCACCGCGTACGAGGGTCGTCCTCACGCACCGCGATGGAGACCCCGTCGGGCGTGTAAGTGACCGCGTTCAACCCCCCATGGTCGAAGGTGACGCGGCTGAGGTCCTGTACGACGACCGCCTTCGGCACTCTCATATCGTGCCTCGCCGGAACGAGAGCGGCGATCTTTTCTTCAAGGGGCGGGGCCGGCCCACAAATACATAGGCAATTCATGCAGTCCTGCGGTACGCCGGACGCCGGCCGAGCGCGACGGAGGCATCCGACAGGCGTCCAAGCGAGGCCCATGGCCGAAGAGCTGCTGCAGGAGGGGTCGTTGGAGGACACCACCGTCGAGGTCTCGAAGGTGCTCGACGAGGCCCTCGCCCGCGCGAGGACCCGGCGCCCCGCAGCGACCTATCGCGTCCAGCTCCACAAGGGGTTCACGTTCCTCGACCTCGCCCGGGTCGTGCCCTACCTGCACGCGCTCGGTGTGACGGACGTCTATACGTCACCACTTCTGCGGGCGAAGTCGGGAAGCCAGCACGGGTACGACGTGGTCGACCACGAGCAACTCAACCCCGAGATCGGCACCGAGGAAGATCTCCGGGCGCTCTCGGCGGCGCTGCGGGAGAGGGGCATGGGCCTCGTGGTCGACGTGGTCCCCAACCACGTCGGGATCGGTCGGGAGAACGCCCGCTGGATCGACGTCCTCGAGAACGGGCTCGCCTCCATCCACGCCCGGTTCTTCGACATCGACTGGACGCCCCTCAAAAAGGAGCTCGGCGGCAAGATCCTCCTCCCCATCCTCGGCGACCACTACGGGGCCGTCCTCGAGCGGGGGGAGCTCGTGCTGCACTTCGACCATGGCTCGTTCTGCCTGAGCTATTGGGACGAGCGACTCCCGATCGCGCCGCGTGCGTACATGCTCATCCTCCGGCATGGGCTGTCGGCGCTCGAGTCCGAGCTGCCCGCCGACGACACCCACCTCCAGGAGCTGCTCAGCATCCTGACCTCGCTCGAGAACCTGCCGCCGCGCGCGACGACCGCGCCGGCCAAGGTCGTCGAGCGACACCGCGAGAAGGAGATCGTCAAGCGCCGCCTCGCCACCGTCGTCGAGCAGAGCCGCGCGATTCGCGCGCACATCGACCGCGCCGTGGCCGCGTTCAACGGCCTGAACGAGCAGGGCCAGCCCGTGTCGGACGATGCGGCGCGTTTCGATCTGCTCGACGCGCTCCTCGAGCAGCAGGCCTACCGCCTCGCCTACTGGCGGGTGGCCGGCGAGGAGATCAACTACCGGCGCTTCTTCGACATCAACGGGCTCGCCGCCATCCGGCAGGAGGATCCGGTGGTCTTCGACGAGACCCACCGTCGCTACCTCGATCTGCTCGACCAGGGGCTCATCGACGGGATGCGGATCGATCACCCCGACGGCCTCTACGACCCCGCCGAGTACCTGCGCAATCTGCAGGAAGAGGTGATGATCCGGGCCGCGCGCGGGCTTCTGGGCGAGAACTTCGCGCCCATCGAGGCCGAGCTGCGCGCGCAGTATCGCGCACGCGTCGAGTCCGAGCACAACGACCCCCGCCTGCGCCCCCTGTACGTCGTCGTCGAGAAGATCCTGAGCCGCAAGGAGCGCCTCCCCGACCGCTGGCTCATCGACGGCACCACCGGCTACGAGTTCCTCAACCTGCTCAACGGCCTGTTCGTCGAGCGCGCCAACGCGACCCGGCTCGAGGGCACCTGGAACCGCGCGCTCGGCCACCCGCTCGACTTCATGGACCTCGTCCGCCGCAACAAGCGGCTGATCATGAAGACGGCGATGGTCAGCGAGATCAACGTGCTCGCCCATCAGCTCTCGTCGCTCTCGGAGCGCAGCCGACGCACCCGCGACTTCACGCTCAACAGCCTCCGCCGCGCGCTCGTCGAGACCGTCGCCGCGTTCCCCATCTACCGCACGTACATCGACGGATGGGCGATCGACGAGCGCGACAAGGCGTACATCGAGCAGGCCATCGCGATGGCGCGCATCGGCGACGACGAGCTCATCGGCCAGACGTTCGATTTCGTGCGGAGCATCCTCCTCATGGAGCCGGTCCTCGGGACCAACCTCGAGGCGCGCCGCGACCACCTCGCCTTCGTGATGAAGCTGCAGCAGGTGACCGGCCCGGTCATGGCCAAGGGGCTCGAGGACACGACGTTCTACGTCTACAACCGGCTCGTCTCGCTCAATGAGGTCGGCGGCGAGCCCGAGCACTTCGGCGTTCCTCTCGAGGTCTTCCACCGGCAGAACACCTGGCGCGCGCAGCGATTCCCCGCCTCGATGCTCGCGAGCTCGACCCACGACACCAAGCGCAGCGAGGACGTGCGGGCGCGGATCGACGTGCTCTCCGAGCTGCCCGACGCGTGGGACCGGTTCCTCGAGGTCGCGCGGGACGCCAACGCTCATCGCCGCGTCGACGTGGGCGGACGTCCTGCGCCCGACGCCGCCGAGGAGGTGCTGTTCTATCAAACGCTGCTCGGCGCCGCGCCGACGTGGCCGATCCCCGAGCCCGAGCGAGACTCGTTCCGCGCGCGGATGGCCGCGTACATGCTCAAGGCCACCAAGGAGGCCAAGGTCAACAACTCGTGGACGAACCATCGGCCGGAGTACGACGAGGCGATCGTCCGCTTCGTCGAGGCCGTGCTCGCGGCGCCCGCCGACGACCCGTTCCACGAGGAGCTCCGCCGCCTCCATCGCCGCATCGCGCGCGTCGGTCGGCTCAACTCCATCGCGCAGCAGCTCCTCAAGATCGCCTGCCCCGGCGTGCCGGACATCTACCAGGGCACCGAGATCACCGACCTGTCGCTGGTCGACCCGGACAACCGGAGGCCGGTCGACTACGCCGCGCGCGCCGAGCAGCTCGCCGCGCTCAGCGACCCGACCGATCGCCAGAAGCTCGCGCGCGACCTCGCCCGGGCAGACGACGCGGCGCTCAAGCTGTACGTCACCCACACCGCGCTGCTGGCGCGCCGCGCCGACCCCGAGCTGTTCCGCGACGGCGCGTACGTCCCCCTCGACGTGGTCGGACCGCGGGCGCGCCACGTCGTGGCGTTCGCGCGGGTCCACGGGTCACGGGTCGCGATCGCGATCGCGCCGCGCCTGTGCGCGGCCATCGTCGGCGATCGCGACGCCTGGCGCGACACCTTCGTCACCCTCCCCGACGAAGTCGCCGAGCTCGTGTCCGAAACCCCGCTCCGCGACGTGTTCACGGGCGAGACGCGGCGCACGATCGCACGGGAGGGCGGCGCCGCCCTGCCCGTCGCCGAGCTCTTCGCCGACTTTCCCCTTTCGCTCCTGACGGTTCGATGGCTGTAGACTGTCGACGCGCGACCATGCCGTGGCCGTCGAACCGAGCTGAGACCTTCGATTGACGCGACAAAGCATCGCCCCCCCCTCGAACGCGCCGCTCACCGGCATCGTGTGGCCCGGCCGGCCCTACCCGCTCGGCGCGCACAGCGACGGCTCCGGCACGAACTTCGCCGTGGTCTCGCAGCACGCGAGCGCGATCGATCTGTGCCTGTTCGATCCCGTCACGCTCGCCGAGACCACGCGCATTCGCCTGCCGGAGACGACCGGTCACGTGTTCCACGGCTACGTGCCCGGCGTGCGCCCGGGCGCGCTCTACGGATTTCGCGCGCACGGCCCGTGGGATCCGGAGCACGGCCTGCGCTTCAACGCCGCCAAGCTCCTCGTCGATCCGTACGCGCGCGCGATCGCGGGCCGCGTCGACCACAAACAAGCCGTCGTTGGCCACGTCGACCTGACGAAGACCGATCTCGTGCGCGATCTCCGCGACAGCGCCGCCGGCTGCCCCAAATCGGTGGTCGTCGACGACTCGTTCGACTGGGGCGACGACGCTCCGCCCGACGTGCCGTGGACCGACAGCGTGATCTACGAGGTGCACGTCAAGGGTTTCACCGCGCTCCACCCCGACCTTCCCCCCGAGCTCCGCGGCACGTTCGCCGGGTTCCCCGCGGGGATCGACCACCTGAAGAAGCTCGGCGTCACGGCGGTGGAGCTGCTGCCGATCCACCAGGCGATCGACGACGCGTTCCTCGTCGACAAGGGCCTGCGCAACTATTGGGGCTACCAGACGCTCGGCTTCTTCGCGCCCGACAATCGATTCTCGGCGAGCGGCGACCGCGGCCAGCAGGTCCGCGAGCTCAAGCAGATGATCAAGCAGCTCCACGCCGCCGGGATCGAGGTGATCCTCGACGTGGTCTACAACCACACCTGCGAGGGCAACCACCTCGGGCCCACGCTGTCGTTCCGCGGCCTCGACAACCCCACCTATTACTGGCTCGCCGACCCGCGGCGCTACTACAGCGACTTCACCGGCACCGGGAACAGCCTCGACGCGCGCGAGCCGCGCGTGCTCGAGCTGATCATGAACAGCCTGCGGTACTGGGTCAGCGAGATGCACGTCGACGGCTTCCGCTTCGACCTCGCCACGACGCTCGGCCGCACCACGCGCGGGTTCTCCTCGCGAGCGCCCTTCTTCGACATCATCCAGCAGGATCCGATCCTTTCGCGGGCGAAGCTGATCGCCGAGCCGTGGGACGTCGGCGAGCACGGCTATCGCGTCGGCAATTTCCCGCTGCCGTTCTCGGAGTGGAACGGCAAGTACCGCGACAACGTCCGGCGCTTCTGGGCGGGCTACGAGCCGCACCTCCGCGAGCTCGGGTTTCGCCTCACCGGCTCGAGCGATCTCTTCCAGCTGAGCGGGCGGCGGCCGTACCACAGCGTGAACTTCGTCACGTCGCACGACGGCTTCACCCTGCGCGATCTCGTCACCTACGAGCAGAAGCACAACGAGGCCAACGGCGAGAACAACCGCGACGGCGACTCGCACAACAACGCGTGGAACTGCGGCGTCGAGGGCGAGACCAACGATGCTGCGGTCAATGCCACGCGCGCCAAGCAGGTGCGCAACCTGCTCGCCACGCTGTTCCTCTCGCAAGGGGTGCCGATGATCGTCGCCGGCGACGAGCTCGGTCGCACGCAGCGCGGCAACAACAACGCCTACTGCCAGGACAACGAGGTCTCGTGGCTCGACTGGGCGTCGGCGGACGCGTCGCTCATGGAGCTCGTGAGCTCGCTCGCCGCGCTCCGCCGCGAGCATCCGGTGCTGCGCCGCCGGCGCTTCTTCCAGGGCGTCCACATCCGCGGCTCGGAGTTCAAGGACCTCGCGTGGTTCCGCCCGGACGGCGAGGAGATGACGCGCACCGACTGGGACGCAGAGGGGCGCTCGGTCGCGTTCCTCCTCGGCGGCGACGCGATCCTCGGCGTGGACGAGCGCGGGCGCGCGATCGAGGGAGACTCGCTGCTCGTGTTGATCAACGGCGAACGCAAAGCCCAGACCTTTCGCCTGCCCGCGATCGAGTGGGGTTCCACCTGGGCGCATCTGCTCGACACCGCCTCCGACCGCCCCGCGGGCAGCTCGACGCAAGCATCCGAGCGGCCCTCGCGCGCGCGTGACGAGCTCGTCGTCGACGCGCTTTCCATCGTCGTTCTGCGCTGCCATCGGTAGACTTTCACGCCTTGACCACCGACTCGTTGCCTCCGTCCGATTCGGGGTGGGGAGACTCCGACGACGACGCACCGTCGACCCGTCGCGCGTCCATTGGCGCCGGCGCGATCAGCAGCCACGGGCCGCGCGTCATGCTCGACGGCACCGGCACCTCGTTCCGCATTTGGGCGCCCGGGCGCGCGACGATCGATTTGGTGTTGTTCGATCCGGCGAGCCCCGACCGGGAGCTCCGGCGGGTTCGGCTCGCCAAGCAACGCGACGGCTATCACGCGGGCAGCGTGAGCGGCGTGGGGCCGGGCGCGCTCTACATGTTCAGCCCCGACGGCGAGGGACCGTTCCCCGATCCGGCGTCGCGCTCTCAACCGCGCGGCGTGCATGGGCCGTCGCAGGTCGTCGACCCGTCAAAGTTCCATTGGACCGACCGCCGCTGGCGCGGCTGCCCGCTCGAGGATCTCGTCGTCTACGAGCTGCACGTCGGCACGGCCACAGCGGAGGGCACGTTTCGCGCGCTGATCGAGCGCCTCGATCACGTGCGAGCGCTCGGCGCCACGGCGATCCAGCTGATGCCGCTCGGGGACTTCCCCGGCGATCGCAACTGGGGCTACGACGGGGTGTGTCTGTTCGCGCCGGCGCGCTGCTACGGCACGCCCGAGGACCTCGGAGCCCTCGTCGACGCGGCGCACGCCCGCGGCCTCGCGGTGCTCCTCGACGTCGTCTACAACCACCTCGGCCCCGACGGGAACTACCTGCGGACCTGGTCGCCGGCATACTTCACCGATCGTCACAAGACGCCGTGGGGCGACGCGCTCAACTACGACGGCAACGACTCCGACCCCGTTCGCACGCTCATCCTCGAGAACGCGGCGTACTGGATCCGCGACCTGCACTTCGACGGGCTGCGGCTCGATGCGACGCACGCGATCGTCGACGATCGCAAGGGCACCCACGTGCTCGCCGAGATCGCCGACGTCGCGCGCGCCGCCGCATCCGAGCGCGAGGTCCTGGTCATCGCGGAGGACGAGCGCAACGAGGCGCGGCTGGTCCGCGAGGTCGCGCGCGGGGGCCTCGGCCTCGACGCGGTGTGGGCCGACGACTTCCACCACTGCCTGCGCCGCATCGTCGCGGGCGACGACGAGGGCTACTTCGCAGACTTCGAGGGCTCGATCAACGAGCTCGTGCGGATCGTGCAGAAGGGCTGGCTGTACGAGGGGCAGATCTCGAAGAACCTCGGGCGCGAGCGGGGCAGCCCGGCGTTCGACATTCCTCCGCCGCGCTTCGTGCACTGCATCCAGAACCACGACCAGATCGGCAACCGGGCGCTCGGAGACCGACTGCACCACGGGCTCGACCTCGCGCGCTATCGCGCCGCCGTCACGCTGCTGCTCGCCACGCCCTTCACGCCGATGCTGTTCATGGGGCAAGAGTTCGCGACCAGTAAGCCGTTCGCCTACTTCACCGATCACCACGACGAGCTCGGCAGGGCGGTGACCGATGGCCGGCGCATCGAGCTCGGCAAGTTCCGCGCGTTCGCCGACCCCGCGGCTCGCGAACGCATCCCCGACCCGCAGGCGCGCGAGACGTTCGAGCGCAGCAAGCTCGACTGGACCGAGCTCGATTCCTCGCCGGGCAAAGAGGTCTTCGCGCTCCACCGCGCGCTCCTCACGCTCCGCCGCGAGGAGCCGGCGATGGCGGCCTCTGCACGCGCGGACTTCGACGTCGCCGCGCTCCCCGGCGACGTGCTCGTGGTGCGTCGGCGCCCACGAAGACTCGGCGAGGCGCTGCTGTTCGTCGTCGCCCTCACGGGGGGTGCGAAGGCGCAGCTGCGCGGCTCGCGTGTGGCGCCGCCCGAGGGCCGCAAGTGGGAGCTGCTCCTCGACACCGAGACGTTCGGCGGTAGCAAGCCCGCCGAGCTCGATCGCGACACCCTGACGCTGCACGGCCCGGGGGCGGTCGTGCTTCGTGCGCGGCCATGATGCGCGCCTGCCCGACGTGCGGCGGCAGGGTCCTGCCCACGTCGATGACCGAGGCCGAGGAGCAGGTCTACGCCGCAGCGTTCAAATGCCTCTCGTGCGGCAAGCGCCACCTCGAGCCGTGGCCCGACAAGCGCAAGCACCGGCCCATCGAAGAGAAGTAGCGGCGACTACCGGCCCGCTTCGCGGGCGAGCTGGCCGGCGGCGCGCATGCGGCTCTCGAAGCGCTCGTCCTTGCGGAGGTCTTCGAGGTTCATCGGGATGCGCCAGGACCAGTTCATGCCGCCGACCACGCCGGGCACGTTGATGCGGTCGTGGATGCCCCACAGGTCCTGGATCGGCAGCAGCGTGAGCTCGGAGCCCGCGCCGTAGAGCGCGCGCAGCAGCGCGTCGTGCACGCGGGGCGTGAGCTTGTCGACCGCGCTCTCGTCGGCGACCGCGCGGAGCGCCGGGATCTCCTGGAGCGCGTGACGACGCTCGTGGAAGGGCATCGACTCCCACCACGCGGCCATCGTGACGGTGTCGTGCGTGCCGGAGGTGGCGAGCGAGACGAAGGGATACGAAGCCGGATCGCGGAAGACGTCGTGGTCGCGCTCCCACATCATGACGCGGTAGCCGGGCACCGACAGGCGCTCGAGCGAGGTGCGCACGAACGGCGGGATGGTGCCGAGGTCCTCGGCGATGACGTGCGCGCCGACGCTCTTGGCCGACGACACGATGGCGTCGAGGACCTTCTCGCCGCGCGCGATTTGCTGCGGCTCCTCGGCCGGCATCCAGAAGGGCGCGCCGGCCTCGCGCTCGTCGGTGGGCCGCGGGCGGACGTACATGCGGTAGTAGCCGACGAGGTGGTCGACCCGGAACCGGTCGAACAGCTTGCCCATGTGCTTGGAGCGACGGCGGACCCACGCGAGGTCGTCCTTGTCCATCGCGTCCCAGTCGTAGGCCGGCAGGCCCCAGTCCTGTCCGTCGGGCGCGAGCGCGTCGCCGGGGACGCCGAGGGTCGCGTCGACGAAGAAGTCCTTGCGACCGGACCACACGTCCGCGCTGTCGACCCCGACCATGAAGGGCAGATCGCCCATCAGCTGGACGCCCATCGCGTTGACCGTGGCGCGCGCCTCGGCCCACTGCTCGTGCGCGACCCACTGGATGTACGAATGCAGCAGCGACTCGCGCGACAGCTCGCGAGAGACGCGCTCGAGGACGCCGGGCTCGCGGTCGCGAATGCCCGCCGGCCAGCCGCGCCACCAGTTCTCGGCGTAGCGGGATTTGAGCGCGCGATAGAGCGCGTAGCCCTCGAGCCAGCCGCGCTGCTCGCTCAGGAACGCGCGCATGGCGTTGGCGCGCGCCGAGCCCTTGTCCCAGTGGTCGACCACGAAGCGCTCGAACGCGGCGCGGAGGATGCGGCGCTTGATCGCGCGGACGGTGCCGTATTCGACGTTGGGCGCAGACTTGATACGCGCGAGGGTGTTGTCCGCGTCGGGGCCGATCAGGGCGTGGCGCTCTTCGTCGTTCACGTCCTCGAGGCGGTCGACCGCGACATACATCGGGTCGATGGCGAACGAGGTGGCCGCCGAGTACGGCGAGGTCTCGCCCTCGGGCAGATCGCCGAGCGGGAGCAGCTGGATCAGCCGATGCCCATGATCGACCGCCCACCGGGCGAGCGCGGGGAGGTCTGCGATGTCGCCGATCCCGAACGAGCGCGCGGTGCGCACCGAGAACAACGGAATGAGGATTCCCGCGGTCTTCGGGGCCGAGGGACGGGACGGAGCGTGCTGCACGTCGCGGCAATTAGCACGAAGGGCGAAGGGTTAGAACGCGCCCTCGACGCCGATGCTCGGGATGGTCACCGGGCCGATCTCCTCGGGAACGCAGCCGGCCGTGAAGCCGCGACGACTGCACCGCCAATCGACCGCCTCCTTCTTGAGGTAGACGTTGAACCATTCGAGCACGACCGCGACGGTGCGCGCCTCCCAGTTCCAGCGCTTTTCGAGGCGGAGGTCGAGCCGGTGGAAGTCCGGCAGCCGCTGCTGGCCGATCGGGACCTCCTCGGTGCGAAACCCTGCGGGGCCGGGGAAGGTGACCATCACCGTCTGCGTCGCGGGGCGACCGGTGAGGTACGAGAAGCGCCCGCCGAACCGCCACCCGTTCCCGAGGTTCGCGCTCATCGCGAGCGACAGGACGTGGGTGCGGTCGAACGTGGAGAGCAGGGTCTTTCCGCGGAAGTACCGCTCCGAACGCGACAACGTGTACGCGAGCCAGCCGCCGATGCGCTCGGTGAGATCGCGCTTGAGCAGCACCTCGAGCCCATAGCTCCGGCCGGGCAGCCGCACGTCGAGGCTGTCGCACTCCGGCGTGTTGTCGAACTGCTCGTCGAGGCACACGGCGAGGCCGTCGCTCAGGTTGCGGAAGCCGTTGTGGAACACGGTGGTGGTGAGCCGCGACTTGAACGGCAGCTCGAACTCCACCCCCTGCGCCATTTGGAACGCCTCCTGGAGCCCCTTGCCGAGCGTCGCCAGGCGGAGGCCGGGGACCGGCACCACGAACGAGGGCGTCTGGTGGGTCACGCCGAGCGTGGTGACGAGGAACGCCTTCTTGGCGATCTTGAGGCGCGTCGCCAGCCGCGGATCGACGGCCGGCACCGTCGTCGTGCCCTGCGAGTAGAAGTCGAGCCGTACGCCGGGGATGATCTCGACCCGATCGGTCGGCTTGATCACGAGATCGGCCCGCGTGCCGGCGAGGATATCGGCGCGGGTCGGGAAGATTTCGGCCTGCTCCCGGCCGTCGCTGCCGCTCTCGCGCGCGGCGAGCCGGTAATACTCGAGCCACAGATCGGCGCCGGCGCGCAGGTAGAGCACGTCGTCGATCCGCTGATTGAGCTCCGCGCGCGAGCCCCAGCCGAACATCCGCACCGCGAAGCGGTCGCCGCGACTGTCGCCCTCGCCCACGCCGCTCTGGTCGAACATCAGCGTGGTCGCGACGCGCAGCGTGCCGTTCTTGAGCAGCCGATCCCAGCGGACGTCGCCGCGGTGGAACTGGGTGTCGAAGAGCGTGCGCGTCTCCTTCTCGCCGTCGTCGCCGATGCGCGTCTGGGTGAGCCGATCGAACGCGCCGAACACGAACACCGAGAGGCGGTCGCGCTCGGTGAGGCGATGGGTGACGCGCGTCTGGTAGTCCCAGTACTGCAGGCCGATCTCGGGGCTGATCAGCGAGAGCATCAGGCCCGGGTAGCCGAAGCGTCCGGCCACGAGCCCCTCGGTGCGCGGGCCGAGCGGCGCCTCGAGCATCGCGCTCGCGTCGAACAGGCGCACATTCCACTCGCCGCGCGCCCGGGTGGCCGGGCCGATCGTCTCGCCGGCGACGATGCCGCCGGTGAAGCGTCCGAAGCGCGCCGGATAGCCGCCCGGATGGAAGTCGACGCGATCAATCAGGCCCGGTGCGAGCACCGACGGGCCGGCACCGAGGTGGAACAGCATCGGCACCTTCACGCCGTCGATGAGGTAGCCGGTGTTGCCGGGCGGTGAGCCGCGCACGTAGAAGAACGGCAGACCGCTGATCAGCGGCGTGACGCCGGGCAGCGCCTCGATCATCCGAAACGGATCGCCGAACGCGCCGGGCAGGATCTTCACCTCGCCGCCCCCGATCGAGACCTGTCCCGGCTCCTTGCGGTCACCCTCGACGACGATCTCGGTCGGCGGGGGCGGTTTGGGAGGGGGCGGCTTGCCGGGTACGGGCACGGGCACGGGCACGGGCACGGGCACGGGCGCGGGCGCGTGGAACGAGATCTTCGCGCGGATCGTCGACTTGATCGGCTTGCCGTCGCGCGTGGCGGGCTCGAAGCGGAAGTCCATCGCCGCGACGCGCGCGGCCGCGGCGAACGGCTCCTCGCCGTCGACGACCTTCACGCTCTCGACGGCGCCGTCGACTCCGACGACGAGCTCGACGATCACGTCGGCGTCGCCGGTAGCCCCCTCGGGATAGGGCACGGTCGGCGCCGAGACCTGCTTCGGCGGGACGAGCGTGTCAGCACGCGCGCTCGCCACCGAAAGCAGGATCGCGAGGAGGACGAGCGCGCGCCGGAGCACCGGCTATCTGACTATCAGGCGCGCTTATCGAGCGCGAGGCGCGCCACGAACAAACAGACCATCGCGTTGGCCACCGTCCACAATCGCAGTCCGATCATCCCGAAGGGGGTAGCGATCTCGCCGGACCACGCGAGCTGTAGGAGGAGGGCTGCGGAGCCGAGGGCGAAGCCGCCGGTGAACGCGCGCAGGCGCTTGCTGCCGAAGCCGATCGCCGCGAGACCGACGGCCGGCAGCGCGTTGGCGAGCGGGAGGAACCGGTGGAGCCCGGCGTCGAACACGAGGTCCCACTCGCCGAACGGACGCATGAGGACCTCGAGCGCGACGCGCGAGGCGCCGAGGCGCGGGGCGACGCCGAGGAGCGGCGCGAACGCGAGCAGGCCCACGCCGGCGAGGAGCGCGCCGAACATCATGGTGCGGCTCTTGTCGAGCTCGCCTCCCTTGCTGCGGATACGACGCGCGACGAGGAGACCGAGGGCCACGAGGAGGAACGAGCGGACAAGGACGTGGGTCCAGTGCGCGCGCGCTACCGCGGACGCCGCGTCGAGGATGCCGGCGCCGAACTTGTTGGGGTCGTCCTTGCTGATCGCCGTCTTGGCGAAGACCGCGCGCACCGCTTCGCTGTCGGTGACGCCCGCGCCGACGAGCAACGCGGCGGCGCCGGCGACGTGCGGGGCGGCCATGCTGGTGCCGCTGAACTTCCCGAAGACCTCGCAGTGGTCCTTGCCGCCGTTGCACACCGTCTGCTGCACGACGTCGACGCCGGGGGCCGCGATCGCGACCTCGGGGCCGCGCGACGAGAACCACGCGAGGTTGTCCTTCTGATCGGTGGCGCTGACGGCGAGGACGCCCGGGTACGCGGCGGGCCACTCCACGCTCTTGCGCGAGTTGCCGGCGGCGGCGACGACGATGACGCCCTTCTTCAGCGCGTGGTTGATCGCGTCCTCGAGGATCTTGCTCTTGATCCGCCCGCCGAGGCTCATGTTGATGACCTGCGCGCCGTTGTCGGCGGCGAAGCGGATGCCGGACGCGACGTCGGCCACCGAGCCCCAGCCCGCGCCGGTGAGCACCTTGATCGGCATGAGGCGCGCGCAGTGCGCGATGCCGGCGACGCCATGGCCGTTGTTGGTGGTCTGCGCGATGGTGCCGGCGACGTGGGTGCCGTGGCCGTTGTCGTCGGCCGCCTCGTCGCGGTTGTGGACGAAGTCGTGGCCCTTCACGCAGCGGGTGCCCTGCAGGTCGGTGCCCTTGGAGAAGGGGCCGTGGTCGAAGCACGCGACGCCGGTGTCGATCACCGCGACGGTGACGCCCTGCCCGCACGAGTACGACCACGCCGACTCCGAGCCGATGCGCGGCAGGTGCCACTGCTGCTCGTAGTGCGGATCGTTGGGGACCCACGACGCCGAGAGCACGCTCATCGGCTCGACGTGCTCGACGCGCGGATCGGCGGCGAGCTTGGCCATCGCGGCCGAGAGGTTCTTGCCCTCGCCGATCTCGACCTTGTCGTGGGTGTGGCTCCAGTCGCTCGCGTGATGGAGCGCGAGGCCCGCCGCCGATGCGATCGACTCCATGTCGGCGTCGGTCACGTCGTCGCGGAAGTCGATCGCGAGCTCGCCCGCGATCAGGTCGTTGGTCGCGGGGGCGAACGAGGGCTCGTCGTCGGCGCGGACCGCGGGTGCGGCGAGCAGGAGGAGGGCTCCGAGCGGGAGGAGAAGCTTCTTCATCATGCGGCCCTCATTGGACGTCCGAACCCCAACAACGATCCAACCGTAGCGCGCGTTCCCCGAGGGCGCGTGTTAAGGAGTGTTACGGCTCAGGTGACCTGAAAGGCGCGATCGGGGTCGAGCGCCCACCCGCCGGTGAGCGTCACGATGTAGCCGCGCAGCCCGAGGTCGCGCAGGGCCTGTAGCGACGCATGAACCCGATCGCTCTGGACGTTCGGGGGCACCCTCTCGCCGGGCCAACCCGCGGCAAAAAGGTCGGAAACCGCGAGGGGTAGGCCCGGTTGCTGCACTCTCGCGGTCACGAAAGCCTCGAGGAGCCGACGAAGGATCGGGCGCTTCTCGAGCCCGATCGAGGCGCCGGCCACCTCGGCGCGGCTTCCGTCGCGCGCGATGCTCGCGGCGGCGCGCGCGCGGCGGACGAGTCGCGCCACCGAAGCGCCGGTGGGAGGGGGCGCCGGCTTGCAGGCGCGGAGCAACTCGACGTGCTCGCGGAGCGCGACGCCGAGAGGTCCGCGCACGCGCTCGAGGATCGCCGAGGCCGCCCCGAGCTCGCCGCGCGAGAGCGCGCGCGTGGCATCGAGCGCGTCGACCCGCGCGAGGATCGCGAGATCGCCGGCGCGACGAGCGAGCAGGCGCGCGCTCGCGAGGGTGTCGCCAGAGGGGATCGACTGCTCCTCCTGCGCGTCGGCGAGCGTCGTCATCGCCAGCGCGGACGCGCGGACGTCGCGGCCGTCCGCGAGCTCGGACAGCGCCTCGATCGCGTCGGCCCGGGCGCGAACCGGGTCGCCGAGGTCGAGGACGAGCGCCGCGCGACGCGCGAGGATGGGTCCGGAGCGGCCCGCGTGATCGAGCGCGCGGAGGGCCTCTTCCGGCTCGTCCGCGTGCGCCTCGGCGAGGAGTCGGTACGCCTCGCTCGCGAGCGCCGGATCGCGCACGGCGTCGCGCAGCATCGCGATCGCGGCGCGATGCTCGCTCTGCTCGAGACACAGCTCGCCGATCGCGAGCGCCAGGGCCGGCGTCGCCGGCGCCAGCGTGACGGCGATCTCGCGCCCGAGCGCGGCGGCGGCGCGGGCAGCGAGCACCTCGAGGAGCGGCGACGGCGCGCGGGTCTGCGTCGCCTCGGCGAT
>JALHOE010000154.1 GCA_022843175.1 Deltaproteobacteria bacterium
GCGCGATGGCCGAGGTGCTGGGCCTCGCGCTCCACCCGCGCCTCGAACTCGCGCGCGTCGCGCTCCAGCCGCGCGTTGAACGCGACCGCCTCGCGCTCGATGCGGCGGCTCCAGTCCTCGGGGCGCTTGCTCTCCCGTGGGCTCTTGTCGCCGAGGAGCGGCGCGATCCGCGACGCGCGCTTGTCCGGGTCGGGATCGAGCATCTGCTCGAGCACGTTGATCATGTGCTCGCTCGCGCGCCCGCGGAGCGCTGCGCGCACGTCGATCGCGAGGCCGCGGTGCGGGAGGTGCTCGGGCTCCTCGCCGGTGAGCAGGGTGAGGGCGGTGGCCCCGATCGCGTAGACATCGGACGCGGGGAGCGCGCGACCCTGGAACTGCTCGGGCGCCATGTACCCGAACGTGCCGACGACCGTGCTCCCCCCCTCCGGCCGCAGCTTGTCGCGCACGGCGCCGAAGTCGACGAACGCGTACGAGCCGTCGGGGCGGCGAAGGACGTTGCCCGGCTTCAGATCGCGGTGGATGACCGAGGGCGCGCGGCTGTGCAGGTAGTCGAGCACGTCGGCCGCGTCTCGCAGCAGGCGCAGAACGTCGTCCTCGGAGAGCAGGCCGGAGCGCTTCTTGATCGCGGCGAGGCTCTCGCCCTCGATCTTCTCCATGACCAGGTAGAGCGCGCCGTCGTGCTCGAAATGGTCCACGTAGGCGGGGAGCTTCGGATGGTTCAGCATTCCGAGCACCCGCGCCTCCCGCTCGGCGAGCTCGACGTCCTTCCAACCCTTGGCGCCGCGGACGTCGAACCGCTTGATCGCGACGGCGCGGCCCTCGCGCTTGTCGACCCCGTCGAACGTGCGGCCCTGCGAGCCCTCGCCCAGCGGGGCGAGCACGACGAAGCGGCCGTCGCGCAGTACTTCGGTCATCCAGGCGGCTATCATCCGAACCATGAGTGCCGCGGATGGCAAGACCCCGAGGGACGAATACGAGGACGCGCGTAAGCTCCGACAGCTCCTCGAGCTGCGCGCCGTCGTCGACGACTTCATCGAAGAGGGCCTCCTCCAGCGCAAGAACCTGGCCGAGGTCATGCGCACCATGCTGCCGCGGGTCTGCGATCTCGTCGGCGCGCGCGCCGCGTTCGTCCAGAGCTACGACGAGGACCTCAAGGTCTCGATCTTCCGCGCCCCCAAGGACGTCGCGATCCCCGACTGGGAGGAGATCCTCGCGCTCACCACCCACGAGAGGCGCGAGACGGTCACCGTCACCAAGGGCAACGATCTGATCATCGCGCAGCCCCTCGACGTCGCGGGCGAGTGGTTCGGCCGCGCGGGGTTCATCGTCCCGGCCGACGCGTTCGAGGCGGAGGATCCGGAGCACCTCCACGCCCTCCTCGACATCGCCTGCGAAGAGCTCGACAACTTCCTCTTCTCCATCAAGGCCGCGCGGGAGAAGCATAAAGTAATGATGGAGCTGGCCGATGCCCTCCGGCATCGCGTCCTCTCCGAGGGGTTGCAGCAAGCGGTAAAGGTGCTGTCGGGCGCGATGCCGCTCGATCGCATGCTCCTCGCCTACGTGGCTCAAGAGGACTCCGCGGCCACGCTCCAGGTGCAGCTGTTCGAGGGCGGGAAGCTCTCGATGGACACCATGACCGGCGCCTACGATCCGAAGATCCGCGAAGAGGGGCGCGACTGGCTCTACGGCCGCTCCAACGCGCTCCTCGAGCGCTTCAACTTCGTCGGCGCCCAGGAAGAGGTGCTCATCTCCGGCGTCACCAACGCCGTCCGCGTGGGCAAGGTCGTCGCCACGTCGAAGAACCACTCCTTCAACACCTACGACCGCGAGCTCCTCGCCGGCTTCACCGGCTTCATTCGCCAGCGCGTCGTCGACTTCAACAAGGAATGGCGGCGGCTCGCGGCCTCGTTCAGCCAACACGACGTCGCGCGCCTGCTCCACGAGGACAACTACGAGGCGGCGTTCCTCGCTCCTCGCGAGGCGCAGGTCGCGATCGCCTACGCCGACATCGCCGGCTTCACGCGGCTGTCAGAGCAAATCCTGCGCACGCCGAGCGCAGTCGCCGCGCTCGTCGAGGCGTGGAGCGCCGAGGCGGTGCGGCTCGCGTGGGAGCACGGCGGGGTGTTCGACAAAATGGTCGGCGACTGCATCATCGCCCTGTTCGGCCCGCCGTTCTACGACCACGCCCCCGGCGAGCGGCTCGCTGCGGCGCTTCGGTGGGCGGTCGACATCCGCGAGATGACCCGCAAGTTCCCCGAACGCCCCGGCTTCGAGGTGCTCCGCGAAGAGGGCCTCAGCGTCACGATCGGCGTGCACCTCGCGCCCCTCTTCGTCGGCACGTTCGGCCCGAACCGCAACTTCACCGGCTTCTCGAGCGGCATGAACAACACCGCGCGCTTGCAGGGCACCGCCAAGCGCGACGAGATCCTCGTGATGAGCGAGGCGATCGACGCGCTGCCGAAGGGGCACGAGTTCGGGTTCGGCGAGGAGCGCACCGCGGCGGTGAAGAACGTCGCGCAACCCCTCCGCTTCCGGGCACTCGAACACTCCCGAGCGGAGCGGCCGCTCGAGCACTCCCGCGCGGGGCGGTCGCTCGAGTGATCTTCGACTACTTCGACAAGCGCCGTCGCGAGAAGCTCCGCGCGCAGCCGTTCCCCGACGCGTGGCGGTCGCTCCTCGCGCGCAACGTGCCGTACACCAAGCTGCTCGGTGACGACGAGCAGAAGGAGCTCGAGGGGCTCATCCAGGTGTTCCTCGGCGAGAAGTCGTTCGAGGGCTGCGGCGGGCTCGAGCTGACCGACGAGATCCGCGTCACCATCGCCGCGCAGGCCGCGCTCCTGCTCCTCGGTCGGGACGTCGAGCCATACCCCGGCATCGACGTCATCCTCGTGTACCCGAGCGCGTACCGCGCGCCCGCGCTGCAGGGCGAGGGCGGGGTGGTCATCGAGGGCGAGCAGGCCCGTCTCGGCGAGGCGTCGACGCGCGGGATCCTCGTGCTCTCGTGGGACGACGTGTTGAAGGGCGCGGCCGACGTCCGCGACGGCCACAACGTGGTGATCCACGAGTTCGCGCACGCACTCGACCACGAGGACGGCGAGAGCGACGGCGCGCCACCGCTCTCACGCCGCGCGAACTACGCGCCGTGGGCCCGCGTGCTCTCCACCGAGTACGACAAGCTGGTCGACGCCGACGAGCGCCGCAAGAAGACCATCATCGACAAATACGGCGCGACCAACCCCGCCGAGTTCTTCGCGGTGGTCACCGAGACGTTCTTCGAGAAGCCGGTGCAGATGCGGGACAAGCACCCCGAGCTCTACGAGCAGCTCAAGGCCTATTACCGTCAGGACCCGGCGTCGCGTTTGGGTCGTCGGTAGCGCTCGCCCCACGCGTCCATCCACAACATGCGATCGAGCACCTGCGGCGCGTCGAGCACCGCGAGCGTGTGGCGCTTGGCGAGCTCGATCAGCTCGGGCTCGCCCGCGCGCACCTGCGCCGCAAACCAGTCGAGCATCGGGAGGAAGACCTCCGGCCCTGCCGTCGCCTGCTCCTCGTTCGGCACCGGGACGGCGCCGATCGCGAACGCGACGGCCGCGTCGTCCATCAGCGGCACCAGCTGCGGGCGGAGCAGGCCGAGCACCTTGGACACCGCGGCGAGGCCCGCGCCCCGCGACAGCCGCTCCACCAGCGACGCGATCGTCTCCCGCTCCTCGTCGAGCGCCGGCCACTCGTCGACCGACACGTTGAGCTGCGCGAGGAGCGCCTCCCACAGCCCCCGCGCGGGCGGCAGCAGCCACTCGCGGAACACCTTCGACTGAGCCCGCGAGTTGACCATCCAGGTGGTGGGCAGGGCGACGGGCAGGAGATCGATCGCCGGTACGCCGTCGGCCTGCAGCGCGCGAAGGAGGTGCGCCGCCTGATCGAAGCCGAACGCTCCCGGCAACGACGCGCGGAACGTGAGCTTGTCGTCGGCCTCGGTCAGCAGCCACTCGCCGCTTGCGTGCTTCATCGCCGCACCACCGGGACGATCTTCGCCGGATCGTCGGTCATGATCCCGTCTGCGCCGAGCGTCACCAGGCGCGCGGCGAGCGCTTCGTCGTTCACCACCCAATAGTCGACGCGCAGCCCGAGGCGGTGCGCTTTGTCGAGGAACCCACGGCGATCGAACCGCAGGGGGCCGAGCTGCACCGGCACCTGCGCGATGTTGCCCGCCGGTCGGTAGCCCGGTTGGGCGAGCAAACGGATCACCTCGCTCTGCCCGAGGCCTGTGCTTCCCCTCCACCCGCGCTCGCGGATGCGGCGGAGGTTCTTGGCGTGAAAGCTCGAGAGCTGCACCCGCTCCTCGGCGCCGGCCGCGCGGATGACCTCGATGATGCGATCGACGGCGGCGAGGTCCGGCTCCTTGGCGTCGACGTTGAAGCGCATCGTGGGGAAGGCGTGCAAGACCTCTTCGAGCGAGGGAACGCGGCAGCCGCGGCCGACGTCCCACCGCCGCACCTCGTTGAACGTGCAGTCGCGGATGAAGCGCGGGTCGTTGGCCATCCGGCGGCCGTCGTCGTCGTGCGCGAGGACGACCTTCGCGTTGCGCGTGACGTGTGCGTCGGTCTCGATCACGTCGACGGAGAGCTCCACCGCGCGGGCGAAGGCCTCCATCGTGTTCTCGGGAAACTCGGCGGACGCGCCGCGGTGGGCGTAGACCAGCGTCATCGCCGCAAGCGTACGATCGCGAGCAGCGCGACGACGACCGAAACGCCGATCGCGACGGTGGCGATGCCCCGGTCCCTGCGCCGGAGCGCGCGGGCCGCCGGGACGAACGCGACGATCATCGCCCCGATCGCCGGCAGCGCCGGGACGGCGCGCTCGAGACGCGCGGAGAGCAGCCCGGCGGCGAGCACCCCGGCGAACGCGAGGAGCGCGACGCGCCGGTAGGGGAGGTCGTGCTTGCGGGCGACCCCGAGGGCGAGCGCGATGAACACCAGATCGCCGACCCCGAGCGCGGGCGCGATGGCCCGAGTGGAGAGGACGGGGAAGGAGATCGCCAGCACCGACAGGGCTCGCTCGCTCGACGCGATCGCCGCGGAGGGCCCCCACGACGACGCCACCGACACCACGTCGGCGGCCGCCGCGACGGCCGCCGCCGGCAAGAGGTGCGACGGATGCTCGACCCGCTCGCCGATCGACCCGCCGATCACCGCGGCGAACCCGATGAGCAGCGCGTCGACGACGGCGGCGATCCACGGCGACCGGACGTTGAAAAGGGCGATGGCGAGGAGCGAGACGATCGCGAGTCCAGCGATCGCGGCCACCAACCGTCCGGGGAGCGGGCGCCGAGCGAAGGTCGCGACCCCGACCACCGCGACCACCGCCGCGCCCACGAACGTGACCGCCGAAGCGACCGCGATCGAGGCCGAAACCCGCGGCGAAACGACGATCGCCGCCGCGACCAGCGCCGCCGGCAGGAGCAGGGAGAGCCCGACGTGCCGCGCGTCGGTCATGCGTGCCATACTTGCTCGCGAGGAGGCGTGGTCATGCGCACGTCCGTCTTGCTTGCATCGGCGATGTTGATGGTCGCGGCCTGTGGCGGCGGCGGCAACGAGAACAGCAACCTCGACGGCCAGGGCGACGCGTCCGTCACCGGCGACGGCACCACGCCGGGCGACGACGGCGGCATCAGCATCGGCTGCAAGCCCGCGTGCACGGGCACCCAGTTCTGCAGCATCACCAACACGTGCATCGAGAAGGGCACCTGCGCCGCCGACGGCGACTGCGCGCCCGGCATGAAGTGCGACGCCTCGCGCAAGTGCATCCCCGGCGGCGATTGCGGCTCGCAGAAGGCCGGCGCCACGGCGATCCCGCCCAACATGCTCATTACGCTCGATCGCTCCTGCTCGATGACGGGGATGGTGGGCGGCTCGACCAAATGGCAGGTGGCGGTCAAAGCGCTCAACACCATGTTGACGAGCTACACCGCGAAGATTCGCTTCGGGCTCATCCTGTTCCCCGACATCGAAACTGACAAGTGCACGCAGGGGGCGATCCCGTTCGAGCCCGCGGTGGGCAACGAGCCGAAGATCTCCGCGATGCTCACGAGCGCGCTGAAGGCCGCCGATCCGCTGTTCCCCGACGGCCCGTGCGTCACCAACATCGACACCGCGATCGACCAGGCGTCGAAGTCCACGGCCCTCAAGGACGCGACCCGCGGCAACTACGTGCTCCTCGTGAGCGACGGCGCGCAGGCCGGCTGCAACGTGGCGGGCGGCGATGCGGGCACCGAGAAGATGATCGGAGACCTCCTCGCCAAGGGCGTGAAGACGGCCGTGATCGGGTTCGGCGCGGGCGTCGACGGGGCGCAGCTCGACAAGTTCGCGGTCGCCGGCGGCATGCCGGCCACCGGCGCCAGCAAATACTACAAGGCCGAGGACGCGGCCTCGCTCGACAAGGCGCTCGCCGCGATCGCCGGCGCCGCGCTCGGTTGCACCTACAAGCTCGACAAGACGCCCGACGATCCCACGAAGATCTTCGTCTTCTTCGACGGCACCAAGGAGGTCCCGCGCGACGGCGCCAACGGCTGGACCTACGACCCCGCCACCAACTCGGTCACGTTCCACGGCACCGCCTGCAGCGCGCTCAAGGCCGACATGGTCAAGACGCTCGACATCGTGCTCGGCTGCAAGACCACGCCGACGTGATCAACACTTGATGCGGTCGTCGCCGGCGTGCTTCGGGAGCGCCTTCATGCGCCGCACGACGTCGCCGATCGCGATCGGAAACGTCATGTGCCCGCCGGGGATCCACAGGATCGGCGGCTTGTTCCAGCGGTTCCACTGCTGCTCCACGAGCTCCGCCTTGAGGTAGCCGTCCTCGCGGGCGGCGACCCATAGCTGCTTGTCGTTGGGGAGCAGCGGCATCGCTTGGCTGAGCGTGACCCGGGTGAAGATCTCGCGCCGATGCGCCGCGTCGATGCCGAAGCGCGCGAGGTCGTCCTTCATGCGCCAGAGGATGGGCGCCTCTTCGATCGCGTCGGGGAGCTCGAGGTGCGAGATCATCGGGATCGCGTAGTCCGGAAGCGGCGCGACACACGCGGTGAGCATGGTGATGCAGCCGCCGAGCGACAGGCCCGAGATGCCGACCTCCTCGTACCCGAGCTCGCGGAACCAGGCCATGATCGCCCGGACGTCGTAGACGGCTTGGCGCACCGACTCGATCGAGCGCACGAGATCCGCCGTCCAGAACCACTCGCCGTGAAAGAGCTGACCCTTCGGCCGCCTCCGGCCGTGGAAGGGCAGCTGCACGTGCGCGACGTCGACGCCGAGCTCGCGGTACCAGAGCGGCATCAGCGTGGCTTCCTCGACCCACGAGCCGGGCTCGAGCCACCCGTGCACGTAGAGCAGGAGCGATTTGCGGCGGAGCGACTTCTGATGGATCCACCGCGCGTACGCCGTGCGATTGGCGTCGTACTCGTTCGCGTGCCGGCGCTTGTACCCGTCGGACAGCGGCTCGTGCAGCGACGGCCACGACAGCGTCTCGGTCGTCATGCCGCCGATGCGAAACCGCGGCGCGACCCGGCGCACATCCGGCAGCCGCGCGGGCTCGGGCAGCAGCTCGTCGAGCGGGAGGCCGAAGTACGGCGTGAGCTCGTGGCTCGTGTCGATGTTCGTGCGTCGGAGGTGAAGGATACGCGAGAGTTTTCCGACGACGTGGTCGACTGTTTCGCCGTAACCCATTGGTCACGATCATAGACGGGAGCCGCGACCATCAGGGAGCGGGTTGTCGTTCGTGACAACCCGCGCCCTGACGGTCGCGGCTCCAGCTGTGCCGTAGTTGGTTACTGCGCCTTCGTGTACTTCACAGTCAGCGTGAAGTTGCTGGTCGTCGCGTAGCCGCGGACGGTCACGAACACATCCGTGCCGCCGTCCGTCGTGCACGACTCCTTGGAGCCCGACTTGTAGGGGCGGCAGTCGTACGAGCTGGTGGTCGGCGCGGCGCCCTTCTTCACGTAGAGGTCGACGTCGCCCGTGCCGGTCGTCTCGGCGACGAGCTTGCCGCCCGCAGCGACCTTGTACGGCCCGAGCTTCTTCTCGGCGTTCTTCGCGAGGGTGCCCGTCTCGGTCACGCTCTCCTCGGTGCTCGGCGTCGTCGGCGTGGTCGTGGTCTTCACCGACTCGTCGACGATGGACTTGACGTTCGCGAACGAGATCGCGCCGTTGGCGACCGTGGCGCCCGAGGCGCTGAGCGGCAGCCAGACGAAGTCCGGGTGCGCGGTGCGGCTCGAGCCGACCCACTCGCCGCCGATCACGTCGCCCGCGGCGTCGAGCTCGAGGATGTACTCGTAGTGGTCGGTGTGCGTGTACTGATCGATGCGCGTCGCGAGGTTGCCGTCGGTCGAGGACGACGACTCGGAGATGTACTTCACGTCGGTCTTGAAATACGTCCACGCCTTCGCGTCCTTGTTGAACACGTAGGTGGTGGGCGCGCTGCCGCCGGTGGTCACGTTGAGGTCGACGACCGACTCGGCGCCATAACCCTTGGCCGACACGAACATCTTGGTGGCGCCCGCCGGCACCACGCCGACGCACTCCTCGTTCGAGTCGCCGTCGTAGGGGCGGCACGTGTACTTCTCGTTCGTGGGCTCCTCGCCGAAGTGGACGTGGAGATCGGCGTCGCCGGTGCCGCTCATGCGGACCTTGTATTCGGCGCCCGGTTTGACCTCGAACGAGCCCTGATGCGCCCACTCGTCCTTCTTGACGGTGGCGGACTTCTTCACGGTCGTGCCGCCGACGGCGCCGACGTTGAGGAGCTTGTGCGCCTCGGCCATCGTGACGTCGCGCTTCTCGATGACCTTGTACCCACGGAGCGGCTGGTTCCAGACCTCGTGATCGTAGGTGCGGTCCTCGACGAACGACTGCTTCTTGATGCCGAGGTAGTTGGTGATCAGGAGGTGGTAGGTGCCGGCGTTGGTGTCCTTGCACTCGGCGTCGGTCGGACGGCCGTTCTCGTCCATGCCGATCTCGTTCTTCTTGCCGTTCTTGTTGCAGCGGAGCGACACGAACTTGGTCGACGTGCGGTTGTGAACGAGCGTGGCGAGCGCCTTGATGTCCTGCACCTTGAAGGTGACGCCGTTGCGCACGACCTCGTGCTGCGGCTCCGGCATGAGGATCGAAGCGGGCGCCCAGGCGTGGCAGATGCCGAACCACGACGGGATGCAGCGGCCCTCTTCCTTGCCGTCGCGCTTGCCGCACTTCTCGCCGAGCGAGCTGTCGCACTCGCTCGTGTCCTTGCAGGTCTTGGCGGTCGTGCGCGACTCGATGCCGTGCGCCTTGCTGACCGCGTCCTCGACGTTGGTGCCGCCGAACGCCTTCTCGTACTTCTTCGAGGGCGAGTCGTTCGCGCCGTCCCACTTGTGGTTGATCGAGTCCTCCCACACCGGCCAGTACGAGCCGGCCCACGGGATCTGCGCGGCCTCGCCCACGTCCGGGAGGTCCTTCAGCTTGCGCGTCGTCCCCGGTCCGAAGATCCCCGGATCGTCCGCCGTGCCCCACTTCTCGGCCTGCTCGACCTCGTTGTTGGGTCCCTCGTCGCCCATGTCGCGATCGAGCGCGCAGGCGGGGGTGGCGAGGAGCGAGAGAGCGGCGAGAGCGAGCAGGGAACGATGGCGCATGGCGACCTCGTAGGAGGGAGTGAGATTGAGTGAGGCGCTTACCTACATGTCGTTGACGCGGTGTGCAAGAAGAATTTTTGACAATCCGTGCGATTTCCGTATGGCCGGATTTTCCGGGGCCGGGTTGCGGATGTGGGTGGGGGTACGGTAAGAGGCGCCATGCGTCGCCCCTCGCTTCTCACCGCCTTCGCTCTCCTCGTCGCGTGCAGCGCACCGGCGAAGGACAACAACGCCACGCCCGCAGACGACTCGGGCACCAAGCCCGGTGAGCCCGCGGCGATCGGCGCGCCCTGCGGCGACGGCGCTGCGTGCGCGTCGGGCGAGTGCAAGACGGACTGGCCGGGCGGCGTGTGCACCAAGGCGAGCTGCGACGCGACGTCGTGCCCCGAGGGCAGCGCGTGCGTGGCCTTCGCCGACGGCTCGACGACGTGTCTCTCCAAGTGCGGCGACGCGTGTCGCGACGGCTACGTGTGCGGCGCCGCGGGCGCGTGCATTCCCGCGTGCGACGACACCTCGTGCGGCGACGGCTTCAAGTGCGACGCCGGCCGGTGCGTGGCCGAGGACGGCGCGCCCTTCGCCGAGCCCACCGCGGTGTGCGAGATGCCCGAGCGCGATTGCACGCTCGGCAACGCCGAGTGCGGCAAGCTCGTCCCGTTCGAGCCGGTGCAGGGGCCGGGCTACGACAACTACCCGCTCAACGGCGAGACCGCGGCGAACCAGTATCGGAGCTTCGCGCGCGTCGACACGATGATGCTCGTGAAGTGGGCCGCGGCCTACGTCGAGTGCAAGGCCAAGAGCTGGCCCGGCGGCAACAACAAGCCGATCGGGCTCGGTGACATGAGCGAGAAGGACGGCGCGATCCCCGGCACGTCGACGGGCTCGCCCGGACATCCGGCCGGCACCCACGTCAACGGCTTCGACATGGACATCGGCTACTTCCAGAGCACCACGCCGGACAACAAGCTCCGCCCCATCTGCGAGCACAAGCTCGACGGCAAGGACCAGTACCACTGCGTGAAGGAGCCGCACCTGCTCGACGCGTGGCGCTCCTCGTTGTTCCTCGGCGCGTTCCTCTCGAGCCCGCGCATCCGCGTCATCGGCGTCGACGGCAAGGTCGGCCCGATCGCGCAGGCGCAGATGCCGCGGCTCTGCGCCGCCGGCTACCTACCGGCCGCCGCGTGCACCGCCGCCAAGACCAAGCTCGCCTTCGAGACCACCAACGAGGGGCGCGGCTGGTACCAGTTCCACCATCACCACCTGCACATCAGCCTCAAGCCGCCGTCGGGCGGGAGCGGGTTCCACAGCACGTGGATCACGCCGGACATGTCGAGCCCGGCGATGTCGATCGAGGATCTGACGAACCACCACACGGACGGCCACGCGTTCATCCGTTAGCTCAGAGCAGCTGGTCTCCGTGGATCGGCTCGACCGGCGCCGGCGGCTCTTCGCCGAGGCGCACCTTGAGGTCGGCCTCGATCAGCGTGGAGAGCGCGAGGAGCGGGAGATCGTTGAGGTCCTTGCCGAACGGATCCTCGATCTCCTCGCCGATCGCGTCGAGGCCGAAGAACGCGTAGCTCACGAACATCACGACCAGCGGCGTGGCCATCTTCACCGAGTCGTAGATGCCGAACGGCAACAGCAGGCAATACACGGCGACGATGCTGTGGATCAGCACCGTGTAGGAGAACGGGATCGGCGTGTTGCGGATGCGCTCGCAGCCGCCCTGGATGTTCTCGAGCTCGATCAGCGAGCGATCGATCTGCGTGACGTGGAACGGGTCGATCCACCCGCGGCGCCACGCGCTCTGCGCGCGCAGCGAGATTCGGGCGACGATCGCCCACGGCACGTTGCGCTCCTTGCGGAGCGCCTCGACCTCCGCCGGGGGGAGATACTCGGCGAGCTTGTCGAACGGATCCTCGCGGCGAAGCGCCATGCGGAGCGCGTGGGGGAACGCGATGACTCGGTGGACCTGCTGCCGCTGGAAGTCGCGGATCTGCTCGAGCTCCTTCTGGTCGTCCTCGCGGTCCTTGGGGCGCAGCGTGGACTTGTGGATGTAGAGCTGCAGCTGCCGGCCGAGCGTGCGGCTCGTGTTGACGAGGGCGCCCCACAGCCGGCGGCCCTCCCAGAAGCGGTCGTAGCTGGTGTTGTTGCGAAAGCCGAGGAAGATGCTGAGCGCGAGGCCGATCAGGGTGAAGGGCGTGGGCGTGAGCGTGAGGCGCAGCTCGGGGTAGGTCTCTTCGACCACCGTGAGGACGAAGGCGATCGCCGTGGTGACGACGACGCGGCGCCAGATGCGCGGCAGGACGCTCCCGCGGACGCGGAACAGCAGCTGGACGTAGTTGAGCTTCTCCTCGACGATCATCCGCCGGCGATGATACGTCGTGATCCGTGCGCCGTGCGTCCCTTGATCCGGGTCTCGACGTCATCGTGCGGTCGCCGCGCGCCCTCCGCTACATCGCGGGCGAGGACCCGGCCCTCGACCGCCCCGGCCACGTGCGCGCCGCCTCGTCGATCGGGTTCGTCGGCTCGCGCCTGGCGATCGTTCAGGACGACGCGAACTTCATCGCCCTGGTCGACCCGCGCGACCGCGCGGCCGAGGTGCACTCGATCGCGCTCGCTCACGGCGAGGGCGGGCTCCGCCAGTTCGACGACCTGCGGGGCAACAAGCGCCACAAGCTCGACCTCGAGGCGTGCGTCGTCCTCGACGACACGCTGATCGCGTTCGGCTCCGGCTCGAGCGATCGGCGCGAGCAGATCCTCGTCGCGCGCCTCCCCGACGACGTCCGGCTGGTCGCCGCGAACGCGTTCTACGCCGCGCTCCGCGCCGAGACGGCCTTCTCGGGGAGCGAGCTGAACCTCGAGGGGGTCGCCGTGGTCGGCGATCGGCTGCGCTTGTTCAATCGCGGCAACGGCGCGCCCCGCGGGCCGCTCGCGCCGATCGACGCCACCTGCGACCTCTCGATCGAGTCGTTCCTCGCCCACCTCCGCGGCGGTCCGGTGCCGGGGCTCGAGTCGATCGTGCAGTACGATCTCGGCACCGTCGACGGCGTGCGCCTCGGCTTCACCGACGCGGCGCGCGTCGGTGAGCGCACGTTCTATCTCGCCGCCGCCGAGGCCTCGCCCGACGCGACCCGCGACGGACCCGTCGCGGGCGTCGCGATCGGCCTGCTCGACGAGCTCCGCTACGCGCGGGTCCGCACCGAGGACGGCCCGTTCGACGGCAAGGCCGAGGGCCTCGCGTTCGACCCCAGCGATCCGCGCCGCGGATGGCTGGTGATCGACCGCGACGAGCCGCTCACGGCGGGCGAGCTGTGGGAGCTCGAGCTGGTCGGCGATTGGTCTATGGCTTGACTCCGTGCGCGAGCGCGTTGGCGCAACCGAGCTCGACGCCCGTCGGTCCGTCCTTGGTCTCGACCACGCGGAACTCGACCCGCCGGTTCTTCTTCCACGCTTCGTCGCTGTGCGCGGGATCGAGCGGGCAGTACTCGCCGTACCCTCGCGCGCGCAGGCGGGCCGCGGCGATGCCGCGGTCGATCAGCGCCTTTCGCACCGACTCCACCCGCTTCTGCGTGAGCTGTAGGTTGTAGCCGTCGTTGCCGCGCTCGTCGGCGTGGCCGCCGATCTCGATGACCGTGAAGTCGCCGTGCGAAGCGAGGATCTTCGCGACCTCGTCGACGGTCTTCAGCGATGCCTCCGCGATCTTCGCCGAGTCGTACTCGAACTGGATCGGCTCGAGCATCGTGCCGATCCCGTGGTCGAACACCAGCACCGGCGGCGGCGTCACCGGATCGACCATCGACTCGTGGTCGCCGGGCAGCTTGTCGGGGCAGCCGTCGTCGTCGATGTACCCGTTCCACGTCTCGGCCTCGTTGGGGCAGCGGTCGTCCTTGTCGAGGAAGCCGTCCTCGTCGTTGTCGGGATCCGGGCAGCCGTCCTCGTCGTGGAAGCCGTCGCGGTCCTCCGGCGTGTCGGGGCACTTGTCGACGTCGTCCTTCACGCCGTCGCCGTCGCGATCGCCGATCGAGGGCTCGAACACGAACCCGAGGAACGCGCGCTGCGAGGCGGACTGGTATCCCGAGGTGAGCCCGACGCCGCCGCCGAGCAGCAGATAGCTGTTCTTCTCGACGAAGACCTTCACGCCGCCCACCGCCTCGGCGCTCGGCGTGCCCCCGGAGAGCAGCTTCGACCCGTAGCTCTCCGCCACCAAATCGAGGTCGTCGGTGAGGCGATACGAGACGGCGACGCCGGCGCGCGCGAGGTGCCCGTGCTTGATGTCGCCCACGCGCGAGCCGTCGCCGAGCATCGCCGACACGCCCACGTTGCCGCCGATCCGCAGGCGCTTGATGCGGCTCTCGAGGGCGAGGCTCGGCGTCCACGTGGTGCCGGGCGAGGCCGCGTATCCGCGGCGCGCGTCGTCCGAGAGCGCCGTCTCGGCGCGGAGGATCACGGCGATCCCGACCGGTGCTTCGGGAGACACCACGCGATATTTCGCGTGCGCCTGCCACGCGCCGGTGAAGAACGCGTTGACGTCCGTTTTGCGGCCGGGGAGCACGCCCGCCGGCGGATCCGTCCGCGGCTCGCCCGCGACGAGATCGGTCGGGAGCCCGAGCCCGATCGTCAGCCGCGGGAGGGGCGAGTACGACGCGAGGAGCACGCCGTGAAGCTGGGTGTCGATCACGCGCGCCGGCTTCAACACGCCGAAGCCGGCGTCGAGGACCAGGCCGAACGCGACGTCCCCCTTGCCGATCACGTCGGCGCCGTCCACGGCGAAGAAGCCCTTGGAGTCGACCGCGCTACGGAACAAGCGGGTGTCGATGCCGCCGCCGTTGTCGGGCGCGAGGCTCGTCGCTGCGCGCGCAGAGACCTTCGTGAGGACGCAGAAGACCACGACGGACGCGCGAATCGCGCGCCGCGAGAAGGAAGAACGCATGGTGGAACCTCCGATAAGAAAGCTCCTTGGCGTGAATGCATCGAACGCTCCACGCGTCGAAACATCGAGCGGGATAGCGTGTCACGCGCGAGTGGCACCTGATCCGTAGGTCGCTCGGCCGCGTAGCCGCGCGCGCGCCTGTGGTCACTTTGCGTCTGGTTCGTCTTCGCACTCGGTCGCACCCGCGGTAGATCGGCCGACATGATGCGATTGCACGGTTTCTCGATGTCCCCCAACACGCGGCGCGCGCAGCTCGCGCTCGAGGAGTCCGGGCTGCCCTACGAGCTCGTCCCGGTCGACCTGATGACCGGCGAGCAGCGGAAGCCGGAGTACGCCGGGCTCAACCCGACCATGCGCGTCCCCACGCTGGTCGATGGCGACCTCAAGCTATGGGAGTCCAACGCGATCCTCGAGTACGTCGCGGCGCGCACCCCCGACAGCGGCCTCGGCCCGCGCGACGCACGCGAGCGCGGCGAGATCTCCCGCTGGATGTACATGAACGCGGCCCACCTCTCGCCGGCGCAGGCCCACATCTTCGCGCACACCATCCGCCTCCCCGAGGAGCAGCGCATCCCCAAGCTGGTCGAGAACGGTCGGGCGGAGATCGACCGCTGCCTGACGCCGCTCAACGCTCACCTCGCCGGGCGCGAGTTCATCCTCGACCGGCTCACCATCGCCGACCTGGCGATCGCCGCGTCCCTCGCCATGGCGCCGATGATCGGCATCGATCTCTCGAAGTACCCGCACGTCAACGCCTGGCTCGACCGCATCCGGGCGCGGCCGGCGTTCAAGAAGATCTACGGCTAGCAATCCCTCACGCGGGGCGGCATCCGAACCCCGTGTACGAAGTCGTCATCTTCGACATCGACGGCACCCTGGTCGACAGCAACGACGCCCACGCGCACGCCTGGGTGGACGCGTTCGGCGAGCACGGCGTCCAGGTGCCGTTCGCCAGGGTGCGCCGCCTGATAGGCAAGGGCTCCGACAAGCTCTTGCCCGAGGTCAGCGGGATCTCCGCGGAAGACCCCAACGGCAAGCAGGTGAGCGCGCGGCGCGCGGAGATCTTCAGGAACAAGTACCTCCCCGGAGTGCGGCCCTTTCCCGGTGTTCGCGCGCTGATGGAGGCGCTCGTCGCCCGCGGGCTGCGTGTTGTCGTGGCGACCTCGGCCAAGGAGGAAGAGGTCGATCCGCTGCTGGAGCTCGCCGGCGTGGCCGACCTGATTGAACGCAAGACCTCGTCGGACGACGCCGAGCGCTCGAAGCCCGATCCAGACATCGTCGCCGCCGCGGTGAAGCGCGCGCGGATCGCGCCGAACCGAGCGGTGATGATCGGCGACACTCCCTACGACGTCGAGGCTGCGCGTCGCGCGGGCGTCGACTGCATCGCGCTTCGCTGCGGCGGGTGGGGCGACCAGGAGCTCAAAGATGCGATCGCCGTCTACGACGGCGCCGCGGAGCTGCTCGCCGGCTTGACCGACTCGCCGCTCGTCGCGCGCTGAACGCGCTTCTCGACGCGCACCTTGAGGCCGTGCTTCGGGCGAAGGGTGATCGCCGGCGCGGCCTCGATCGGATGGCCGGCGACGAGCGGCGCGCGGAAGGCGCGCGCGAAGCTCGCGAGGAGGAGCACGGCCTCCATCGTCGCGAAGGCGTGGCCGATGCACATGCGCGGGCCGCCGCCGAACGGGAAGTAGGCGTAGCGGGGGATGCGCTTCTGCAGATCACCGGCCCATCGATCCGGGTCGAACCGCTCGGGGTCCTCGAACCAGCGCGGATCGCGGTGCACGGCCCACTCGATCATCCACACCTGCTCGCCCTTCTTGATCGGGAGCCCGCCGACGCTGGTGTCCTGCAGCGCCTGGCGGCCCGTGGACCACGCCGGCGGATAGAGCCGCATCGACTCCTTGATGACGCGGTCGGTGTATTCGAGCTTCGGAAGATCGGCGACCGTCGGCGCGCGGCCGCCGAGCACTCGATCGAGCTCCTCCTCGAGCTTCTCGCGCACGGCGGGGTGCTGCGCGAGGAGCATCCAGGTCCACGAGAGGGCGATCGCGGTCGTCTCGTGGCCGGCGAGGATGAGGGTGATGACCTCGTCGCGGAGCTGCTGCTCGCTCATGCCGCTGCCGTCCTCGTCGCGGGCGGCGCGGTACATGGAGAGCAGATCGTTCTTGTCTCCCACCCTGCCGGCGCGGTGGTCCTCGATGAGCTGCCGGATGACGCGGTCGATCCGGCCGATGCCCGCCTTGAAGCGGCGGTTGAGCGGCGTCGGCAGCTTGTCCCAGTGGGGCACGCCCATCGCGATGGGATCGGTGTAGCGGAGCATCACCGCCTCGAGCCCCTCGGCGATGTCGTGGGCTTGATCGACGACGTTGGCGCCGAAGAGCGTCTTGCCGACGATCTCGAGCGTGACCCGCATCATGTCGGCGTGGATGTCGCGCTCCTCGCCGTCCTGCCAGCGCGCGTGCTCCTGCTCGGCGACGTCGATCATCGTGCGGCCGTAGCCGGCGATGCGCTCCTTGTGGAACGCGGGCTGCGCGAGGCGGCGCTGACGGAGCCAGAAATCGCCCTCCGCGGTGAGCAGGCCCTCGCCGAGGACGCGCTTGAGATCTTGCGCGTAGACGTCCTTGCCGAAGTGCTTGGCCTTGGTGACGAACACCTCTTCGATGTGCTCGGGCTCGGTGAGCATGATCGCCTTGAGGCCGAAGAAGTTCACCCTCACGAACGGCCCGAGCGCGTGCGCGCGCTGAAGGAACGCGAGCGGTCCCCTCGCGTACGCGACGCTGTGGCCAAGGATCGGAAGATGCCCGGGTGCGTAGTGAACTTCGACCATGCTCGGCAGCCTAAGATGCCGTCTGGAGCACGTCGACGCAGCGCCGGTGGTCAGCCGCGCGGGAGCTCTTTGGACGCGCGGGTCACGATCGCCTCGCGCGCGAGCTCGTCGGCTCGCTCGTTGCCCGGGACGCCGGCGTGGCCGGGCACGTATTGGAGGTGGGTGTGGGAGCGCTTGCCGAGCTCCTCTTTGATCTTCGCGATCAGCTCGGGGTTGGCCTTGGCCTTCCAGCCCTTTTGCAGGACGCCGATCGAGTACCCGGAGTCGGTGCGGATCTCGAGCTTGGCGTCGCGGTCGGCGACCGACTCGAGCGCCATTTGAATCGCGGTGAGCTCGGCGATGTTGTTGGTGGCGCGGTCGCCGAGGTAGCGGAAGCCCTCGCGCTTGTTGCCGTCCGTCGTCTCGATCATCACGCCGCTCCCGGCGGGGCCGGGGTTGCCGCTGCAGGCACCGTCGGTGTACGCGATGATGTAGCCGTCTCGGTGGGGCTCCACGCGCGCGGCGCTCGCGGCCTTCTTCTCTTTCTTCTGCTGGTACTTGCTCGGCGCGTCGCCGGCCTCGGCGCAGTGGTCGTCGGGGAGGATCTTCAGCCCGACCGGCGCGAGGTTGCCCTTGGCGGCGCGATACGCGCGGCCGTCGGTGGGCTTGTAGCGGACCTCGACGCGCCCGCCGTCGGCCACGAATTCACCGCGCTCGTTGCACCGCGCGAGGACCTTCTGGCCTTTGAGGACCGCCTCGATCCACGGCATGTCAGACGACCTCGGGCACTTCCCACACGTCGCCCCAGAGCTTCTGGCCGCCGTCGACGTACCAGGTCTCGCCGGTGACGAAGTCGTTCTCGAAGCTCGCGAGGAACACGATGATCTTCGCGACCTCGTCGGGCGTGCCGCCGCGGCGCATCGGCGACGCGCGGAGCGCCTTCTCGAGGATCTCGGGCGGGTATTGATCGGTGCCGGTGGTGCGGATGAAGCCGGGGGCGACGGCGTTGACCCGGATGTTCCACGGCGCCCACTCGACCGCGAGGGACTTGGTGAGGTTGTCGACGCCCGCGCGCGCCGCGCCGGTGTGCGCCATGCCGGGGAACCCGCGCCACATCTGCGCGATCACGTTGACGATGCGACCGCGCCGCGCCGGCAGCATCGCCTTGTTGGCGACCGCGTGCGTGACGTACCACGTGCCGTTGAGGTTGTTGCGGATGACCGCGTCCCAGCCCTTGGGGGCGAGGTTGGCGGCCGCGGAGGGGAACTGGCCGCCCGCGTTGTTGATGAGCACGTCGATCTTGCCGAGCTTACCGAGCACCGCGTCGACGAACGCGTCGACCTTCTCGGGCTCGCGCGTGTCGACCACCTGACCAAAGAACCGCTCGGCCGGGCCGTCTTCGGCGAGGGACGCGAGGCCGCTGTCGATGTTGGCTTGCTTGCGCGAGCCGATCGCGACCTTGGCGCCGAGCGCGGCGAAGCGGCGGGCCGTGGCGAGGCCGATGCCGGTGCCGCCGCCGGTGACGAGCACGACCTGGTTCTCGAAGAGGTTGGGGGCGAACGGGAACGTGGGGGTCGACACGCTTCGGTTTCAGCACCTCGCCCGCGCGGCGGCAAGCTCAGAAGCCTGCTTCGGCGAGCACCTTCCCAAGATTCGGATCTGCGCGACCGATCCCCCAGATCGCGATTCCCCGGACGTCCCTGGCGACGTCGCCGAGGTCCGCGAGGATCCGCGCGATGCTCGTCGCGTCGTCGAACCACACCTGGTGGCCGGCGTACTCGAAGTGCGGCGCGCCGTTCGGATCGCGGACGACGTCGGCCTTCACCCGCGCGCGCAGCGCCATCACCTCTTCGTAGCGAAGGGGGATGGGCACGCCCTTGTTCGGCGGGAAATCGTAGCCGTAGGCGGGTAACCCGATCTCGAGCTTGCTCGGCGGGACGCCCTTGCTCCGCGCGTAGGCGACGACGTCTCGGATCCACGCCGAGGTCGTCGAGGGGCCGGGCGGCACCGGGCCGATCGACAGGTCGTAGGTCATCAGGCGCACGACGGCGCCGGCGTCGGCGAGCGCGCGGTAGTCGTGCGAGCCCGGGCCGTCCCAGCCGGGATCGTCGGCGGTCTTGGGGTGCACGTCGACCACGAGCTCGAGCTTCGGGAGGCGTGCGGCGACCTCCTTGGTGAGCGTGACGAAGCTCGCCGACGCTGCGGTGGGCATCGCCTCGAGGTCGAGCTCGATGGCCGTCATGTCGACGGCCGCACGCACGAGCTCGTTGACGAGTCGCGCGCGCGCCTTGTCGTCGTGGATGACCTGCATGCCGAGCGGGCCGTCGAAGCCGCCCGGGCCCGGGTTGGCGATCACGAGCGACGCGGCGACGCCTGCCTTCGCGAGCTTTTGGGCGACGAGACCGCGACCCTTGCCAGCGGGGTGCTCGGCGTGGGTAATCAGGCCGCCCTCGCGAGTGATCGCGGTGCAGGCGATGCCGACGCTGTCGACGAACCCCGGCGTAAGGCGGTTCACCACGTCGGTGACCTCCTTGGCCGTGGGGTCGCATGCGGTTGTCCACAGGTGCAGGCGCTTGCCGGCCCACGGCTTTGCAGCGACCGCAGGCGGGGCGCTCGCGGACGCCGACGGGGGGCTTAAGGGCGCCGCGCTCGCGGCCGTCTCCTTATGAACCTCCGCTCGCTGGCGACAGCTCAAGGTCATCAGCAGGGCACCGCATAAGACCCATCGCATCGGCTCGGGAGAAGATGCCCGAGCCGATGCATGCGTTGTTCGGACGGATCGCTTTCGGGGCCCCCCTTGCTGGCGCGCAACCCGCGCGCTAGCGCCAATCCTTCGAGGAGGAGATGCAGCACGTGTCGAACGGATGGCCTCCGCGACAGCCGAGTCGCGAGGTGCGCGTCGAGCGTTGGGGGACGCGGACGTTCTTCGCCTCGCAGTGTCGCTTCTTCATCGACGTCCCGCTGGACATGAGCGGCATCGTCCTCGGGGCGATCCGCGAAGCGAACGCGCATGGTTGCCGCGTGGTGCCCGGCGGCGCCACGCTCGCGACCGATGCGCTGTTCCGCGGCGCGGTCCTCATCGAGATCGAGGACGACGGCCGCGAGGACCACAGCATCATCCGCATGACCGGCGAGATGCTCGCGCGCGCGCTGCCCGAGAAGGGCGTGAAGCTGCGCCCCGAGCTCGGCGAGCTCGTGAAGTGGTCCGAGGACCTCGGCTACGAGGTGACCGCCTGTTACATCGAGTACGGCTCCACCGGCTCGATGCCAGGCGCGCTCCGCCCGACGACGGTGTTCGCCGCGATCCGCGGAGACGACCTGCTGATCGAGTCGGCGTGATCACGACGGGTCAGGCGCGCGCGTGAGCGAGCGCCCAATCCTGTATCGCGGCTACCGGTGAGGCGCTCGCTGACGCTCTTCGAACAGGCGCGCGCGTGAGCGAGCGCCTATGGCTGCTCTATTCCGGCGTTGCTACCAATCAGGCGCTCGCTGACGCGCGCGCCTAGCATGTCGAACAGGCGCGCGCGTGAGCGAGCGCCCAATCCTGTATCGCGGCGTGCTACCGGTGAGGCGCTCGCTGACGCGCGCGCCTAGCATGTCGAACAGGCGCGCGCGTGAGCGAGCGCCCAATCCTGTATCGCGGCGTGCTACCGGTGAGG
>JALHOE010000155.1 GCA_022843175.1 Deltaproteobacteria bacterium
TCGACGGGGGCGCGCGCGCGCTGCGGCGTGCGGGCCGCGGCGAGGACCAGGATCAGCGCCGCGGCAGCCAGCACGGCGATCGCCACGATCATGCCGGTGCGGCGACGATCCAGGGGGATCGTGAGATCGGTGTACGTGAGCGGCTCCGGGCGCGAGGAGATGCTCGGGCGGTGCGGGTGCACCGCGACGATCTCGGCGACGCGCGCGGAGGCCCGGTCGTCGAACGCCGCGGGGACCGCGCGCATCAACGCGTCGGCGAAGCTCGTGGCGTCGGCGAAGCGCTCGTCGGGAGCCTTGGCGAGCGCGCGCTCGATCACGAGGACCAGCTCCCGCGGGACGTTCGGTACGATCGCCGCGAGCGGCTCGGGCTCGGAGTGGACGATCGCGAGCGCGGTCTCCTGGAACGAGTCGCGCAGCGGAAAAGCTGGCAGTCCGGTGAGCATCTCGTAGAGCAACGTGCCGAGCGCCCAAAGATCTCCGCGGTGGTCGTACGGCTGGCCCTGCACCTGCTCGGGCGACATGTACTGCGGCGTGCCGACCGTCTTGCCGGCCACGGTGAGCGGATTGCCCACCGGCTCGCCGAACGCCGCCTCGTCGAGGAGCTTGGCGACGCCGAAGTCGACGATCTTCACGAGCACGCGGGTCTCATCGAGCTCGTCGGCCTCGGCGCTCGGCTGGTGGAGGAAGATGTTCGCCGGCTTGAGGTCGCGGTGCACCACGCCGACGCCGTGCGCCTTGGCGAGGCCGCACGCGATCTGGTGCGCGACGTCCACCGCGAACAACACGTCGAGCTTGCCGACGCGATCGATCTTGCGCCGCAGGTCCTCGCCCCGGAGCAGCTCCATGACCATGTAGAGCCCGAGCCCGGGATCGCTCCCGACGTCGAACACCTGCACGATGTTGCTGCTCTCGATCTTCGCGCTGGCCCGCGCCTCCCTGCGAAACCGCGCGATCGCCTCCTCGGACTGGGCGTGGCGGCGCGAGATCAGCTTGATCGCGACGCGCTTGCCGAGGTCGACGTTCTCCCCCGCGTAGACGGCGCCGTACCCACCCGCGCCGAGCTGGCGGTGGAGCGCGTATTTCCCGGCGAGGATCGCGCCGGTCGGCGGGACGGACATCGGCGAATGAGTGTAGCGGCTCGCGGGCGTCGGAGCGTATTGTCGCGCTCGATGGACGCACCGAAGCGCCGATTCCTCCCGGCCATCGACACGCCGGGCTACTACATCCTGCTCGCAGCCGTGGCGATCTTCGTGCTGGGGCCGCTCGGGGCGATCGCCGCCGCGTACATGAACTTCAGCCTCGGCTTCTTCGTCGGCGGCCAGGTGCTCGCCGGCATCCTCGGCAGCGCCGTTACCTACGGCTACGGCCCCGAGGGTAAGCACGGCGCCAACTACATGCAGACCATGGCGGCGTCGGTCGCCTCGGTCTCGGCGATGAGCGTGCTCATCCAGGCGATGGTCTGGCTGAAGATGCCGATGCCGCCGGACTGGCAGCTGATGGTGTTCTTCTGCTGCATCGGCATGTTCGGCGTCGGCGTCGGCATGCTCTACACGCCGATCCTCGTCGATCGCCTCAAGCTCGAGTACCCGTCCGGCCACGCGGTCGCCAACATCCTCCGCGCGCTGACCGACAAGCGGCTCCTCAAACGCTCGATCGGTCAGCTCGGCGGCGGCACCGGCCTCGGCGTCGCCTTCGCCTACATGGCCGAGCGGGTGAAGGTCGTGTCGTCGCTCGGGCTGTCGGCGTCGACGATCGGCGCCGGCATGGTCGTCGGCTCGCGCATCGCCGTGCCCGGCCTGGTCATGGGCGCGATCGGCTGGGGGCTCACCCCGTATCTCCGCTCCATCGGCTGGCTCGACGAGAAGGCGCCGTTCCGCAAGATCGGCTTCCTCATCGCGCTGGCGATGATCCTCGGAGCCGCGCTCGTCGACCTCTCGCTCATCGCCGTCGAGGCGGTCGCGCGCATCCGCGCCAAGCAGACGGAAGCCGCGTCGGAGGAGCAGCAAGAGGCCTGGAAGCAGGTCAAGACCGGGCGCCTCATCGCGTGGGTCGTGGTGTGGGGCGCGCTGCTCCTCATCGTGGCCACGAAGATCCTCAGGCAGCCGCCGTTCTTCATCCTGTTCGCGATGGCGTTGTCGTTGGTGTTCGTGTGCATCAACGGCATCTCCACCGGCATCAGCGACTCCAACCCGATCTCGAGCGCGTTCGTCATCGCGGTGCTCCTCATGAGCGCCCTCGGCCTCAAGGATCCGATCGTCGGGCTCATGTCCGCGAGCATCCTGCTCGTCGCCTGCTCGACCGGCGTCGACATGCAGCAGGACCGCTCCACCGGCTACCGACTCGGCACCAACCGAGTCATTCAGTTTCGCTACCAGGTGCTCGGAATCGTGGTCGGCGCGCTGCTCTGCGTCGTCCTCGCCAAGACATTCCTCCGCGCGTACCCGGTGCTCACGATCGACACCTACGCGCACCCCGAGGCCAAGGTCGACCAGTGGCAGTCGGCGATGACGTTCAAGTTCGTCGGCGCCCTCCGCGATCTCGGCCACCTGCCCGGCTACAAGATCAAGGCGCTGGCCATCGGCCTCGCGATCGGGTTCTTCACCGAGATCCTGCGCAAGGTCCTCCGCAAGAACGCGCGCTACATGGCGTACGCCCATGGCACCGAGACCGAGAAGCCGAGCAAGGCGGGCTTCACCGTCGGCTGGCTGATGGACGCGGTGCTGCTGCCGTCGCCCTACGCGTCGTCGTTCGGCGGGTTCGTCGAGGTGATGGTCACGGTGTGGTTCGCCGCGGGCGGCGCGCTGTCGTCGCTCATCAACACTTTCAGCGAGAAGGCGAAGGCCACCCGGGTCGCCCCCGAGAACATGACCGGCAAGCCGGAGGACGACGCCGAGCTCCCCGAGGACATGAGCACCACCTCCCTCGTCGGCGGCGGCTTGATCGCGGGAGAGTCGATCTTCGCGCTCGCCGTCGGCGTGATCGGCCTCTTGAAGCTCGTCGCCTGAAGGAGCCCCGGCGCTCCGCGGCTAGCAGCAGAACGCGACCCCGCCCGGGCTCCAGCAACACTTGGTGGACGTGGCCGAGCAGCAGTCGAGGCCGCAGTTGCGATACGTGCACTTCGGCGAGGAGCACACGCCCGACGAGCAGTACGTGTAGGTCGTCGAGGTCTGCGGGCAGGCCTTGCCGCACGCGCTGCAGTTGTTGCGATCGTTCTTCAGATCGACGCACTTGTCGCCGCACAGAGTCTGGCCGGTCGTGCAGCTCGAGGCGCACTTGCCGTCGGTGCACGTGCTGGTGCCGCCGCCCGGCGCGACGCACTTGGTGCCGCACGCTCCGCAGTTGTACTCGTCGCTCGTGGTGTCGACGCACTGATCCCCGCAGCGAGTCTTGCCCGCGGGGCACGCGGCGACGCACTTGCCCGCGCTGCAGGTGACCGAGCCGCCGTACGGTGCGCGACACGCGTTGTCGCAGGCGCCGCAGTTGGCCTTGTCGCTGCTCGTGTCGATGCAGGCGCCGTCGCACAGCGTCTTGCCGCCGTCGCACGCGAGACCGCACGCGCCCTTGCTGCAGGTGGCGTGGCCGCCGGCGACCGTCTCGCACTTGTAGCCGCAGCTGCCGCAGTTGGCCGGATCGGTGTCGAGGTTCGCGCAGCCGGCCGGGCACACCACCTCGGGGGCCGAGCAGGTGCACCCGCTGCCGACGCACGACTTGCACTGACCGTCCTGGCAGGTCTGGCTGCCGCTGCACGCGCCGCAGGTGCCGCCGCAGCCGTCTTCGCCGCAGCTACGGCCCGCGCACGAGGGGGTGCAGCCCGGGTTCGGCGTGGTGTCCTCCTCGCCGGCCTCTTCGACGGCTCCGTCGGTGACGTCGGGGGCGGTGGAGGCGCTGGAGCAGCCGAGGACGAGGGCAAGGATGATGGAGTAACGCATGATCAGAGGCCTTTCCGGTTCGCCTTACTTGGCTTCGTAGATGTCCCAGTGGGTCTTGCCGACGGCTGCGTCGCAGGCGTCCTCGTACACAACGAGGCTCGGTCGCCCGCGGCTCTCGCCGAGCGTGAGCAGCGCGAAGCCGAGCTCGCCGTAGCCGCTCGCCAGCTTGTCGAAGCGCGCGCGGCAGCGCGCCGCGGGCAGCGCGAACGACTGCGGCGCGGCCGCGAACCCGCTCACCTCGCCGGGGTAGACGTCCCAGCGCTTGCCGCCGACCGAGTCGTCGCACGTGTCCTCGTGCACCACGAGCTCGGGCCGACGGTCGCAGCTCAGATCGAGGAGGCCGAAGCCGAGCGCATCGTTCTTGGCGAGTGCGTCGAACTTGCTCCCGCAGCGCGCCGCGGGGAGCGCGAACGGCGCCGGCGCCGCGGCGAACCCGGTCGCGCCCGCAGCGTAGAGATCCCAGCGCTTGCTGCCGATCTCCTCGTCGCACGAGTCGTCGTACACGACGAGATCGGCGCGGCGATCGGCGTTGAGATCGAGCAGCGAGAACCGCACCGCGCCGAAGCCGCCGAGCGCGTCGAACTTCGTCTTGCAGCGCGCGGCGGGGAGCGCATACGCCGCGGGCGCGGCCGCGAAGCCGCCCTCGCCGCCGGGGTAGAGATCCCAGCGCTCGCGTCCGATCGCCGCCTCGCAGTCGTCGCGGTGCACCACGAGATCGACGCGCCCGTCGCCGGTGAGATCGCTCAGCGTGTAGCCGACCGCGCCGGTCTTGCCGAGCGCGTCGAGCTTGGTGTTGCAGCGCGGCGCGGGGAGCGCGTACCGCGTCGGGGCCGCAGCGAACCCGCCGTCTCCGCCCGGATAGACGTCCCAGTGGTCCTTGCCGACCGACTCGTCGCAGCTGTCGCGAACCACCACGAGATCGCTGCGACCGTCGTTCGTGAGATCGAGCAGCGCGTACCCGACCGACCCCGACTTGGCGAGCGCGTCGAAGCTCGTGCTGCACCGCGGCGCCGGCAGCGAGTACGACGAGGGTGCGGCCGCGAAGCCGTCGGCGCCGCCGGCGTAGACGTCCCAGCGGGCCCGGCCGATCTCGGTGCTGCAGCTGTCGCGATACACCACGAGATCGGTGGAGTGGTCGCCGTCGAGATCGAGGAGCGAGTAGGCGAGCGATCCGCTCTTGCCGAGCGCGTCGAAGCTCGTGCTGCACCGCGGGGCCGGCAGCGCGTACCTGCGCGGCGCGGCGGCGAAGCCGGTCCCGACGCCGGTGCAGAGCGGCGCCGGCGAGCCGTCGGTCGGGATCGGGTTGCCGTCGTCGTCGACCGGCGTCGCGTCCCCGGGGTTGCTTTCGTTGCTCGCGGCGCTGCTGCACGCGGTGAGCGTGAGCAGGAGGAGAAGAGTGGGCGTTCGCATCGTGCGCGGCCCGTTCGCAAGCGACGTTCCACGCCCCGCACCCCGCCCTACCCGCAGGTTTCCGCGCGTTTCGGCGAGCCGTTGAGTCCTCGAGGACCCGGGACGGCCTCGGGCCCGGGTCCTCGATGGGACACCCGCGCGCTGGTATACCCCGCGGAGGTGGAACGACTCGGCGACTTCGACGTGCGCGAGGTCCTCGGCGAGGGGGGCTCGGCCGTCGTGTACGCCGCGCGATGGCGCGACCGCGACGTCGCGCTCAAGGTCGCGCGCGAGCTGAGCGCCGACCGCGCGCGCGAGAAGTTCCTCGCCGAGGCCGCGCGCCTCGCCCGCATCGATCACCCCCACGTGATCAAGGTGCTCGACAGCGGCACCCTGCCCGACGGGCGCCCCTACCTCGTGATGCACCGCCTCTCGGGCGAGACGCTCGCGGCACGGATCGCGCGCGGCCCGATCCCGCTCGCCGAGGCTCTCTCGCTCTTCGACGCGCTCGCCGGCGGCGTGTGCGCGCTCCACGACGAGGGCCTCGTCCACCGCGACATCAAGGCCGAGAACGTCTTCCTCACCGAGGACGGACCGGTGCTCCTCGACCTCGGCATCGCGCGCGAGGTCGCGTCCGGCCCCTCGACGACCACGCTCGACGGCGCCGTCCGCGGCACCCCGGCCACGATGGCGCCCGAGCGCTTCTTCGGCGCATCGGCCAACGAGTCCTCCGACGTCTACGAGCTTGCATTGCTTCTCTATGCAATGCTCGCGGGGCGCCTTCCCTGGACCGATTCGAGCTACGCCGAGACGCGCCTCCGCCCGCCGTCGCTGACCGAGCTCGGCGTCGCGGTGTCGCCGGCGCTGTCGGACACGATCATGTCGGCGCTCTCCACCCGCCCCGAGCGCCGCCCCGAATCGGTACGCGCGCTGCGCACGTCGGTCGCGAGCGCCCCGAACCAGACGGTGACCTCCCGCCGCACAGAGGATCTGCCGATCCGAACGGAGGACCCCCCGACCTCCGCCGCCGCCCCCCTCCGCACCGACACCCCCGAGCCCCGCCGCGGCGGCCGAGGCCTGTGGATCGTCGCAGCAGTGGCGCTGGCAGTGCCCGCAGCATGGCTCCTCGGCCGAAAGCCCCCGCCCCCAACGGCAGGCGCAAGCGCAAGCGCAGGCGCAGGCGCAAGCGCAAGCGCAGGCGCAGGCGCAGGCGCAAGCGCAAGCGCAGACGCAGACGCAACCGCAGACGCATCCGCATCCGCATCCGCATCCGCATCCGCATCCGCATCCGCATCCGCATCCGCATCCGCATCCGCACCCGCACCCCACATCGCAATCGCCCCCCCCTCACCGCCCGCCCCGCTCCCCACCAGCCTCACCTGGTGCCGCAAGCTCGCCGACGTCCAGTGCCAGAAAGACTTCGTCACGTACGCCAACGGCGCATCCATGTGCGCCCACGCCAAGAAGAACGTCACCACGTTCGAGTCCTCGCCGAGCGCTTACTGGCCGGCCTACGACAAGGCCTGTCGAGACGCGTACCCGCAAGTCGAGAAGAACGTGAACGAGCAGATCGATCGCGTGATGCACCCGCCCGCGAACCTCGTGCCGGTGGGCGCGCCCACCACCGCGCCGGCCTCGATGCCGCACTGCACGCAGATCAAGGATGTCTACTGCGATCCCGACGTCGTCGCGGTGCAGGGCGGCGACAAGCTCTGTCAGGGCGCGAGGGACAACCTCGCGGTGTGGAGCAAACAGCCACCGGAGTGGCGGGCGGTCGACGAGGACCGCTGTCAAAAGCAGCTCCCGCAAGCCAAGGCGATCGCCGCACAAATGAAGCAGCTCGGAGCCAAGGATGCTGGCCCGTAGCACCAACCGCATCGAGCGCAGCGGCGGGGCGCAACGGGCGCGCCTGCGCGTCGTCTACGGGCCCGACGCCGGGCTCGAGATCGCCCTCCCCGCCGCCGGCGTGGTGATCGGCGCGGCGCCCCCGAGCGACGTCATCCTCACCGACCGCGCCGTGTCGTCGCGCCACTGCTCGGTGCGACCGACGGGCGACGGCTTCGAGGTCGTCGATCTCGGCTCGCGCAACGGCACGATGTTCGACGGCGCCACGATCGCCAAAGCCACGCTGCCCGTCGGCGGCTCGATCCGCGTCGGCTCGTCGCTGCTCCAACTGATGCCCGCCGAGGAGCTCGTCGAGATCCCGCCGAGCAAGAGCGCGTCGTTCGGGGGCCTCGTCGGCGAGAGCGTCGCGATGCGCCAAATCTACGCGCTCCTCGAGCGAGCCAGCGCGTCGCACGCGCCGGTGTTGCTCATCGGAGAGAGCGGCACCGGCAAGGAGGTGTGCGCGCGCGCCGTGCACGACCACTCGCCGCGGCGCGACGGCCCCTTCGTCGTGTTCGACTGCGGCGCGGCGAGCGAGAACCTCATCGAGAGCGATCTGTTCGGGCACATGCGCGGCGCGTTCACCGGCGCCGATCGGGACCGCGCCGGCGCCTTCGCCCTCGCCGACGGCGGCACGCTGTTCCTCGATGAGATCGGCGACCTCCCGCTGCGCCTGCAGCCCAAGCTCCTCCGCATGCTCGAGGGCGGCGAGGTGATGCCGCTCGGCGGCAAGAAGCCGATCAAGTACGACGTGCGCGTGGTCGCCGCGACCCACCACGATCTCCGCCAAGAGGTCGCGCGCGGCGGGTTCCGCGGCGACGTGTACTACCGACTCGCGGTGGTCGAGGTGCACCTGCCCCCGCTCCGCGAGCGCCTGGAGGACGTCCCGCGCCTCGTGAAGCTGTTCCTCGAGAGGGACGGTCAGCCGCGCGACGACCTCTCGTCGAAGAACCTCGATCGCATGAGCGCGTACGGATGGCCGGGCAACGTGCGCGAGCTCCGCAACGTCGTGGCCCGCGCGGTGGCCCTCAGCCCGCCGGGCACTCCCTTCGCCCAGATGCCCGTGATCCTCGGCGCCGCGGTGGTGAAGCAGGCGCCCAACACCCGCGCCGACCGCCCCTTCCACGAGGCGAAGGCCGAGCTCGTCGAGCGCTTCGAGCGCGAGTACCTGCAGGACCTTCTGGCCTCCTACGGCGACAACCTGTCGCAGGCCGCGCGCGTCGCAGGCGTCGAGCGCAAGCACCTCTATCGGTTGCTCGAGAAGCTCGGCATCAAGGGCGAGTGATCAGCTCGGCAGCTTCTTGCCGCACACACCACCGATGCACTCCACGCCGAGCGCGGCGTCGCAGCAGTCGCTCGTCTTCTCGCACTTGTCGCCGAGGTCGCGGCATTTGCCGGGAGGCGGCTTGACGCACACCTTGGGGCTCGTGCCGTCCTCGGACTTGCAGGTGCCCTCGCAGCACTCGAACCCGGCCTCGCAGCCCTCGCCGAGCTTCTTGCAGGGGTCGAGCGCCCAGTAGCCGCGCATGTTCTGGTCGCCGACGTCCTGGCCGGGGAGCCAGAACGCGGGGTGGCTCGGATCGACGCCGGGCTTCGGATCGGCGTCGATCGCGGTGACCCACAGCTGCTTGTTGCGGCACGGCGTCGCGGCCCAGCTCGGCTCGCCGCACTTGTCGCGGAAGTTGTCGTAGGTCTTGTTGAGGCGGTTGCCGTACTGGCGGCTCGAGACGAAGACGATCCAGAAGTAGCCGCCCGAGAGCACGGGCCCGAAGGTGGGCTCGAAGCTCAGGCTCTTGTCGATGTCGGCGACGCCGGAGTCGCCGGCGGTCTTGAGCGTGACGTCGTCGGTGCCGTCGGGGCGCACGAGGTGCAGATCGCTGAACGCCGGGCGCGTCGACGCGGTGCCGGGGGCGACCGGGTTGGGCCGGCCCTCCATGTACGCGAGCCACTTGCTGTCGGGGCTGAAGGACGGGTAGGTGCGGACGCGGCCGCCGGCGGGGCGGATCACCTTCATCGCGCCGAACTTGTTGGTCGCCGGATCGAACGGCGCGACGCCGAGATCGGAGTTGAGGAAGTCGGCCCAGTTGCCGTCCTTGCGCACCGAGAACGCGAACGACTTGCCGTCGGGCGCGAACGTGGGGTGCGCGAGCGTGGTGCCGAACGCGGCGAGGCCGCTCGGCTCGAGGGACGCGCCGGCGCTCGTGTGCAGCGTCAGCGGGCCGCCGCTCGTCTGCCCGACCGCGACGACCGAGCCGTCGGGCGCGATCGCCTGGAACCCCGAGTTGGTGCCCGCGCCGTAGTATTTCTCGGCGCCGCTCGCGACGTCGAACGTGACCCAGGAGAGCGGGCCCGACTTCTCGTACGAGGCGACCATCGTCGAGCCGTCGTGCGCGACGCTGTGACAGGCGACGCAGCCGCCGGTGGCGTTGGTCGTCTTGAGGAAGTCGTCGGGCGCGGTCGCTCCCGGCTTGATGCGAACGACACGCCCGCCGTTGATGCGCCAGTAGTAGATCGTGCCCTTGAGGTTGGCCGACGCGATCGTCCACGACTGGGTGGTGGACTTGAACGCGGTGCCGCCGGCGCCGCCGGCGAGGCGATAGAGCGTGACCTTGAGCGCGTCGGTCGGGGTCGCCGTGTCGAGGAGCTTCGTCCACGTGGCCTTGGGGATCGTCGTTCGCGCCGGCGAGCCAGCCTTGAAGAACGACGTGAACGTCATCGACGGCAGCTCCATCCGCAGCGCGTAGACGTCGGTCGCGGCCGCGCCCGTCCACATCAGCTCGGGCGACGGCAGGCCGCGCGGGAACACCGTCTTGTCGTACGGATAGAGCAGCGCCTTGACCGTGGGATCGGCGGCGCCGGCGGCGAGCAGCTCGGTCTTGCCCATCGCGTCGAGCATCGAGCCGGAGTCGACCTCGTCGCGGAGGAAGACCTTGAACGACGCCGACGCGTTGAGGCCGTGCGCGGTGCAGGTGACCTTGCCCGCCCCGCCCGCTGTGCCGCTCGCGCGGAACGTGCTGCCGGTGAACGAGCCGAGGTCGATGCGATCGACCGTCCACACGCAGCCGGGCTCCGCGGCGGTCGTACCGTCGCTGTAGGTCGCCGTCGCCGTGTAGACGATGGCGGCGGTGGTGAGATCGCCGTTCACCACCTCGATCGTCTTGCCGTCGGGATCGACGGCGAGCTTGACGACCTTGCGTTCCCCGAGCGCATCGCCGGTCTCGGGATCGAAGCCCGTGACGTCGGGGCTGCTCGCGTCGTCGGCGGCGTCGGGATCGCCGTTGTTGGAGGAGTCCTCCTTGCCGGCACCACACGCGGCGAGCGAGCCGCCGGACAGGAGGGCCAACACGAAGAAAGCGGAGAGCGCGCGCGACGACATGCCGCGAATCATCGCACGTCGCCGGCTATTTGCAGTACGGCGTCTCGAACGGATTCGGCCGGCAGCGGTTGGTGCCCAGCCAGTCCGCGAGGACCTTGCGGTAGTCGGTGGGGTGGCCGGGCGCCCAGATCCCTCGGTCGTTGGCGTTGGCCTCGGCCTCGGCGTACACGAACGCGTTGTGGAGCGGCGCCGGCGCACAACCGTAAACGGTGTAGTACGCGCTGTGGCCCTCCCGCATGATGCGGGTCTGCAAGAGCTCGTTGTCGACGAACACGAGCGCCAGCCAGCGGCCGTACGGGTCGGTGTCGGGCACCCCCTTGTCGAGGCGCGGGGCGACCATGATCTCCTTGGCTCCCTTGAGCCACCCCTCGACCGCGGCCTTGGACACGGCGCCGAACGCCGTCTTGTCGGCGCCGGAGGTCTCCTCGGTGTTGACGTAGAGGAAGCGGACGATGTGCTCGCCCGACTTGAAGAAGAAGTGCGCCGTGTCGCCGTCGACCGTGTAGTTGAGGTTCACGCGCTCGGCCGGCTGATAGCCCGCGGGCACCTGCGTGGGCGTGATCTTCGCCGGCGCCGGGCAGCCGCTGTCGGCGAGCGGGACGAACGTGTCGGCGTTGGAGTCCGTGACGGCGGAGTCGCCGGTGGCGATGGCGGTGTCGGTGGGGACGTCGGTGTCCTCGACGCTGGGGGTGACGAGGGGTTCGCTGGAGCAGCCGAGGGTCAACAGGCCAAGCGCAAGGAATCGCACCGCCGACGATCTAGCACGGATTCGGTGAACGTCGCGCCGCGGCCCCGCATCGATGTTGCTGTCCCCATGCGCACTCGAATTCGCACGCCCCGCCGCTCTTTCCTCCCGGCAGCTCTCTCGCTGTTCGCCGTGCTCTTCGCGGTGCGGCCGGCAGCGGCCGATCCCGCACGCGGCGACGCCATCGCCTTCGCGGCCCACGTCACCGCCACCAAGCTCCGCCATCGTTGGGACGACGCGCGCGCGAAAGATTCACGGCTCGCGAGCTGCCTCGAGCCGAAGGTCGCCGAGGCGATGATGCTCATCTCGCGGATCGACCTCAAACGCGTCGAGCTCCGAGACGGCAGCGACCTCGAGCGGGCGCACGCGGCGAGCGCTCTCGAGACGCTCTTCGCCCGACGCGCGGAGCTCGAGGCCGAGTCCACCGCGTGCGCGCCCCACGTCTACTCGGCCACCATCGGCACCCGGGTCACGATGACGATGCGCCGGTCGATCGCCGCGTTCGAGCCCGGATTCGGCAACCCCGCCGAGCCCGAGTTGCTGCGCGCGTTGCTCGGGCCCATGACGGCTCGGTGAGTCGCAGCGTCCTCGTCCTCGGCGGCACTCGTTACATGGGGCGGCTCCTCGTCGCGCGGCTGCTCGCGCGGGGCGACCGCGTCACGTTGTTCAACCGCGGCCGCACCGAGGACCCGTTCGGCAACCACGTCGAGCGGCTGCACGCCGATCGCAGCGAGCTCGCCCGCGCGACCGCCGGTCGACGGTTCGACGCGGCCGTCGACTTCACCGCCTATCGCCCCGAGGAGATCCCGCTTCACCTCGACGTCGGCCACTACGTGTTCGTCAGCAGCGGGCAGGTCTACCTCGTGCGCGACGGCGCCGGCGTGCCGTCGCGCGAACAGGACTACGACGGGCCGCTCCTTCCGCGGCCGTCCGGCGCCGACGAGGGCCAGTGGGACTACGGCGCCGGCAAGCGCGGCTGCGAGGATCTGCTCGCGAGCCACCCGAGCTTCCCGTCGACCCGGCTGCGCATCCCGATGGTGTATGGCCCGCGCGATCCGGATCGACGCATCGAGCACTACGTGCACGCGCTCCTGCGGGGCGAGCCGCTCCGCGCCCACGCCCCCGACCGCCGCGTGCGTCACGTCGACGCGATGGAGGTCGCGCGAACGATCGAGCTCCTCCTCGCCGATCCGCGCTCGATCGGTCAGGTGTTCAACCAGGCGCAGGACGAGACGCCGACGCTGCGCGAGCTGCTGCAGATGATCATGCGCGACGTCGGGATCACCGCGCCGATCGTCGAGGGCGATTCGCCGCTCAGTCATCGGTGGATGTCGTTCATCGACCCGTCGCGCATCCGCGCGTTCGGGATCGACCACGCGCCGCTCGAGCGCACCCTGCCGCGCGCGATCGGCTGGGTGCTCGGCGAGCTGACTCAGTGGAGCGCCGCGATTCGGTAGTAGAGCGCGCGCGGGCTCCCGCAGGCGGTGCAGCGCACCCTCACGACCCGGAGCCCGCGCTCGACGACGTGCTCCTCGAGCCGCACGTCGCCGCCGCAGCGCGGGCACTTCGACGCGCGCGCCATCGGCTCGACCAACGACGCGCTCGCGACCTCGATCGCGCGCTCCGGCGCGCCGCCCGGCGACAGCGCCGCGAGCTTGTCCTTCTGCTCGAGCTGCTTCTTCACGTCGCGCTCGAGAGCGCGCCGCTCTGCCCGCTTGCGCGCCACTACTTGCGCTTGGCGGACTTGGCCGCCGCCTGCTTCGGCGCCGACGAGCGCTTGGGGACCGACTCGGGCTCCGGCTGGTTCTGCGCGCGGAAGTAGGCCTTCATCGGGTCGAGGTAGAACCGGCGCCACCCCTTGATGAAGCGCTCCTCGCTCCCGGCCGGCAGGCCCTCGTGCGCGATGGTGACGCGGGTGCCGCCGGTGGCCGGGTGGAACAGCACCTCGACCCGCGAGTCGGGCGCGTCCTCCGGGAAGTCCTTGGTGCGCCAGCTCATGGCGATGCGCTCGTGCGCCTCGAGCTCGATGAGCTTGCCGGTGACGTGCCCGTCGAACGCGGAGAATTTGCCGCCGGCACGCGCGGTGATCGTGGCGGGCGCGCCGGTGAACGCCGCGTGCTCCCTCGCGTCGAGGAAGGAGCGGTAGAGACGTTCGGCGCTGGTGGGGAGGACGACCGACACCCTGAACGAACCCGGGAGAGGCACCTGCCTATTGTGCCGGTTCTGTCGAGAAGATCGAGACCTTAACGAGACGAATGGCCTCGGCCGTGCGCGTAGCGATCGCCCCACGGATACTCGCTCACCAGCGTCGGAGTGGGGAGCTCGATGGCGAGCTCTGCCGCGATGCGCAGGAGCAGCTCGTAGAGGATGAACGCGCTCGCCCCGTAGAGGACCGACTCGCCGAGGTGGAAGTGCGGCGTGTTGAACGTCACCCCCTTCCACTCGGTCGACACCGCGTGGATCGTCGCCTCGCCGCGCAGGTACGACGCGAGCGGAATCGGCAACAGCGCCGCGATCTCCGGCGAGCGAATGCTCGGCCGCGCGTCGCCGAGGAGCGTGACGAAGGGATGGATCACGAAGCGCCCCGTGATGACCGGAACGGTGGTGAGCGAGCCGATCACCTCGCCGGTGACGCCGACCTCCTCGTGAAGCTCTCGCAACGCCGTCGCGGCCAGATCCTCGTCGCCCTCCTCGGGCTTGCCACCCGGGAAGCCGACCTCGCCGGCGTGATCGCGCAGCTCGGCCGAGCGCAGCACCGCGAACACGATGGGCTCGGGATCGAACACCACGGGCACGCACACCGCGGCCGGCAGGGGCGGCGCACCGTGCTGCCAACTGCGCGTGGGAAACGGCGACGACCGCGAGACGGCGCGGCGAAGGACGCTCTCGTTCACGCCGGGTTGACGAACTCGGTGATGGTGATCGACATCGCCGCCTTGGGGTTGATCTTGAACGGGAGGTCGACGAACGCGCGGATCTCCCACTCCACCGGGAACTGTTTGTTCGGCGAGAGGAAGGTGATCGCGCGGAGCACGTCGCCGAGGGCGCCCTCGGGGGGCTCTACGCCGCGCGCGCCGCGGAGCACGTAGCTCGGGATGACGATCTCGAACGGGTGCTCGCCGCTCGTGAAGAGGTCCTCCCCCGCGAGCTGCTGTTCGAACCTGAACACGTCGTCGACGCGGTGGCCGACGGTGCGGGTGCCGTTGCTCATGCCGGTGGTGACGACCCGCTGACGCCCGTAGAGCCCGACCACGACGCGTCGCGCCGGGGTGGGCTCCTTGAGCGTGAACTTCATGCGGCCCCGGATGGTGTCCCCCGGCTTGAACACGACGCGCTCGAGCGAGACGTCGACCTTGCCGAGACCAATCCCCAGAAACGACAGCATCGCGTGTATCGTAGCGCGCGCATGGCGGACTTTCCCATCGACCCCGTGCCGCTCCGCGACCCGGAGGCCATCGCCGCACGCGACCGCCTGTGGCTCGAGAAGGTCTACCAGCCGAACGACCCGCAGCTCACCGTTCGCGCGGCCATCACCGGTATGACGCTCGGGGCGATCCTCAGCGCCTCGAACCTCTACATCGGCCTCAAGATCGGCTGGTCGTTCGGCATGGGGATCACCTCGGCCGTGGTCGGGTTCGCGATCTTCGCCGCGCTCCGCGGCGTGTTCCCGGGGATGCGTCCGCTGACGATGCTCGAGAACAACACCTCGCAGACCGCGGCCTCGGCGGCGGCGTACATGTCGTCGGCGGGCCTCGTCAGCTCGATCCCTGCGATGACGATGCTGCAGAACGACGGCGTCCCGATGCCCACCCTCACCGGGTTCCAGCTCACCGCGTGGATGCTCGGCGTGTCGCTCCTCGGCGTGATCGTCGCGGTGCCGCTCAAGCGGAACATGATCAACGCCGAGCAGCTCCGCTTCCCCGGCGGCATCGTCTGCGCCGAGACGATCAAGACGATGCACTCCGCCGGCAGCGCCAGCATGCAGCGCGCGCGCTCGCTGCTCTACTCCGCGCTCGGCGCCGCGACGCTCAAGCTGGCGCTGGAGTCGAAGCTCGGCTTCCTCAAGAAGATCCCCGACGTCGTCCCCCTGCCCGGTCGCATCCGCGGCTATCCGCTCAGCGCATGGTCGCTCGGCGTCAACACGAGCCTCCTGCTCTACGCCGCCGGCGCGATCGTCGGGCTCAAGGTGGCCACGTCGCTCCTCATCGGCGCGCTCGCCAACTACGCGGTGCTCGGGCCGTACCTCGTCGACCACGACGTGCTCCGCGTCGCGCCCACCGGGATGGATCCGGCGGCGTGGGGCGTGTTCGCCAAGAGCGCCGAGTCCGTGCACGCGATCCCGGTGCGGGTGCCCGAGGCGCTCCACGCCACCATTCGCTCGAAGTGGAGCGTGTGGCCGGGCACGGCGATCATGGTCTCCGCGAGCATCGTCGCGTTCGCCTTTCGCTGGCGCACCGTCGCGCGCGCGTTCGCTGGCCTCGTCACCGTCTTCTCCGGCAAGAAGGCCGCCGAGGATCCGCTCGAGTCGGTCGAGGTGCCGCAGCGGTGGTTCGGCATCGGCCTCCTGCTTTGCACCGTCGCCTGCGTCTACATGCAGTACGCGTGGTTCGGCGTGCCGATCCTCGAGGGCCTCATCTCGGTCGCGGCCGCGTTCCTCCTCTCCGTCGTCGCCGCGCGCGCCACCGGCGAGACGGGCGTCACCCCGATCGGCGCGATGGGCAAGATCACCCAGCTGCTGTTCGGCGTGCTCGTCCCCGGCAACGCCGGAGCCAACCTGATGACCGCGACGGTCACCGCCGGCTCGGCGGCCCACTCGGCCGATTTGTTGATGGAGGTGAAGACCGGCTACCTCCTCGGCGGCTCGCCGCGCAAGCAGTTCTGGGCTCAGACGCTCGGCGTCTTCGCCGGCGCAGCGGTGTGCGTGCCGATCTACTTCCTCATCGCCAAGCCCGAGAAGCTCGGCAAGGAGCTCGCCGCGCCCGCCGCCGTGGCCTGGGCGAGCGTCGCGAAGCTGCTCAAGGACGGCGCGAAGAACCTCCCGAAGCTCGCGCTCGTGGGCATCGGCGTCGGCCTCGCGATCGGCGTGTTCATCGCGGTCCTCGACGAGATCGCGTCGCGGCAGCACGCGCGCATCGTCTCCGAGACGCTCGCGAAGGACCCCGACGCGAAGACGCCCCCGCCCCCGAAGTGGGCCACCTACGTGCCGAGCGCCACCGGCCTCGGCATCGCGCTGGTGATCGACTTCAACGACAGCTTCGCCATGTTCCTCGGCGCGCTCGCCGCGTGGTACCTGCTCACCCGGCACAAGGAGATCTCCGACAAGTACACCGTGAGCGTCGCGAGCGGAGCCATCGCCGGCGAGGGCCTGATGGGCATCGTCGTAATCTTCCTCCGCGACGTGCTCAAGGTGCTGCCCGGCCACTGACATGAACCCGCCGCGTCCCTACTCCGCCGTCCCGTTCGCCATCGCGGCGTTGATCGGAGCGGGCTTCTTCTTCGCGTTCGTCGGCGCGCACGACTACTTCGCCGAGCTCGAGTTTCTCCGCGACCTGCCGCGAGCGACCCTCGCCGCGCCGGTGAAGGGCCCGGCGATCTACGCGGGGCGTCTCGTCGGGCCCGCGGAGCGAAAGACGCTGACCCAGCAGAGCGCCGCGGCCCACTTCTGGTCGGTCACCGTCGGCGGCGGAAAGAGCCGCACGCTCAAGTGCTTCGAGTGGGAGGTCGACCGCCTCGAGCTCCGCGACAACGAGGGCCACGCGCTCCCCTACCTCGGGCTCGTCAACCGCAAGCTCTCCGTGGTGAGCGACGACCGCGGCCACGACTGGAGCCATCGGGACGTCGTGGACCTCGGCCCGCTCAAGAGCCACAAGCCCGCCGGGCTGCCCGCGCAGGCCCAGCGCTGTCAGGGCAGCAGCGCGGGCTACGTCGAGCAGCGCATACCCCCCAACACCGAGGTCGAGGTGCTCGCCTGCTACCGCGACGGCGCGCTCCACGCCTGCGACGCGCCCCTGCGCAACGTGTTGAGCGTGCCGAACCTCATGGTGCATCGGGTGCGCCGCGCCGAGCGCGCCTACCTGGCCTTCGTCGTCGTCTCCGGGCTCTCGACGATGCTGCTCGGGGTGTTGTTCGTGCTCTCGCTGAGGGCGCGCAAGCGCACCGTCCAACCCTTGCGGCCGGGGGAGGCCCCATGAGCGCGACGTTCCCCGTCGTCATCACGTTCGTGCTCGCGCAAATGCTGTTGGTCTGCGTGTTCGCCGCGCGGAGCGTGCTGCGGGCGCATCGGCGCGTGCGTCACGTCCAGACGCGCAAGGTCTCCGAGTTGGCCCCGGGCCCGGCCGAGGTGTTCGGGCGCATACGCGCGCTCGCCGAGCCCCTGATGACCGCGGGCGGCGTGCCCGCGGTCGTGATCCGCACCGAGCTCGAGACGGTGTACTCGAGCGGGGGCAAGAGGTATCGCGATCCGTTCGCCTACGACGGCGTCGCCGCGGTCCCGATCGAGCTCGACGACGGTAGCGGCACCCTCTCCGTCGAGGCCGAATTCCTCGTGCCGGTCGCCGAGCGGCTCACCACCACGGTCGCCCCCGACGACTACGCCGCGCGCTTCCCCGAGCTGTTCGCGAAGATGGTGAAGCAGCCCGAGCTCGTCGAGGTGCGCGTACACGAGACCTTCGTGCCCGCCGACATCGACGCCTTCGCCGCGGGCGAAGCGGTCGCGAGCGGAGAGGCGATCGCCGGCGACGACTACCGCGACGCGCGCAGCAAGCTCCGCCTCCGTGGCAGCGAGGAGCAGCCCCTGCTCCTCTCGGGCTGGCACGAAGCCGACGTGCGGAAGCACTTGCTCCACCCGGCGTGGCTCCTCTCGGCGACGGCGGCGCTCGGCACGGCGATCCTCGGCGCGCTGTGGGGCGTCCGCGCGTATATCATGCACCTCGCGGGTTTGTCATGAACGACGAAGAGCTGTGGCGCGCGTTCCACGAACGGACGCTGTCCGAAAAGGCGTGGAACCACCGCGCGCACCTCCGCGTGGCGTGGATGTTCCTCGAGCGATACGAGTCCCTCGACGAGGCGCATCTACGCATGCGCGTCGGCATCATCCGCCTGAACATGGCGCATGGGCTCGAGGAGACCCCCGAGCGCGGCTACCACGAGACGCTCACCCGGGTCTGGCTGATGCTGGTCCTCGAGCACCGCGCCATCGATCGCACGGCCGACTCGGCGGCGTTCATCGAGCGCCACCTGCTCGACAAGGACACACCGCTCCGCCTCTACTCGCGCGAGCGCCTGATGTCGCTCGAGGCGCGGAGCGTGTTCGTCCCGCCCGATTTGCTGTGAGCGCTCAGCCGTCGACGGGACAGAGCCCGTAGCCGACGCCGTTGGCGGTGACGACCGTGTCGCTGCACGCCGAGCCGCCGCCGCAGGTGGTGCCCGCGACGCAAATCGCGACGCACTGGGTGCCGTTGCAGAACAACGTGGGGGCGCAGTTGTCGTCGGTCGTGCACGCGGCGCCCGGGGCGCCGGTGCCGGGGTTGGCGAAGCAGGCCGTGCTGTTGGTGGTGGTGATCCGGCAGGCGTTGCCCGCGGCGCACGCGGAGGCGTTGAGCGGATCGCAGGGGAACGTGCAGATGCCCACGCCAGCGACCGGCGTGCCGCCGAACTCGAGCGGCGCGCAGGAGCCGCCGCTGCACTCGGGCTCCTTGACGCAGTACGCGCCGCACTGCCCGCCGAGGCACGCCAAGCCGACCGCGCACTCGGTGTTCTGCTTGCAGAACCCGCCGCTCGCGACCGAGCCCGCCGGTTTGCACTCGCCCCTGCCGTCCGCGGCGACGAGCTCGCACGTCTCGTTGGCGGCGCAGCCGCAGTTCGGCGCGACGCGGCACTTCGCGCCCGCCGGCACCGTGCAGCCCTCTTCGACCTTGTAGTCCGACACGCCGGTGAGCTGAAAGCACCCCGCACCGAGGACGACCGCCACCATCATCAGGAGCGCGCGCATCAGAACGCTCCCGTGAGGCCGACGCTGCCCACGCCGAGGTAGGGCCGGATGCCCGCCTGGTCGCTCGGAGACTTCTTCATCAACCCGATGATCCCGAGCACGACGCCGCCGCCCGCGACCGCGAACGAGATGGTGGAGATATTGGCGAAGGTCTTGGTGTCGTCGAGGAGCGCCTTCTTGTCCGACGCGCAGGTGGAGTTGGGGCACTCGGTCTTGACGTCGCTCGCCTTGCCGAGCGCCATGGCGCCGGTGATGCCGCCGGCGATGACCCCCACCGCGGCGAGCCCGAAGCCGACGTAGACGAGCGGTGACGTGTGCGAGGGCTCGTCGACGCCGGGCTTGGCGGTGAAGGTGTTGTTGTTCGCGGTCGGCGGGATGGTCGGTCCGGAGGGGGGCGTGGCGCTCGCGGGCTTGGCGCCGGCGTCGACCACCAGCGTGACGTCGCGCGTCTCGGACTCCTTGAGGTCGATCTCGGCCTTGGCCTCCGGGCCGCTGCCGACGCGCGCGATGAGCACGTGGTGGCCGGGGTTGACGCTGCGCCGCTCGCCGAGCGCCGCGCTCGGGATCTCCTCGCCGTCGACCGTGACGCGCGCGGAGGCGCCGGCCGGCACGCCGACGAGGATGATCTTCACCGCGGGGATGCGAGCCTTGAGGTCTCCGGCGAGCTTGTCGCACTCGACGCGCGCGTCGGCGGACTTCTTGGTCTCGTCGGAGGCGACCGGGATACGGCCGACCGAGAGGAACGCCTCGCGCGCCTCGACGAGCTCTCCGAGGAGCATGTGCGTCTTGCCGAGCTCGATGCCGGTGATCGGCGTCTGCCCGAGGGCGTGCGCCGCGCGGAACTTGTCGCGCGCGCCGACGAGGTCGCCCTTTTCTCGCAGGTCCTTGCCCTCGTTGAACAGCTGCCGCGCCGACTCCATGTCGGCGGCGGACGGAGCGGCGCGCGCGACGGGCACGAACGGCAGCGGCAGCGCGAGCGAGAGAGCGACTGCGACCGCGAGGCTCCTACTTGATGTCGTCATCGCTCTTCTTCTTTGCTGTTGCTGTCGCTGTCGCTGTCGCTGTCGGCACCGTGACCGTCGGCGTTACCTTGACCGCGGGCGGAAGGACAGGTGGTGGCGGCGGCGGCGCTGCCTTCGGCGTCGTCGTGGCGCTGGGCGTGGGCGCTGGCTTCGGCGGCTCGGGCTCGGGCTCGGGCTCGGGCTCGGCGGCGGTCTTCGGCTTCTTCTTTTTCTTGGCCGCGGGCGCGTCGGGCTCGCTCGGCTCCTCGGCCTTGCCCGCGTTGGCCGGCTCCTCGCTCAGCTTGCTGTAGAGCGCGAAGCCGCCGACGCCCGCGGCGACGAGGAGCACCACGAGCACGATCAGGAGCGGCGCCTTCGAGCGCTTGATCTCGATGGGCGCGGGCGTGGCCGAGGACTCGAAGTGGGTGCCCATCCCCGCGTGCGCCGGGGGAGGTGGCGGCGGCGGCGGCGGGCGAAGCGACGGCGGCGGCGTCGCGCTCCAGCCGCTCGACTGGTGCGGCGG
>JALHOE010000156.1 GCA_022843175.1 Deltaproteobacteria bacterium
GACGTCGGTCGCGACGACCGCGCGCGCGCCGGCCAGGGCCGCGGCGATCGCGCACAACCCCGAGCCGGTGCCCACATCGAGCACGCGGCGGCCGGCGACGAGCGCGCGGTGGTCGAGGAGGTAGCGGGCGACCGCTTGACCGCCGACCCATGGAAACGCGAAGTAGGGCGGCGGTTTCGCGGCGGCCGCCTCCCACATCGCTACAATCGCCTCGCCGACGTCCAGACGAATCTCGGGAACGAACGGCGCGGCTCGGACCATCTCTCTCCCAACATGTACCTCGCCCTGCTCTGCCTCGCCGCGTTCCTCGCGGGGGCGATCAACTCGGTGGCGGGTGGGGGCACGCTGCTCACGTTTCCGGCGCTCCTCGCGATCGGGGTCCCGCCGATCGCCGCGAACGCCACGAGCACGGTGGCGCTCGTCCCGGGGTCGTTCGCCGGGTTCTGGGGGTTCCGCGACGAGCTGCGGGACAGCCGCCGCGAGCTGATCTGGTTCGCGGTGCCGAGCCTGATCGGGGGCGTCATCGGCGCGCTGTTTGTGGACCGGGTGGGCGATCGCACGTTCGCGAGGCTCGTCCCCTGGCTGATCTTCAGCGCGACGGCGCTCTTCGCGGTGCAGCCGCTGGTGAAGGCGTGGCTCGCGCGCGCCGTGCCGCACGACCCGCGTTCGCGCGCGCCGTTCGCGATGGCGTTCCAGCTCGCGGTCGCGATCTACGGCGGGTTCTTCGGCGCGGGGATGGGCATCCTCATGCTCGCCGCGCTCGGCTTCCTCGGGCTCACCAACATCCACCGCATGAACGGGGTGAAGAACTTCGCCGCCGTCTGCATCAACGGCGTGGCGGCGATCACCTTCATCGTCCTCGGCCGAGTCCGCTGGCCGCTCGCGCTGACGATGGCGGCCGCTTCGGTGATGGGCGGGGTGCTCGGCGCGCGGATCGCCAAGCGGATCGGCGAGGCCAACGTCCGCCGGGTGGTCATCGGCATCGGCGTCGCCATTGGCGTCGCGATGCTGGTGCGCCGCTGAGGGCGACAAAAAAGAAAATGCACCGCGGAGGGCCCAGGGGGGGGGGCTGGCCACACCGCGGTGCGATGAGGGCTATTGCAGCCCGCTTGCCAGGCCTTCTCTGACAGCATTTCAATAGCTTGCAGCGTCTTTATCGGGTTTATCTTTGCAGATCTGCAATTTCACCCACGCCATTGCACGGCTGAGGTCTGCGCTAGCAACTCCGCGCTACCGGAGAGTTGCGTTGGATGAACGGGCGCGGATGGCGCGCCAGGCGCCAACCACGGCGGGAACGCTCAAAACTGCGACCAAAGCGGCGTAGGCGGGCTCGCCCCGAACCAGCATCGAGACGACCAGGGCCAGCATGACAGCGGCCGTGGCGAGATCGGCGCGGAAGCGGAGGCGGTCGACCGAGGCGCGAAAAGACGGCCAGACGAACGGGGCCACGATCGGGACGACCCGCAGCAAGAGGGCCGCGACCAGGGCGATCGTCAGGACCCGCTTGAGAGGCATCGACCCGAGAGGATAGATGAGACGATGCGGGCCGTACTGAGCGATACGTACCGCATCTTCTCACGGCGCGGCGGGAGGATCCTCGGCGGAGCGATCGCGTTCTACTCGCTCCTGTCGATCGCGCCGCTGCTGTTGATCGCGATCCACACCGCGGGCGTGCTCACCACCGAGGCGCGCGCGAGGGACGCGCTCGTGACCGACCTCGCGCGCTGGATCGGCGAGGGGGGCGCGCAGACGCTCACCGCGATGCTGACCCGGGCTCGGGGCAGCAAGACGTTCTCGCTCGGCAGCGTGCTCTCGGTGGCGCTCCTCGTGTACGCGTCGACGCGGCTGTTCGCAGCGCTCGAGTTCTCGCTCCACCAAATCTGGGGCGTGCAGCGCAAGTCGGGGAAGGGGCTCCGCGGCAAGGCGGCGGCCGAGGTGCGCAAGCGCGGGCTCCGGTTCTTGATGGTGCTGCTGTGCGGGGGCGTCCTGGTCGCGCTGGTCGCGCTCAAGACGACCCTCGCCGCCGCGAGCGACGTCATCGGCGGGCGGCTCAACGTCAGCGCGCTCTGGCACGTCATCGAGCTCGCGGCGTCGTTCGCCGTCACGGCCGGGCTGTTCCTGGCGGTGTTTCGCGTGCTGCCCGAGGTGAAGATCGCAGGGCAGGACGTGCTCGTCGGCGCGCTCGTGACCGCCGTGCTGTTCACGCTCGGAAGCTCGGCGATCGGCGTATACATCGGCCGCAAGGGCATGGACTCCACGTGGGGCGCCGCCGGGTCGATCGTGATGTTGATGCTGTGGGTGCACTACTCGGCGCAAATCTTCTTCCTCGGCGCCGCCTTCACCGCCGCGCGCGCGCGGGCCGGCGGGCGGCCGATCGAGCCCAATGAGCACTCGGTGGCAGTGACCGTGGACGAGGATTCCTGACGGACCTACGGTCGCTGGCCATGACCGACGCCGCCGCGATCGTCTCACGCCTCCGCTCGACCTTCGCCTCCGGTCGCACGCGCCCCTACGAGTGGCGTGTGCGCCAGCTCGATGCGATCAAGAAGATGCTCGTCGATCGCGAGGACGAGATCCTCGACGCGCTGCACGTCGATCTCGGGCGCCCGCGCCTCGAGAGCTTCATCGGCGAGACCGGCTTCATGGTCAAAGAGGTCGAGCACGCGCGCCGCCACCTCCGCGAGTGGATGAAGCCCGAGCGCGTGAGCACCCCGGTCGTCCTCCAGCCGGGCAAGAGCGAGGTCCACAAGGAGCCGCTCGGCGTGGTGCTGGTCATCGGTCCGTGGAACTACCCGTTCCAGCTGATCATGTCGCCGCTCGTCGGCGCGATCGCCGCGGGCAACACGGTCGTCCTCAAGCCGAGCGAGATCGCGAGCAACACCTCGGCGCTGCTCGCGCGGCTCATCCCGCAGTACCTCGAGCCCGACGCGGTCGCGGTGGTCGAGGGCGGCATCCCCGAGACCACGGCGCTCCTCGAGCAGCAGTTCGATCACATCTTCTACACCGGCAACGGCCACGTCGCGCGCGTCATCTACGCCGCCGCGGCCAAGCACCTCACGCCGGTCACCCTCGAGCTCGGGGGCAAGAGCCCGTGCATCGTCGACCGGAACGTCGACCTCGACGTCGTCGCGCGCCGCATCACCTGGGGCAAGTTCTTCAACGCGGGCCAGACCTGCGTCGCGCCGGACTACCTCATGGTGCACGAGTCGGTGCGCGAGCCGCTGCTCGAGAAGCTCCGCTCCACGGTGCGCGACTTCTACGGCGAGGACCCGCAGCGGAGCGCGGACTATGGCCGCATCGTGAACGCGCGCCACCACCAGCGCCTCGCCAAGCTCCTGCCCTCCGGCGAGCCGGTCACCAAGATCCAGGTCGACGAGGCCGATCGCTACATCTCGCCGGTGATCCTCCGCGACGTCTCCGCCGACAGCCCGGCGATGGCCGACGAGATCTTCGGGCCCATCCTCCCGGTACTCTCCTTCCGCGAGACCGAAGAGGTCACCCACTTCGTCAACGCGCGACCCAAGCCGCTCGCGCTCTACGTGTTCACCGACAACGACCGCTTCGCCGACGAGATCGTCGACCACACCTCGTCGGGCGGCGTCACGATCAACCACGTGTGGCTGCACCTCGGCGTCCCCGGCCTACCGTTTGGCGGCGTCGGCGAGAGCGGCCTCGGCGCCTATCACGGCCAGTTCAGCTTCGACACGTTCAGTCATCGGCGCGGCATTCTGCACAAGCCGCTCCGCATCGATCCCCCCATCATGTACCCGCCGTACGACGGGCTGAAGTCGCGACTCCTGAAGCTCCTCGCATGACCATCTTCGACGAAGACACCGCGTTCGACCGCGTCGACAACGACCGCTACCGCGCCCGCATCACCGAACGTTGGAACGTCGGCGCGGTGCCCAATGGGGGCTACGTGCTCTCGATCGCCGCGCGCGCGATGGGCGCCTCGTTCGCCGGGCGGGAACCGCGCTCGCTCAATGTGCAGTTCCTCCGCCCGGCGCAGTGCGCGCCGGTCGACGTCGTGGTCGAGCGGATCAAGGAGGGGCGCCGCTTCTCCACCGGCTCCGCGCGCCTCCTCCAGGGCGACAAGGAGATCGCCCGAGTGCTCGGCACCTTCGCGGTGCCCGAGCCCTCGTCCGGCCCGCGCTACGTGCAGGGCGCGCCGCCCGAGCTTCCGCCGCTCGACGCCTCGCTCCACGTCCGGGCGCCCGATTCGATCGCGATCGCGCATCGACTCGAGCTCCGTTACGCGCCCGAGACCGGCACGTTCTTCGACGGCGTGCCCTCCGGCCGCGCGGAGATTCGCGCCTGGATCCGCCTCGACGACGGCCGTGAGCCCGACGTGTGGTCGCTCCCGCTCTTCTGCGACGCGCTCCCGCCGCCGATCCTCAACGTCGCGTTCTACAAGTGGGTGCCCACGCTCGAGCTCTCGGTGCACGTGCGCGCGCGTCCGGCGCCGGGCTGGCTGCGCGGCGCGTTCGTCACCCGCTTCGCCTTCGACGGCCTGCTCGAGTGCGACGGCGAGGTCTGGGACAGCGAGGGCAAGCTCGTCGCCCAGTCGCGCCAGCTCATGGCCGCCACCGAATAGCCGCGTCATGGAGCCGCGCGCGTCAGCGAGCGGGTTGTCCGGCCTCGACAACCCGCTCCCTCACGGTCGCGGCTCATGGCTGCGGGGTGAGTGGAGCCGCGCGCGTCAGCGAGGGGGTTGTCCGGCCTCGACAACCCGCTCCCTCACGGTCGCGGCTCCTACGCGGCCACGCCGACCAGCTCGCCGATCGACGACGCGCCCTCGCGCCGCACCAGCTCCGACAGCTCGCGCGCGATGCGGCGGGGCGTACCCGGACCGCCATAGATAAAGCCGGTATACATCTGCACCAGGTCGGCGCCAGCGCGCACGAACGACATCACGTCGTGCGCGGTCTCGATCCCGCCGACGCCGATCACCGTGACCGAGCGACCGAGGCGCGCGCGCACGCGGCGGACCACGTCCCTGGCGCGGGCACGGAGCGGCGGGCCGCTGAGGCCGCCGGTCTCGCGCACGACCTCGGGATCGCTCCGCAGATCCCTCCGCGCGAGCGTGGTGTTGGTGGCGATGACGCCGTCGAGCGAGACCTCCTCGACCACCGCGAGCAGCGCCTCGAGGTCCTCGTCGCTCAGATCGGGCGCGACCTTGAGGAGCAGCGGCTTCTTCGGCGCGTTGTCCTCCACGAGCGCGGAGAGCAGGGCGCGCGCCACCGCGGCGCCCTGCAGCGCGCGGAGGTTCTTGGTGTTCGGCGAGGACACGTTGACGACCACGAAGTCGGAGACCGCGTGCACGGCGCGGAAGCTCGCTCTGTAGTCCGCGATGGCGCCCTCGATCGGCTCGACGTCGACGAGGCGCGACTTGCCGATCGAGAACCCGACCGGCACGCCGCACGGACCCACCCCCGCGAAGCGCGCCGCGACGGCCTCGGCGCCCTCGTTGGGGAAACCGAGCCGATTGATCAGCGCGCGATCCTCGGGGAGACGAAAGAGGTTGGGCGCCGGGTTCGGCTCCTGCGGCAGCGCGGTGACGGTGCCGAGCTCGAGGAACCCGAAGCCGAGCGACGCGAGCGCGCGCGGGCGGCGGGCGTTCTTGTCGAAGCCCCCCGCGAGCCCGAGCGGCGACGCGAAGTCGAGCCCGAGCGCGTGCACCGCGATCCGCGGGTCGTGCGGCGCGCAGAGCGAACGGACGGCGCTCCGCAGCGGGCCGACGTGCTCCACCACCCCGAGCGCCTCGGTCGCGAGCTCGTGCGCCGCCGCGGCGTCGAGCTGGAACAGCAGCGGGCGGAGCGCGCGGTAGATCACGTGGTGTACTCCGCGTTGACCTCGACGTAGCGGTAGCCGAGATCGCTCGTCATCACCGAGGCGCGGCCCTGACCGTCGCGGAGCTCGAGGACGAGGTGGACGTCCTCGACGTTCATCGCGTGCGAGAGCGCGCCGCGGTCGAACGGCATCGGGCCGCCGTTCTCGAAGACGCTGATGCCCTGCAGCGTGCAGCGGAGACCCTCGATCGAGCGGACCTCGCGCGCGTTGCCGACCTGGCTGACGAAGCGGCCCCAGTTCGGGTCGTTGCCGAAGAGCGCGGTGCGGACCAGCGCGGAGGCCGCGACGTGCGAGGCGATCGCGTGGGCGGCTTCGTCCGACGCGGCGCCCCGGACGTCGATGGTGGTGACCTTGGTGGCGCCCTCGCCGTCGCGCGCGATGAGCCACGCCAGCCTGCGGCACACGCGCGAGAGCGGTGGACGGAAGTCGCCGGTGCGCTCGGCGCGGCCCGTCGCGAACAGGAGGAACGTGTCGTTGGTGCTCGCGTGGGTGTCGACGTGCACGGCGTTGAAGCTCGCGGCGGCCATCCGCGGCATGGCCTCGCGGAGCTCTTCGGCGCTGACCACGAGGTCGGTGCCGACGAAGGCGAGCATCGTCGCCATGTCCGGCTGAATCATCCCCGCGCCCTTGCACACGCCGGCGAACATCCCGCCTGCGTCGCGGGTGCTCGCCTCCTTGGGAAAGGCATCGGTGGTCTGGATCGCCGCGAGGAACGCGCGGCCGGCAGCGGGCTCGGGCGAGAGCTCGGTGAGCGCTTGGTCGATGCCGGCGGCGACGCGGTCCATCGGCAGGTTCACGCCGATCACGCCCGTGGAGCAGACGAGCACCTCTTCGATGGCGCAGCCGAGCGCTGCGGCGACGCGGGCGCACATGGCGCGCGCGTCCGCGTCGCCCCGGGCGCCGGTGCACGCGTTGGCGTTGCCGGAGTTGACGACGATCGCGCGGACGCGCCCGCCGGACCTGGCGAGGTGCTCGCGCGACAACCCCACCGGCGCCGCGGGCAGCTTGTTCTGGGTGAACACGCCGACGAGCGGTGTGCTCTGGTCGAAGACCAGCAGGCCGACGTCGGGGTTGCCGCTGGGCTTGATCCCGGCGCGGACGCCCGCGGCGCGCACCCCGCCGAGCGACGTGAGCGTGAGCTCGGAGGGCGGAAACGAGGGCGGGACGTAGGGACGGGACTTCGACACGGAGACCCGCATACCGCGATCGCGACGCGCGCGCGACAGCGATCAGGCCAGGTCGTCGGCGCTGAGGATCTCGAGCGTGTCGAGCGTGCCCTCGATCTCCGAGGCCGTCTCCAGCGCCGGGGCTGCGTCGCGCAGCGCGACGATGAGCTCGTCGTTGGCGTGGTTGCGTCCGTAGAGCGAGAGCGCGGCGGCGAGCGCCTTGCGCACGAGATCCGCCGCGACCTGGGTGTTGATCTCGAGGAGCGGGCGCGCGGCGGACAGGGACTCGCGCAGATCTTCCACCGCGCGTTGGTCGTGCTGGATCAGCACCTCGCGCCGGTTGATCGAGCCGAGGCTCTCGAGGTACTTCGCGAGGCCCTCGGCGGTGAGCTGCGCCGCCGCGCCGGTTTGCTCGCGGAGCGCGCGCTCGAACTTGGTGAGCTCCCAGCGGTCTGCCGGCCGCATCGCGCGAAAGACCTCGCCCTGGACGAAGCTGGTCATCGCCTCGCGGATCGCCTGGAGCGCGCGCTCCTTCTTGTTCGGCGACGAGCTCTGACTCTGCAGCGTGTCGTTGCGCGGTCCGACGATGCGCACCAGCTCGGTGAGCCCACGCCGCACGAGGAGCGCGCGCTGGAGCGAGGTGAGGTGGCCGGGGGCGACGCCGCTCGGATCGACGTCGGGGAGGAACGCCGCGTAGACCGCGGAGAGGAGCGCGAAGATGCCCTCGCTCGTGGAGCTGCGGGTGTCGTCGAGCGCCTCGAGCGCCTGCGCCACGTGGCGCGAGCTCAGCGCGTTCTCCATCCGTCCGTCGAGCTCTTTGAGCTGACTGCGGAGGCCGTAGTCGATCGACGAGATCTGCGAGAGCAGCTCGGCCCACCGCTCGGCCTCGCCGCGCTGCTCGTGCTCGTCGATCCCCTCGAGCAGATCGCCGATGTCCATGTCGTCGAGGTTGAGCGTCTGCGCGGCGGCGTGCGCGCCCGAGGGGGAGTCGTCGATCGAGCCGAAGTCGAAGTCGACCTCGTTGTCGCTGCTCTCCGGCTCGCGCTCGCTCTGCGGATCCTTCGGCTTGACCCGAGTGCAGAGGGCGAGCAGGCCGCGCAGCCCGCGGAAGGTGACGGTCGACAGGCGGCGCAGGAGCACCTCGGGCGCGGCGTCGTCGTCGACGCGACCGCCGCCCTCCATGAAGCGCTCGTAGAGCGACTCGTCGAGTCGGTGGAGATCGCCGAGCGCCTCGAGGGCGTGCTGCACCAGACCCGACGCCGCGACGCGGATGTTCGAGTCGCGGATCGCTTGCAGCAACCGCGGATCGGCCGGCGGCAGCCGAGTGCGCGTTCGCGGCGGGGAGAAGGTCGACGTCATGGATCGGCGGACGAGGGGCGCTCCCCGACGTCACGGTAAGAGGCATGGTAGGGCACGGGCAATTTCCGAGCGATGTCGGGGAAGCTGCGCGTGCTCACCGAACGGCTCGTCTGCCGTTTGCTCGTTCGGTGCCAAAGCGGCAAAATCGCAGACGTGCGCTTCGCCCTTCCTGCTTTGATAATTCTGTCCGCGTGCGTTCCCGAGCGTCGCGTGACAGCGCCTCCACCCACGCCGCCCCGGACGCCGTTCCTTGCTCCGGCGGCGATCGCGTCGGTGGCGCTGTCGACCGCCGACCTGTGCGTGCGCCTCACCAATGGCGGCGTGCTCTGCCGCCGTGATTTCCGGCCGAAAGAGGCGCGAGGCGAGCCCTCGAGCTTCATCCCCATCTTCCCGAGCGGAGACATCGTGCAGGTCGCGCTCGGTGGCTCGCACGGGTGCGCGCGCCGAGCGAACGGAGCCGTCCAGTGTTGGGGCGAGAACGAGAACGGCGAGGTCTCGGGCGGGGAGCCCGTCGTTCCGTGGCCGCGCGTGGTCGAAATCTCCGGTGCCGCTTCGCAGATCGCGCTCGGCGGCAAGCGCTCGTGCGCCGTTCTGCTCGACGGTCGCCTCATGTGCTGGGGCATGTTCGGAGGGCTTCGCCGTCCGCCGGGCATCGTTCCGGGCCTGCCCGACGTCGCGGAGGCCGCGCTGAACGACGACACCCTCTGCGTACGCACGCGCGATCACGCCGTGCGATGCGCGCGGGGCGACAGCGCGCTCATGTCCGTCGAGGGCATGGGCAAGGCTGTTCAGCTCGCCGTCGGTCGCGAGCACGCGTGCGCACGGCTCACCGACGACACCGTCGCGTGTTGGTCGGTCCGCAAGGACGACATCCTCAAGTCCCTCAAGCTCAAGGCCGTCCCGGTGTCGGGCCTCGCGCAGGTGACCGAGATCTCCTCGGGAGACGCGCACGTCTGCGCGCTGCAGACCGGTGGCCGCGTGCTCTGCTGGGGCGCCAACGAGTACGGCGAGCTCGGCGACGGCACCCGCACCGGCCGCGCCACGCCGATGGCGGTCGCCAAGCTCGAATCGATCGTGCAGCTCGTCTCCGGCGGACGCCGCTCGTGCGCGCGACGAAGCGACGGCGCGGTCCTGTGTTGGGGCCGCAACCTGCTCGACGACGCGATGTTCCACGCCCTCACCGGCGTGCAGGCACCGCCGGGCCCGCCGGGCGAGGACGACTCGCTCACCCCCGAGCCGCTGCGCGTGCCGGGCGCGCTCCGCACGATCGAAGCGGGATAGCCCGACGGGAGCCGCGACCGTCAGGGAGCGGGTTGTCGAGCGGGTTGGTTCGTGTCCTGACAACCCGCTCGCTCATGCTCGCGGCTCCGAGAGCGGACTAGAGAGCCGAGATCGCCCGGATCGTCGCGGCGTAGTCCACGCGGCGCGGCCTCCACGGCATCGTCGGCGGAAAGCGGTTCTGCGCGCCGCGCAGCGCGTCCATCGCGTCGGGGTGCAGCCCGCCGAGCGAGATGCCGTACGACGGGCCGTAGTCGCCCGGGCGCTTGCCGCGGATGACGCGCGCTACGTGTCCCTCGGCGAGCACGTGCACCCCGGAGTAGGGGACGCGGAAGAACACCTCGACGTCCTCGTGGAGCATCGCCTCGTCCTCGGCGAGGATCTGCAGGCCGTCGGTCGAGAGGTCGACCATCTTGCGTCCGATCAGCCGATAGTCGCGCGTGCGCACGACCTCGCAGCCGAGACGTACCGTGCGGCGCGACGCCGTGCGCGCAGAAGCGTGAACAACAAAATTCGCCATTGAGATCCTCCGGCAGACGCGATCGTGCCGGACGCGCGATGGGCTCGGCCAAGTTCGCGGTCAGCGCGGCAAGCGGAACTGCTGCGAGAGAAACTTCGCAGCCTCGCGTCCCGCGACGGACGAGGGGGAGTAGACGTCTGGTTCCGCGGCCATCGGCGCGCCCCGCGGCTCGTCGCGCCCGAGGTCCTCGAGGAACGCCTCCATCGAGGGGTAGCGGTTGGCCGGATCCTTCCGCATCGCGGAGAGGATCACCCGCTCGACGGTCGGGTCCAGATCGTCGTCGAGCCACGAGGGCGGCGGCGCGGGCGAGAACAGCTGGTGGCCGAGGAGATCGGTGCCGAGGCCGACATCGAACGGGAGGTGCCCGGTGAGCATGCGAAAGAGCACCACGCCGAGGGCGTAGACGTCGGTGCGCCCGTCGACGTGCTCGCTCACGATCTGCTCGGGCGCCATGTATTGCACGGTGCCCATCACCAGCTCGGCGCTCGAGGCGCCGTCGCGCGCGGCCTTGGCCATGCCGAAGTCGAGGAGCTTGATCGCGTCGCCGTCCACGAGGAACAGGTTGTCCGGTTTGACGTCGCGATGGACGATCCCCACGCGGTGCGACGCGGCGAGGCCCGCGGCTGCTTCGCGCGCGTAGCGAACGGCCGTGGCCTGGTCGAGCGAGCCGACGCGCTCGAGCTTCTGCCCCAGCGTCTCGCCGCGGAGCGCCTCCATCACGAGGAACGGCGCCGAGTCGAGCTCGCCGGCGTCGAACACCCGCACCACGTTGGGGTGCTGGATCGAGTGGAGCATGTCGGCCTCGCGCAGGAACCGCTCGCGCATCGCCTCGCGCTCGCGCACCGCTGGGGCGAACAGCTTCACGGCCACGACGCGGTCGTCCTCGAGGTCCTCGGCGAGGTACACGCGCGCGGTGGCGCCCTTGCTGACGAACCCGAGGATGCGATAGCGGCCGCGGAGGATCGCTCCGCTGAAGCGGGTGTCCTTCGGGGCGAAGCCGCGCGTGCGTGTGCTTGCGGTCGCTTGCTCGACCTCGGACCCGTCGAATGGACAGAACCGGATGTGATCGGGGAGCTCGCGGCGGCAGCGCGCGCAGTACTTCGGCATCGGAATCGACCTGTGGCAGACCCTCGCCCAGTGGTCGTGCCGCGTCCACCCGCGATGCGCCCGGCTGCCCTCAGTCTCCTCCTTCTCATCGGTCTCGCGCAGAGCGCGTACGCCGAGGAGCTCGCCGATCCGAACGAGTCGTCGGGGCAACCCAAGACGTCGTTCCCCGTGCCGAGCGCGCCCAAGCTCCCAATCGCCGGCAAGTCGATCAAGATCGCCCTGCCGGAGAAGGACCAGGGCTCATCGCTGCTGTGGAAGCCCCGTTGGCGAAAGTTCAGCACCGGCGAGTGGGTGGTGACCGGCGTCAGCGTGGCGCTCGCGGCGGCGAGCCTCGCGCTGCCCGCGCGCCCCGAGGCGTGGAACCGACCCGGATTCCTCTTCGACGAGCCCGCGCGGCGCGGCGTCCGCATCCGGAGCGAGGGTTGGCGGCTCAATGTGCGCGACGCGAGCGACGTCCTGCTCTCGATCTCCTCGACGTACCCCTTCCTCGTCGACGCGATGATGGCCGCGTGGTGGCACCGCGGCTCGTCCACGGTCGCGACGCAGATGGCCCTGATGAACGCCGAGGCGATGGCCCTGACGGCGGCGGTGCAGGGCGCGGTGTCCGGTCTCGTGAGCCGAGAGCGTCCGTACGGTCGCGAGTGCGGCGATCCCGCGTTCGGCGCGAGCGACGATTGCCTGCGATACAACCGCTATCGCAGCTTCTTCTCGGGGCACACCTCGCAGGCGTTCGTCGGGGCGATGCTGACGTGCGCGCACCACGCCAACATCCCCCTCTACGGAAGCCGCGGCGCCGATCGCGCGGCCTGCGTCTCCCATGTGGCGCTCGCGGTCACGATCGGAGCGATGCGCATGCTCGCCGATATGCACTACGCGTCGGACGCCATCTCCGGCGCCGTCATCGGGAGCGCGATCGGCCTCGCCGTGCCCTACCTGTTTCACTACCGGAGCGAGGCATCGAATACGGCCGCCGCGCGCTCGATCTGGGCCGGCGTGCGGGTGATGCCGATGCCGACGGGCCTCGCGGTCATGGGGGTCTTCGGATGAAGCGCGCGCGCCTGGTGCTTGGCGCCCTCCTCGCCGTCGTGTGGTCCGGGCCGGCGCGCGCGAGCGGACCGATCGGCGTCGGCACCCCGATCGACGCCCCGCCGACGGTCGGCCTCGAGCCCGGCAACAAGCGCGCGTACTGGTCGCGCGGAGAGCACCGCCCCTTTGTCTCGTCGATCCTCGACGCGGGGTACCTCTACGTCCGCCCGTCGATCGCCGTCGGGTTCGGCAAGCCGCACTGGAGGTTCGTGCAGCTCGAGACGTCGACCGCGCTGTCGGCGAACGGAGCCGGTCAGTTCGGCGGGCTGAGGCTGGCGATCCCGTACGCGGAGCTCCGCGGCGGCCTCCGCGCGCAGCTGCCCTTCACGCGCACGTTCCTCGTCTCCAAGGCGTCGCACAGTCGCTTCGACCTCGAGGATCGCGATGCGCCGGGGGCGCGCTACCTCTCTATCGACGCAGACCTCCTCGCCACGGTGCCGGCCTTTCACGGCAGCGTCTTCGCGCTCTTCGGCGGCTACCGGTTGTCGGGGGTCGACGAGGGGTACGACGTCTACGAGGAGCTGCTCCGGGTCATCGCGCGCAACGGCTGGATTCTCCGCGCGAGGTTGGGATACGCGTTCCGACTCGGCGAGCAGGGCGCGGTCCGCATCGGCCCCGTGGTCGAGGGGCTCTACATCCACGGCCGCGACGCGAGGGTGATCCGCGTGGGGCTCGTGGCCACGGTCGTGCTCACGCACAACGTCGAGGTCCTGGCCTCCTTCATCCCCACCGTCGTCAGCCCCGACGCGATTGGCGTGGCCGGCGGCGACTTCGGCCAGCTCGGTGTGCGCATTCGCTGGGGTGCGCCGGCCACGCCCCATACAGAAGAGGAGGACAAGAAGCTCGACGTGCCCCGGCCGATGTCGTTCTGACCGGCACGTCCTTCGCTCTCTTGCTTGGCATGCATGAGCGGACGGTACCCTCCGGATTCACAGGCACAGATCGTCGCCGTCACAAGGTGTACGTGACGCACAACACCGAGTACCACACGCGCGACGGCGTCTGCGTCGCGGTGCGCGATCGCCGAACGGGGCAGTGGGACCCCAGCCATAAGGCGCTCGGTCATCGGATGTCGGGCTCGCTCCACACCCCGCAATTCGCCGGCGACTTTCCGTTCCGCGATCAGCCGGAGCCGGGCGATCAGGTCGTGTTCGACAACGGCAGGAAGCACCACGTCATCACGAGCGAGCTCGAGCGCGTCACGCGACCGCCGCAGGAGATCGTGCAGCACTACCGGTAGCGGGGGTCAGTTCGGCAGGAAGTTCGCGAGATACTTCTCCTCGAACTTCTTGAACGCCGAGTCCGCCATCGCTCCGTAGATCTTGTCCTCGAGCGGCGCCTGAATGGTGCCACCCGCGGGGTTGTCGTGGATGACCTGCTGCGGGATCTTCTCCGGCACGTCGAGCTCGAAGTGGAGCCGCTTTTCGTCCCCGGGGATGACGAACGTGGCGTCGAACTTGTGCCCGATGTCGACCCACACACCGCGCGGCTTGGTGATGCTGCCGTCGAACAAGCCGGTCCACACTTCTTCGTGGGTGATGAACAGCGTGGGCTCGGAGACGTCCGGCAGCGGCCCGTCGCCGTCCTCCAGGCGCGGACCGTTCTCCACGGTGAAGACGGTGGGGCCGAACGCGGCGGCGATGTGCTTGCCGAGCCGCGCGCCGACGGTCTTCTCGCGCGGCTGCGCGTGGGCGGTGTCGTAGTAGCGCGATGGGTAGGACGCCTCGCCGATGAACCAGTGGTGCTCGGACACCATCTTGTCGGCCCTGCGGATCGACGTGGACGGCTTCCGGCGGAAACGAATCTGGATGGTCGTCGCGGCGGAGCCGGCGTGCGCCTTTTGCTCGGACCACGCGAACAGCCGTTCGACGAACGAGCGGACCTCCGCGTTGGCCGGCGGCTTCTTGCGGTACGCGTCGAGCGCGGGGGCGAAGAGCGAGTGCATCGCTGCGCGGAGCTCCGGCTCGAGCCCATGATCGGGCCACTTGGTGGCGAACGCCTGCAGCGCTGCGACCGTGCCGACCTTCTTCGCGCGATCGAGCTCGTCGAGCAGCGCCTGCTTGTGGGCGGCGTCGACCTCACCCTGAATGGCGCTGTTCGGGTGCGCGGCGGCGTAGGCGTTGATCGCCTCGACCGTGCCGACGGCGCGCGCTTCGCTGAGCTCGGCGCGGGGCAGGAGCACCGCGGTGACGTGGCCGCTCTGGCGCCCGCCGAGCGCGACGTAGCTGCGGTAGGCGCTCACGTCGTTCCGACTCTGCGCCTTGCCGTAGAGCACCGCGTCGCTCGCCGCGTTCCGCGCGAGTCGGAGCGGAGGGGAGAGGACGAGCGCGGCGATCGGCGCGATCACCCACGCGCGGTCCGACCAGCTCGGCATGCGACGCGCGAGCGGCGTGCGCGGGCCGAGAGGGCTCGAGAGCCGCGGGCGCTGCAACGGGTCGTGGGTGAACATCCAGGTGATGCGCGGGTTCTCGGCGCCGCCCGTCAGCGCGCGCGCCTCGTCGCGTCCAGCCGAGAGCTTCTCGACGATGTCCGCGGCCTCTTGCGCGTCGCGCGCCGGAAAGCGGAACACCTCGCCCGTCGCGGCGACCACGCGCACCGTGGCGGCTTCGCTATCGATCCCCTCGAGGTCGGCGAGCGAGAAGACGCGCACGAGCTCGTCGCGCGCGTCGACAATGCTCACCGGAAAGACGTAGGTGCCTCGTTGGAACGGCAGCGCGCGGCGCCGCATGCCGAGCACCACCAACTGCGCGACGCCGAGGGCGATCGCCGCCACGCACGCGAAGTAGATGGGGAGCGCAGTCGTGCGGTGCATCGCCTCTGCGCGTCCGAGGTCGCCGAACCCCCGCGCGACGAACAGGGCGAGGCCGACGCTCGCGACCGCGATGGTCCCGGCGAAGACCGCTGGCGCACGGCTCCGCAGCGGCGCGATCGCGAGTGGCGCCGGCGCCGCCGCTCCCCGGGCGCAGGCCGCGAAGCGCTCCTGCATCGAGCGCGACAACCCGTGGAAGTCGATGGTCTGCACCAGCGACCCACCGCTCGCGCGCTGTCTGTTCTTGGCGAGGTCGAGGCGATCGGCGGTCTTGGTGGTCTGCATCGGCTTCCCTGCGCTGTCGTGCGCAGGGAGTCGGATGCGCGGGGGTCCCGGGCATCTCTCCACGCAACCACGCGGTCGTAGTCGCGTCGTGGTTAGCGCAGGGTCGAGGCCTGGGTAGCCATCGCGAGCGTGACGAATACGGCCAGGATCACCGCGGCGGCCAGCAAGGTGGTGGCCAGGCGCCGAACGCGCGGATCGCTGCCGCGTAGAGTTCGCAGCGCGGCCCTCGCCGAACGCGGCCTCCGCTTCGGGTCGAGGTCGACCAGGCGTTGAACGAGCGAGCGGGCGCGTCGGCTGACGCCGGGCAGCTCGAGCTCGAGGTCCATGTTGCCGCCGCGGAGAAAGGAGTCCGGGGAGCGACCGGTGGCCGCGTAGATCATGGTGGCGCCGATCGCGTAGAGATCGCTCTGCACGCTGACCTGACCGATCTTCTGCTCGGGCGCGGTGTAGCCGGGGGTCATCACCAACGACGGCAGCCCGTGCTCGTAGGGAGAGCAGAGGCCGTCGAGATCGATCAACACCGGCGACGAGTCTCGCGAGGTGCGGAACATCACGTTGCGCGGCGTGAGGTCGCCGTGGACGATCGCGCGTTCGTGCAGATACGCCGCCGCGTCGAGCAGCTGGCGGAGCAACTCCTCGAACGCCGCGCCCTGCACGCGGGTGCCGGCGACGACCCGGTCGCTGAGCGTGCCTCCGCGGAGGCGCTCCATCGCGAGGAAGGAGCGGTCGCCGCGGCGCTCGAAGCCGAGGATGCGCGGCAGACCCTCGTGGGTGAACCCCTGCGCGAGTCGCGCGCTCCGCGCGAAGAGCTGGTGCACCTGCCAGGGATTGAAGGCGGTGCGCTCGAGGACCTTGATGACCGCGTCGCGCCCGTCGGCGTGCTTGGCCTCGCGCACGATCGCGACGCCGCCGCGGCCGACCTCGGCGCCGAGCTGGAAGCCGCCGCACACGGCAATGGGCTTCCCGCAGTGGCCGCAGGTGGGTGACGGTGCTCCGGCGCGTGCGCTCCGGTCGCAGTGCGGGCAGCTCATTGCTCCTTGGGACACCGCCAATGACCTCCAGGTTCCGAAACGAAACGCCCGAACCCCTTGGGACCTTTCACCCTCCTGACGGATGACCCCTCCGGTCGATCTATCCGGCCCGGCGAACTATCCCGATCCGCGGAGCGCGACGCGGCTTCGCGCGAGAAAATGGCTGCGCGATGCGCTCCGGGGCGTGGCGTCCAACCGCCAGTCGCCGGATTCCGGCCCCAACGCAAGAAGGTCGCAGATGCACGCACTCACATTGCTGAAGAACGACCACCGCAAGGTGGAGGCGCTCTTCAAGGCGTTCGAGAACGCCGACGCCCGGGCCAAGAAGGCCTCCCTCGTTAAACAGATTATCCAGGAGCTCTCGATCCACGCAGCGGTCGAGGAGCAGGTGTTCTACCCCGCGATCCGCGAGGCGATGGCGGACTCCGACGAGGACATGGTCCTCGAGGCCCTCGAGGAGCACCACATCGTGAAGTGGGTGCTCTCCGAGCTCGAGAAGATGACCCCGGCCGACGAGCGCTTCGACGCGAAGGTGAAGGTCCTCTGCGAGAACGTGGACCACCACGTGAAAGAGGAGGAGCGCGAGCTCTTCAAGAAGGTTCGCAAGGCGCTCGACACCAAGAAGTTGAACGAGCTCGGTCGCGCGATGGAGGCCGCGAAGAAGGTCGCGCCGAAGCGCCCGAACCCGCGCGCGCCGGACACGCCGCCGGCTCGTCTCGTCGCCCCGATCGGCGCCGGGCTGGTCGATCGCGCGCGCAAGGCCATGCGCGACCTGGTCAAGACCAGCGCGAAGCAGAAGACCGCGCGCCGCGGCGCGGCCGGACGCGGAAAGGCCACCGCCACCGGCAAATCCCACCGCCCCCGCGCGACGCACTAACGATCGCGACGATCACGACGGGGCCGCGGGTTGTCTATCGCCGTGAGCCGCGCGCGTAAGCGAGCGGGTTGTCGAGCGCGAGACACCCGCTCCCTGACGGTCGCGGCTCCCGGGCGGCAACCGCGCGCTCACGCACGCGGCCCCGTCGTCTTCTTCGCGCTTACGGCGCCTTCGGCGTGTCCATCGTCTCGATGACGAACTCGACGCGGCGGTTGTTCTGGCGACCGTCGTCGGTGTCGTTGGAGTCGATGGGCTTCTCGTCGCCGTAGCCGGCGGAGCCGAGGCGGTTCGCCTTGATCTTGCCCTTGGTGGTGAGCCACTTCATGACGCTCGCAGCGCGCTTCTGGCTCAGCTGCTTGTTGTAGGCCTTCGCGCCCTTGTTGTCGGTGTGGCCCTCGACCCGGATCTTCTTGATCTCGGGGTGGTCGGTGAGGATCTTCGCGACGGCCTCGAGCAGCTCGTCCGACTCCTTGAGGATGTCGGCGGAGTTCGTCTTGAACTTCACCTGCTGGAAGATCTGGATCTTGTTGCCGACGATGGCGGCGTTCGGGCAGCCGTTCATCTTCGGGTTCTCGTTCTTCGGCCCGGGGACCTCGGGGCACGCGTCCTCGGGATCGACGATCCCGTCGCCGTCCTTGTCGGGCGGGCAGCCGTTCTTCTTGGGGTCCTCGGACTTCACGCCCTTGACGTCGGGGCAGGCGTCGTCGGCGTCGTAGATGGAGTCCTCGTCCTTGTCGGGCGGGCAGCCGTTCTTCTTGGGGTCCTCGGACTTGGTGCCCTTGATCTCGGGGCACGCGTCCTCTGCGTCGACGATGCCGTCCTCGTCCTTGTCCGACGGGCAGCCGTTCTTCTTCGGATCGTCGTTGGCGACGCCGGCCACGGTGGGGCACGCGTCCTTGTCGTTGAGGATGCCGTCTGCGTCGTCGTCGCGGATCGGACAGCCGTGCTTCTTCGGGTCCTCGGAGGCCACGCCCTTCTCGTGGATGCACGCGTCTCGGTCGTCGAAGATGCCGTCGCCGTCGGTGTCGAGCGGAGCCTTCTTCGGCTCCTCGAACGCCGGAGCCCAATCGAACGAGAGCAGGCCGCGCACCGCGGGCGCGCCGAAGCCGCGCGTGAGGCCGGGGCCCACGCCGGCGCCGATGCGGAAGTCGCGCGCGAAGGTGTAGTGGCCGCCGAAGATCAGCTCGAACGGCGTGGCCTTGCGGGCGAACGCGTCGTTGAAGACCGTGGTGCCGTAGATCTCGGGGCCGAGGAGCAGCGCGCGATCGAGGAGGCGCACGCCGGCGCTCGCGCCGAACGTGAGCTCCGAGCCGACCTTGCTGCCCGCGAAGTCCTCGTAGAGCGCGCGGTAGGCGGCGCCGATGCGCGCGGCGTAGGCGAACGGGCCGATGTCGCCCGCGGCCTGCAAGCGCGGAACGAGGCGCACGCGTCCGTCGCCGGTCCACTGCTCGCGGGTGCCGGTCGGCAGGAAGACCTGCACGCCGAGCGCGAGGGTGAACGGCGAGCCGTACTCGCCGAACAGCCGCGCGTCGCCGCCGAGGCGGATGTCGCCGAGCGTCGTCTTCTCGGCCGGCGAGTAGCTCACGCCGTTGATCGTCGCCGCGGTTCCCTCTTGGAACACCGCGACGGGGATGTTGAAGCCGAAGCGCAGTCGATCGATCAGCACCAGCGACGCGCCGACGTGGGCGAACACCTGGTTCTTGATCAGCGTCGCGCGCTCGGTCTTGCCGTCGGGCGCGTAGGCGACGAGCGGGCGATGGCCCCAGTCACCGGTGACGCCGATCGCGGGGCGGAGATGACCGCGCAGATCGAGCGTGTCCTGGGCGAACCACTCGCTCCCCCGTTCGGCGGGGTCGAAGCGGTTGATCGAAAAGCCTTGCTGCTGCGCCGCCGCCGGGCGCGCCGAGAGGGCTGCTGCAACTGCGACCACCGAGACGATCGCCCAACGAGCTCGCATCCGGACTCCCTCCATTTTAGCCGGATGCATGATACTCTTCTTGGTCTTCAACAAGATTCTTTGTTTGAGGGAGGCAAGTCATGGCGCGCTCACGGACCCGCGGTCTACTTCTTTCGCTCGCGACGTTGGGTGCGATCAGCGCGTATGGACCGGCCGCGAACGCCGTCACGTTTCCGTTGGTGTGGACGCCCCTCACGCAGGCCGCTGTCCCGATGGGAGATGTGGCCACCGACTCCTCCGGCGAACGCAACATCATCGGCGACGCCGCGAACCCCGCGGCCTACGTCGCGATGGACGCGACGCACCTCTACTTTCGCGTCCGCGTCGACGGCGATCCCAAGTTCGCGGACGGCACGTTTCGCCCGCTCGGCTGGGGATGTCTCATCGACGCCGACGCCGACCCGAAGACCGTGGAGTTCCTCTCGATCGTCAACGGCCTCGAGTCCAAGGGGCCCGACGACAAGCCCGATCAGGTCGAGTGGCGCTACAACTCCACCAAGACCCCGGACGCGATCGACGACAACGTCGAGACGCTGGTCCAGGCCTACGCCGCCACGGATCCGACGGGCAATGCGCGCGTGACCCTCGCGCCGACCACGTTCAGCGGCAACCCCGACTACTTCATCGACTGGGCGATCCCGCTCACCGTGATCCGCACGCCGCCGTCGGCCTCTGGCGCGCCCGCGATCCCCGCGGGGACGCCGATGCGCTTCCTCTGCGGCTCGTCGCTCGGCGCGTCGCGGGTCGACTCCGACGCGATGGGCACGGCGACGACGTTCAGCACCGGCTCGAGCGATCCGCTGTTCTGCGGTCCCACCGGCTGCATCCTCGATCGCGACGGCGACGGCGTGCCCGACGTCGAGGAGATCGCGCTCGGCACGAACCCCACCAACCCCGACTCCGACGGCGACGGCATCCGCGACAACGTGGAGCTCTCGGCGGCGGGCGGCGCCGGGCCGTTCCTTCGCATCGACACCGACCTCGACGGCACGATCGACGCGCTCGACACCGACAGCGACAACGACACCCACCTCGACTCGGTCGAGACCGCGCTCGACAGCGACGGCGACGGCAAGGGCAACTGGCGCGATCTCGACAGCGACAACGACTGCGTCCCCGATCGCAGCGAGACGGTCGCCGGGCTGCGCGACGCCACCGTCCCGAGCGCGACACCGACCTCGAACTGCGGCAGCGGGCTCGTGTGCGACACCACCACCGGCACGTGCGTCGCACCGGACTCCGGCGTCGTCGACACGGGCATCGTGGTCGGCGATAGCGGCGCGAGCGACACCGCCGTCGGCGATGGCGCGACCGGCGACGGCACGGTGACCGACGGCGCGACCGGCGACGGCACGGTGACCGACGGCGCGGTGACCGACGGCGCGGTGACCGACGGCA
>JALHOE010000157.1 GCA_022843175.1 Deltaproteobacteria bacterium
CGCGGCGGCGGCGGCGGCGGCGGCGGCGGCGGCGGTGGCCGCAGCGTGAACGGCGGCGGCTTCGACCGTCAGGGCGGCGGCGAGCGCACCAAGCGCTGGTAGTCGCTTGAACCCGGGGCCCGGCCACGACGCCTCACGGCGCGTGCGCTGGGCCGCGATCGTCTTCTAGAGCGTCCCGTTCGCGAGGATCTGCGCCACGTCGCGCTCGATCGCGTGCTGGGTCTCCACGGGGATCGGATCGTTGTGCTTCGCGCCCGGTATCAGGAGCGTGTGCTTCGGGCCGTGGTACGCGTCGCGGACCGCGAGCTGGTAGCGCAGGGCGACGACGTCGTCCTCCTCGGAGAGCACGAACACCGCCGGCGCACGCGCCCGGCCCGCGTTGGCGAGGCTGTCGAGCTGCTCGGGTACGCCCCACGAGATCGGACCGGCGAGGAGCCATAGGTTCCACCACCCGTACTGTCCGCGGATCACCTGCCGGAGCGGCGGCGGGTTCTGCAGCACGAGCCCGGCGACGTCGCGCCGCGCGGCCAGGTGGAGCGCCGCGGTCGTGCCCATGCTGGTACCGAAGACCAGGATCGGTCGCGTGCCGGCGTGCGTCTTGATCGCGTCGTACGCGATCAGGGCAGAGTCCGCGACGCCGCGCAGCGACGCCGCGCCGCTGCTGCCGCCGAACCCCGGGTAGTTCACGCCCCACAGCTCGGCTGCGAACGGGAGCGAGCTCGCCTCGGACGCGACGTGGAAGTCGGCGCGGTCGGCGTTGCCGTAGAACCGGAGAACGAATGCGCGCGGCTCGCCGAGCGGGGACCGCGCGCGCCATACCTCGATCTCGCCGGTCGCCGACTCGATCGCGAGTCGCGTGGCCCCGGGCGTCGCCGAGGCCGGTGCGCTCGGCGGATGGAGCAGCAGGCGGTCGGTGAGCCCGCAACCGAGGAGCGCGACGAGGACGAGCGCATACAGCGAGAGCGCTGTCACTCCGCCGCGCAGCGCCCGCCTCTTCATCGGGTGATGGTACCGTGACGCGATGGACGCGATCTACGCGATCACCCGGCCGCACCCGCGGCTGCTCACGCAGTACGTGCTGCAGGCGCTGTTCGCCGGGCCGCTGTCGCCGCTGATCCTGCTCATCCTCTACTTCCGCTACAAGACGATGGAGTACCGCTTCGACGAGCACGGCGTGTCCAAGCGGTACGGCATCCTCATCCGTCGCGAGGTCAACCTCACCTACTCGCGGATCCAGGACATCCACCTCGGCTCGGGGCCGATTCAGCGCTGGCTCGGGCTCGCCGACGTCCAGGTGCAGACCGCCTCGGGCAACGCCGGCGCCGAGATGGTGATCGAGGGGCTCCTCGAATACGAGGCGGTGCGCGACTTCCTCTACACACGGATGCGCGGCGTCCGCGACGATCGGCCGGGCGACAGCTCGGTCGCGCTGCTCCGCGAGATCCGCGACGAGCTGCGCGCGACGCGCGAGGCGCTCGGCTGATGTTCCGCCCGCTCGCCGATCGGCTGCTCCACGCGCTCCGCGTGCCCGGCGAGCCGCACGACCCCGAGGGCCAATCGCTCCTCGTCTTCCGCGCCGACGAGGGCTACTACCGCTATCGCGTCGCGATCTTCTGGCTGTTCCGCTTGCTGTTCCTCGTGGTCTGCGGATACGTCGGGTTCTTCGCCGTCCTCATCGCGAGCGCGGTGCTCGGCGACCACAAGTCCAAGCGCGCGTTCCCCGTCGACCCGGGCACGCTGCAGACGATCGTCCTCGTCGTCGCCGCGATCCTCGCCGTCCTCTACCTCGCGCACGCTACGATCGCGTGGGCCACGCTGCGGCTCGACTACGAGCTGCGTTGGTACAAGGTCACCGATCGCAGCCTGCGGATCCGCGAGGGCGTGTGGTTTGTGCGCGAGATGACGATGTCGTTCGCCAACATCCAGAACATCGCGGTCGTCCAGGGCCCCATCCAGAAGCTGTTCGCGGTGTCGGATCTGATGGTCCAATCGGCCGGCGGCGGCAGCGGCGAGCAGGGCAAGAGCCTGCACGTCGGCTACTTCCGCGGGATCGCGCGCGCCGAAGAGGTCCGCGACCTGATCCTCGAGCGCCTCCGCAAGCTGAAGGACAGCGGCCTCGGCGACGCCGACGATGCTCACGTCACCGTCGAGGACGCGCTCCGCGAGGTGCGCGACGAGGCGCGCGCCCTCAGCGCCACGGCGCAGCGCCGCGTTAGGGCGTGAGGACGATCTTGCCCTTCACGTCGCGGCGCTCCATCGCCGCGAGCGCCTCGGCGGCGCGACCGAACGAAAGGACGCGGTCGACGTGGGGCTTGAGCTGTCCGCGCGCGATCCACTCGAAGATGCGCTCGCCGCTCGCGCGGTTCTTCTCGGGCTCGCGCATGGCGAACTGACCCCAGAACACGCCGACGATCGAGCAGCCCTTGAGGAGGGTGAGGTTGAGCGGGATCTTCGGGATCTCGCCGGCCGCGAAGCCGATGACGAGGTAGCGGCCCTCCCACGCGATCGCGCGCAACGCGGCCTCGGCGTAGGGGCCGCCGACCGCGTCGTAGATCACGTTGGCGCCCGTCGCGGTGAGCGCCTTCACGCGCTCCTTGAGGTCCTCCTTGGAGTAGTCGATCGCGACGTCGGCGCCCTGCGCCTTGCAGAACGCGGCCTTCTCGGCCGAGCCCGCGGCGGCGATCACGTGCGCGCCGAGCAGCTTCCCGAGCTGGACGGCCGCCGTGCCCACGCCGCCCGACGCGCCGAGGACGAGCAGCGTCTCGCCGTCGCGCAGCGCGGCGCGATCGACGAGCGCGTGGATGGTCGTGAGGTAGGTGAGGAGCGTGGCGGCGCCGACCTCGAAGCTCACGGTGTTGGGCAGCTTCACGGCGGAGAGCTCGGGGACGACCACTTGTTCGGCGAACGCGCCGTGGATCATCGTCGACGCGACGCGGTCGCCGGGCTTCACGGAGGTGACGCCGGCGCCGACCGCGCGCACGACGCCGGCGACCTCGCCGCCGGGGATGAACGGCGGCTGCGGCTTGAACTGGTACTTGCCGTAGGAGAGCAGCACGTCGGGGAAGTTCACGCCTGCGGCGCGCACGTCGATCGCGACGTCTCCCGCGCCGACGTTCGGCGGCTCGACGTCGTCGACCCTGAGACCCGACGGACCCGTGAGCTCGTGAACCCGAACGGCGCGCATCCACGAGAGCCTACTCCATGAGCCTGCCACGCCGGTTGCGTTGTGCTGATCCGAGCCATGCGCCGCTTTGGACGATCTGCCCGGTTAAGCTGAGCTTCGCGCGGAAGAATCTGCCTTCATCACCCCCCGGGGGTGAAACGCCCCGCGCCTGCTCGTGCTTTTCTCTCCAGGGATGAACGATGGCGGGTCGAGGTCATCCGAGGACGTGGCGATGGCAGTCCTCGACAGCCTTCACGAGGGCTGCCAGGTCGTGGGGTTCGACTACCGCTACCTCTACGTGAACGACTCGGTCGCGCGACAGGGCCAGAAGACCCGCGAGCAGCTCCTCCACCGCACGATGATGGAGTGCTACCCGGGGATCGAGAACACGCCGATGTTCGCGGTGCTCCGCCGCTGCATGGAGGAACGGGAGCACGATCGCCTGATCAATGCGTTCGATCACGTCGACGGCTCGCGCGGGTGGTTTGAGCTTCGCTTCGTACCCGTGCCCGAGGGGGTGTGCATTCTCTCGCTCGACGTCACCGAGCGTCGCCGCGCTGAGGAGGCGCTCGCCCGGAGCGAGGAGCAGCTGCGTCACGCGCAGAAGATGGATGCGGTCGGTCGGCTCGCCGGTGGCGTCGCGCACGACTTCAACAACCTCCTCTCGGTGATCCTCTGCTACACGAACCTCATCCTCGGCGAGCTCCCGAGCGACGACGCGCACCGCGCCGATCTCGAGGAGATCTTCGCCGCTGGCGAGCGCGCGGCGGGGCTCACCAAGGAGCTCCTGGCGTTCAGCCGCCAGCAGATCCTCGAGCCCAAGATCCTCGACCTCAACAAGGTGATCGGCGGCATGGAGAAGCTGCTCGGACGTCTGCTCGGCGCCGACGTCGAGCTCACCACGCTGCTCGCGCCGCAGCTCGGGAAGGTGCGCGCCGACCCGGGGCAAATCGAGCAGGTGGTCATGAACCTGGCGGTCAACGCGCGCGACGCGATGCCGACAGGGGGCAAGCTCACCATCCAGACCAGCGACGTCGAGCTCGACGAGGACTACGCGCGGGCGCACCTCGGCGTCACGGCCGGCCCGCACGTGATGGTCGCGGTCAGCGATACCGGCGTCGGCATGAACCGCGACACCGTGGCGCGCGCGTTCGAGCCGTTCTTCACCACCAAGGAGCGCGGCAAGGGCACCGGGCTCGGCCTGTCGACCGTGTTCGGCATCGTGCAGCAGAGCGGTGGTCACATCTGGCTGTACAGCGAGCCCGGCCACGGGACGACCTTCAAGGTCTATCTGCCGCGCACGGACGCCGTGTCCAATTCGCCGTCGTCGCGACCGCGGCCGCTCGAGTCGGTCTCCGGCTCCGAGACGATCCTCCTCGTCGAGGACGACGACCAGGTGCGCGCGGTGGTCAAGGGCATCCTCCGTCGCCAGGGCTACACCGTCATCGAAGCGCCGAGCGCCGGAGAGGCGCTGCTCGCCAACGAGCAGCATCGAGACCCGATCCAGCTGCTCCTCTCCGACGTCGTTCTGCCGCGGATGAGCGGCCCCGACCTCGCCGATCGAATCCGCCTCAGCCGTCCCGAGGTGAAGGTCCTGTTCATGTCCGGTTACACCGACGAGGCGATCACCCGCCATGGGCTCCTCGGCTCCGGCGTGCCGTTCGTGCAGAAGCCGATCACGCCAGATCTGCTGGCGCGGCGGGTGCGCGAGGTGCTCGGACGATGAGCTACTCGAGCGGCTCAGCCTGATCCAGGCAGCTGTACGCGTCGAGCAGCGAGTCCGGCGCGCGCTCTTCCCTTGGGTAGGGCAGGCAGGCGAGCGTCCAGGCGGCGCGGAGCGCGAGGGCGTTGAGCGGCTCCGCCGTGATGGCGGGAGGAGCGGAGATCGCGCGTGACCACACGGCTCCGCTCATCGCGGCCACCAGCGCGCCGGCGGCGATCAACCCGCGGCCGACCGACATGCCGGTCTGATGCGCGGACGCGAGTTAACGGCGCGAACGGACGAGCATGATCACGCCGAGCACGATGAAGAGCGCGCCGGCGAGGCGCTCGATCGTGCTCGGCCGTACGTAGCGCGCGACCGCGGCCCCGGCCACGACGCCGATCGCGCTCGTGGCGACGAGCGCGGACGCGGACGCGGCGAACACGATCCACCGTGCGCGCGCGGTGTCCGCGGCGCCGGCGAGGGCCATCGTGGCGAGCTGGGTCTTGTCGCCGAGCTCCGCGAGGAAGACCGCGACGAAGGTCACGCCGAACGCACGGAGCAGCGGGCTCATGGTCCGCGATGGTACCTCGCTAGAGCCGCGGCGCGGGCGGCACCGGCTCGGGCTTGGCGGTGGGGTCGATCGCCGTCGCCACGGTCTCGACGCCGTCGCTCTGCCAGGCGCGGAGGAACGCGCGCGCGCGACCGCGCACGTCGCGCTCGCTCTCATCGGGCCAGGTGGCGCTCGCGACCGCCTCGAGGAAGTGGCTGATCCGATCGCCGACGACGCTGCGCTCCACCGGCGACGACGCCCACAGCTCCTCGAACACCAGGAGCTGCTTGCTCTTGCCGAGCCGCATGATCTCGCGCGGGTCGAGACCGAGCGCGCGGAGATCGTCGCTCATGGCCCAGAGGCCGCCGAGGAGGTGCACCGTGATCTCGAGCGCGAACTTGGTGAACCGGGCGCGGTGGAGCGCGCCCATGTCGCGCACCAGCACCGGCAGGTATTGCAGGCCGAGGCCCACGTGGCGCGCCTCGTCCTTCTCGAAGTAGAGGAGCAGCTCGCTGAGCACCGGGCACACGCGCTTCTCGCGCACGCCCTGGAAGATCGTCAGCGCGGTGGTCTCGACCTGGAGCTGCATGCCGAGGAGCTTGCACGCGAGGTCGTCGGCCTCGAGCACCGCGTTGAGAAGCCGCTCGCTCGCCGGGGCGAGCTCACGCGGCGCGCTGCCGGTGGCGGCCACGAGGTAGTCGTGGATGACATAGAAGTGGCGGGCCTCGTCGTGGGCCTGGCTCGTGGCCGCCATCTTCGCGCCGAGCGGCTCGATGCGGTCGGCGAGCTGCGCCGAGATCTTCCACGCCGCGAGCTCTCCCCACAGGATCGAGCTGAACACGCGCTGGAGCGGGCCCTTGAGGTGGGCCGGCACCTGCGGGCCCCCATGCTTCTCGAGCAGCGAGGCGAGCACCTCGCGGCCGTTCCACGCGAGGTCCTGCCCCTTGTGGTAGATGCCGGTCATGCGATCGAACCGGCGCGCGTCCTCTGCGCTGCCCGCGAGATCGAGCGTGCGATAGCTGAGCGGCCCCACGCGCCACAGTGTGGGGCCACCGCCGGGGCTCGTCCATGCGGTAGATTGTGCCCATGCATCGCACCCTGCTCCTCGCGCTCCTCTGCGGCTGTGGCGGCAAAGAGGTCGCGCCGGCCACGCCGCCCGCCGCGCCGGTCGAAGCCAAGGAGACGGCCAAGGCGGAGCCCCCGCCGGAGCCCGTGGCCAAGAAGGAGCCCGAGGGTCCGCCGCTCGTCGTCGAGAAGCTCACCGTCACGCCGAACAAGAAGTCGCTCGACCTCGCCTGGGACGTCACCCGCAAGAGCGAGGTCGCCGCGGGCACGATCCTCTTCGTGCAGTCGGTGTGCAAGGTGGGCTACACGACGAAGACCGAGGACGAGACGGTGTCGGGCGTCGACACCCTCGCCGTGAACTCGCCGCGCGCGTTCAAGCTCCCCGCCTTCGCCTCGGTCGGCCTCCCGTCGGAGCCCACCTGGTGCACGTTCCACTTCGCCCAGGGGGCCAAGGGCGCGCCCAGCCCGACCAGGCTCGCCTCGTTCTGCTGGAAGAAGGGCGCCGTGACCGACGGCGCTTGCAGCTGAGCACGCGTGCCGGCGGCGGTAAAAGCGGGTAGCCTCCCGCCACCATGAAGAAACCGTTGCTCGGATGCGGGGGCGTGCTGCTCCTCATCTCCTTCTGTGTGACGGCGTTCTGCGCGTATCACGTGTTCCTCGATCCGGGCGGCGCCATCTCCGGGCGCGAGGCGGAGCCGGGGCTCGTGGCCGGCGGGGTCGTCTTCGTGGTCAGCATCATCATGGTCGCCATCGGCTCGTCGATGAAGGCCGCGACGCCGCCCATGCAGCAGCAGTACCCGCAGCAGGGGTACCCCCAGCAGCAGTACCCGCAACAGCAGCAGGGCTACCCCTCGCAGCAGGGCTACGCGCAGCAGCAGTACCCGCAGCAGGGTTACCCGCAGCAGGGCGCTCCGCAGCAGGGCGCTCCGCAGCAGGGGTACCCGCAGCAGCAGCAGCCCGGCTATCCGCCTCCGCCCGGTGGTTACAACCCGCAGGGTGGGCAGGGCGGTCCGCCGTACGGGAGCTGAGCTAGGCTCCTTCGCGATGTCCGGCGACGTTCTTTGCGAGGTGCGTGGTCATGTCGCAGTCCTCACGCTGAGCCGTCCGGAGCGGCGCAACGCGCTCGATCGGAGCACGTGGCGGAAGCTCGGCTCGGTCCTCGAGCGGCTGCCGCGCGCGCGCGCCATCGTCGTCACCGGCGCGGGCGATCGAGCCTTCTGCGCGGGCATGGACGTCAACCCCGACAACCCGCACATCGCGGGCATCACCGATGCCGTGCAGACCCACGACCGACGCCCGGTCGACGCGATGCTCGGCGAGCTGCGCTCGATCGTCGATCGGCTGTTCGCCCAGCCGCTCCCGGTGATCGCCGCGATCAACGGCCTCGCCTTCGGCGGCGGCGCCGAGCTCGCCGCACGCTGCGATCTGCGGGTCGTCGATCCCGCCGCGACGATCTGCTTCAGCGAGACGAGGCTGGGCCTCATGCCGGACCTGGGCGGCGGGGTCGCGCTCACGCGCTTGCTCGGGCCGTCGCGCGCCGCCGATCTCATCCTCACCGCGCGGCGGGTCGACGCGCACGAAGCGCTCGCGCTCGGGCTTGTCAATCGCGTCAGCGCCCCCGGCGGAGCGCTGGCGGAGGCGATGGAGCTCGCCGAGTCGATCGCGAAGAACGGCCCGCGCGCGGTGCGCGAGTCGCTCGCGATCATCCGCCGCACGCCCGACCTCTCCCTCGAGGACGCGCTCGCCCTCGAGCTCGATCGCGCCTGCACGCTGATCGCCTCCGGCGAGTGCGTGTTCGGCATCGGCGCGTTCCTCTCGCGCAGCGAGCCGGTCTTCCCCGATCCCGAGGGCGAGTGACCGGATTTCCCACTCCGCGACGTCTCGGCGCGAGCTAAGCTCTCGCGGGCGCGGCGCGGCAACACGGCGTCGAATCCCCAGCACCATGCACGAACCCGAAGAAGAAGAAGAAGCACCCCCAGCGAGTACTCGCCTCCTGCGCGTTCGCCGCGTGGGCGACGGCTTCGTCGTCTTCCTCGGCGACAGCGAGGCCGCTCCCCCCTGCGCCACGCGCGACGAGGCAGTCGCCGTGGCGCGCGAGCTGGCCGGAGGCCGCGGCGCGCTCATCCTCGTCGAGGGCGCCGACGGCTTCGAGGCCGAGGCCGTCCCGCCGTCGAGCGGCAAGTAGTCACCGCGGCCGAGGGGCGAGCGGCTCGAGCAGGTCGAGCGCGTCGGCGCCGAGCTTGCGCAGGTCCGGCTCGCCGTCGCGCTCCGCCCACTCCTCGATGCACACCCGCACCGCGCCGACGATCGCCGCGGCGAGGATCTTCGCGCGGCGCTGATCGCCGACCGTGCGCTTGGTGCGCGCGAGCAGGTGCTCGACCATCACCGACTCGAACGCGCGGTCGACCTCGAGGTCGTGCATCATCAGCGAGGGCGCGGTGCGAATGAGCCGCTGCTCCACGAGGATGCGGCGGCGCTGCTCGACGTAGTCGGTGCCGAGCGCGAGGAGCGCCCCGCGAATGGCGTCGAAGCCCTCGGGCTTGTCGGCGATGGCCTCGCGGAACGCTGCGAGCTGCTCGTCGCGCCGCGCGAAGACGACCGCCTCCTTGGTGGGGAAGTAGCGGAAGAACGTGCGGCGCGAGACGTCGGCCGCGGCGGCGATCTCGTCGACCGTGACCTGGTCGAAGCCGCGCTGCTCGAACAGGCGGATCGCCGCCTCGACCAGCGCGTGGTGGACGCGGACCTTCTTCTTGTCGCGAAGTCCGGGCTCGACGTTCATCGGTTCTTGGGCGTGAACATCTGACCGACGAAGGCGACGAGCAAGCGCTCGCGTGCGCGCGGCGGCAGCTCGTTGATCAGCGCGTTGAGCTCGGCCATCGCGGCCGGGGTCTCGCCGCCGCCGCCGCCGAGCATCGCGATCAGGTTGTTGAGGCCCTCGCCGGTGGTGTCGGCCTGGATCTGCTGCGCGAGGAGCGCGCCCATCTCGACCGGCGGCTTCGGCCCGCCCCCAGCCGCGCGCACCGCGGCGACCGAGGCGGCGAGCGCGGCGAGGAGCTCGCCCGACCACTTGACGTTGCTCGGCTGGATCGAGACGTGGATGTTCTCCTTGGAGACGCCGTGCCGGAGCTGCGCCTGCACGTGGAAGCCGCGCGCCTTCATTTCGTCGGCGATGGCGAACACCGAGAGCTCGTCGGAGGTGAAGGCGACGAGGCTCATCTCGGGCTTACCCATCACGCGCAGGCCCTCGATCTTGGCGATGCCGGCGACGATCTCGTCGCGCGCCCGCATCAGGCCCTTGGCGAACTCGAGGTAGCCCTCGTCGCCGACGAACTGGAGCACCGCCCACGCGGCGGCCATCGGCCCGCCGGACTTGGAGCTCTGGATGGTGTTGTTGATCATCGTGTAGCCGCTCCAGTCCGCGCACGCGAAGATCTGGTGCTGGCGGAGGCGCTCGTCGCGGTAGAGCACGACCGACGCGCCCTTGGGGCAGAGCCCGTATTTGTGGAAGTCCATCGACATCGAGGTGACGCCGGGGACGCGGAAGTCGAACTCCTCGACCGGCTGACCGAGCCGGCGGAAGTAGGGGAGGAGGAAGCCGCCCATGCACCCGTCGACGTGACAGAGGATGCCCCGCTCGAGCGCGATGGCGGCGATCTCGCGGACCGGATCGACGACGCCGTGGGCGTAGGAGCAGGCCGACGCGACGATGAGCATGGTGCGGTCGGTGATCGCCGCCTTCATCGCCGCGGGCACGGCGCGGAACGTCTCCGGGTCGACGTCGGTCGAGACGATGTCGACGTCGAGGTAGTAGGCCGCCTTGTGGAACGCGGAGTGCGCGGTGGCGGGGACGACGATCTGCGGGCGGACGCCGGGGTGCTTCGCGCGGAACGCCTCGCGCGCGGTCTTGCAGGCGAGGATGATCGACTCGGTGCCGCCGCTGGTGAAGTTGCCGACGACCTTCTCGTCGCCGCCGAGGTGACGGCGCGCCATGTCGACCAGGTCGTTCTCGAACGTGAGCAGGCTCTTGAACGTGGTCGGGTCGAGCCCGTTCTCGCTCAGGTAGGCCATGTACGCGTGCTTGCCGATCTCCTCGATCTCGCGGCCGCCGTCGAACACGTAGGCGTAGAGCTTGCCGTCGCGCCAGGGCACGTCGTGGGCGCGGGCTTGCTCGAGGGACGACAGGATGGCTTCGCGGGGGACGCCCTTGGTCGGGATCTGCATGGGCCCCAGCAATAGCAATGTGGCACTGAGTGTCAAGTGTCCCCCGGTGACAAAAATTGGAGCCGCGAGCGTCAGCGAGCGGGTTGTCCCGGGAAACTCCCTGACAACCCGCTCCCTTGCGGTCGCGGCTCCACGGGCCAGCGCGGCCCCGTCGTTTCAGCCGCCGGTGGCGCGCATGTCGACCGACGCTGCGCTGGCCTCGGTGCAGCCGCCCCAGTCGTCGCCCGGCTTCACCGCCCACGCCGCGCTCAGGCCCTCGCCAATCGCGTCGACGTCGCCGTCGCGGATGGCTTGCGAGATGTCGACCGAGTCCTGCGTGGCGAGGCAGGGGCGCAGCTGCCCGTCGCTGCTCACGCGCAGACGGTCGCAGCCGCTGCAGAACGTGTCGCTCGTGCCGGTGATGAAGCCGAGCCGGCGGCCGCCGCGGGCGCGCGCGTAGACCGCGGGCCCACGGTCGGCGTCGCGCGCGACCTCGTCGTCCGCGAGCAGGTGCGCAAGGTGTTGGCGCACGCGCGCGTAGGGGACGATCCGACCGCGGATGCGCGCACCCTCGCCGACCGACATCAGCTCGAGGAACCGCGGCGTCGCCTCGTGCGCCCAAGCGAGCTCGGCGATGGCAGCGAGCTCGTCCTCGTTGCCGTCCTCGCCGCCGAGGACCACCGTGTTGGTCTTGAGCTCGAACCCGGCGCGGCGCGCGGCCTCGAGCCCGGCGAGGACCTCGGACAGCCGACCGCCGCGGGTGATGCGGAAGAAGCGGTGCGGATCGAGCGAGTCGATGGACAGGTTGAGGCGCCGCACGCCCGCCTCGCGGAGGGGCCCGGCGAGCGCCGCGAGCTGGGTGCCGTTGGTGGTGATGGCGAGATCCTCGACGCCGTCAACGGAGGCGATGGCGCGGGTGATTTCGATCACGTCGGGGTGCACGAGCGGCTCTCCGCCGGTGATGCGGATGCGTCGGACGCCCCGGGCGGTGAGCCCGCGCACGACCGTGCTCCAGTAGGCGGCCGCCAGGCGGCGTTCGGCCGGCAAGTGGCCATCTCGGCGGTGGGGGCGGCAATAGACGCACGCGAGATCGCACCGATCGGTGATCGATAGGCGCGCGGCCCGCGGCTCGGCGCGCGGCGCGGTCGAGAGCATCGGAAGGGCTACGCGCACTGTTGGATCCTAATCCATCTGGTATGGTCCGCCCATGGTGACGCTCACGGACGAGCCCATCACGATCGATCCGCTGTTGGCGCACGTCTCGCGGCCGAGCGCCGGCGGCGTGGCGCTGTTTGTCGGGGTCGTGCGCGACCAGGCCGAGGGCAGGGCGGTGACCCTCCTCGAGTACGAGGCCTACCGCCCCATGGCTCTCGCCGAGATGGAGCGCATCGTCGGAGAGCTCCGCACCGACGACGTCACCCTCGCGGTCGCGCATCGCATCGGCGCGCTGCGCGTCGGCGACACCGCGGTGATCTGCGCCGCGAGCGCGCCGCACCGCGAAGAGGCGTTCGCCGCGTGCCGCAGGCTGATCGACGAGATCAAGGCGCGCGTGCCGATCTGGAAGCGCGAGCACGGCCCCGAGGGCGCCTACTGGGTCGGCTGGCGAGACGCGCGTTGCGCGCACGAGCACCACTCGTGAGCGTGCGGCTCCTCGCCTTTGCCGGCGCGCGCGACGCGATCGGCGCCGCGGAGCTCGCGCTCTCGCTCACCGAGCCGACCACGGCGCGGAGCCTCCTCGCCCGCTTGTGCCGCGAGCACCCGGCGCTCGCGCCGTACGAAAGCTCGATCCGCTTGGCGGTCAACGGCACCTACGCGGCGTGGGAGGACCCAATCCACGACGGCGACGAGGTCGCGCTCATCCCGCCCGTCGCCGGCGGTTAGCTCAGAGCTCGCTCACCCGGTACACGTCCACCAGATCCCCCGCGGCGAACGCGGGCGTGTGCGGTGGCAGCACGGCCAGCGCGTCGCACCACGCGATCGAGGTGACCGCGCCCGAGGCCTGATTGTCGAACACATCGACCGTTGCGCCGTCGAGTCGGGCGCGGGCGAGCTCGGTGCGTGACTCGGTGCCTCTTCGCGCTCGCGTCAGCGCCGCGCGGACCCGCGGGGCTGTGCGCGTCTCTCCCTGCATCGCGCGCAACAGCGGGGCGGCGAAGAGGAGGAATGTCACGAACGCCGCAGCGGGATTCCCCGGCAGTCCGAGCACGCGCGCGCGACCGTGGCGCCCGAACGCGAGCGGCTTGCCGGGCTTGATCGCGACGCGCCAGAAGTCGATCGCCACGCCCTCGGCGGTGAGCGCGTCGCGCACGTGATCGTGATCGCCGACGCTCACGCCCCCGACGGTGAGGATGAGATCGCTGTCGAGCGCGGCGCGGATCGCTGCGCGCGTGGCCGCGAGGTCGTCGCGCACGTGGATTCGGGTGGCGCGCGCGCCGACGTTGGCTGCGAGCGCGGTGAGCATGAAGCTGTTGCCGTCGACGATCGACCCGGGGCGCGCCGGCTCGCCGGGAGCGCGCAGCTCGTCGCCGGTCGAGAGGATCGTCACCCGCGGTGCGCGCGCGACCGGGACCGACGCGTGATCGACGGTGGCGACGAGCGCGAGCTGCGCGGGGGTGAGCCGGGTCCCGCGCGCGAGCGCCAGGGCGCCGGTCTGCAGATCCTCGCCCGCGCGGCGGATGTGCTTGCCGGGCTGCGGCAGCGCCGAGACCGTGATCGTGTCGCCCTCGCGCGTCACGTCCTCTTGCGGGATCACCGCGTCGGCGCGCGCCGGGATGGGCGCGCCGGTGAGGATGCGCGCCGCCGCTCCGCGCGCCAGCGGCGTGGGCAACGGACCGCCCGCGCGCGACTCGCCGATCACCGGCATCGTCAACGCTCCGTCGCCGGCGCACACCGCGTAGCCGTCCATCGCCGAGTAGTCGAACGGCGGGAGCGGCGACGCGGCGTGCACGTCCACCGCGAGCACCCGGCCGAGCGCCGCGTCGAGCGGCACCGTCTCGGTCTCTAACGCCGGCACCTCGGCGAGGATCATCGCACGCGCCTCTTCCAGCGAGAGCATGGCGGCCATGGCGGCGAAGGTTGACAGAAAGGCGCCGGCCACGCGAGCGTCACGTCGGTGCGGATCGGGATCTTCGTCGGCGGGCGCAGCACACGGATGGGCGGCGCGCCCAAGGGGCTCCTCGTCGGCCCCACCGGCGAGACGCTCCTCGCGCGCGTGATGCGCGTCGCCGCGAGCGTCGGCGAGGTGATCGTGGTGGGCGACGCGTCCGCGTACGGGGTGGCCTCGATCCCCGACGATCCGCCGGGGATCGGGCCGCTCGGCGGCCTCCGCGCGCTCCTGGCCGGAGGCTCGGCGATCGCCGTCGCGTGCGACATGCCGTACGTCGAGGCCGAGCACCTGCGAGCCCTCGCCGAGCACCCCTCCCGGGCGCCGATCGTCGCCGCGCGACGCGACCAACGGTGGGAGCCCTTCTTCGCGCGCTACGACGCCTCGGTGCTCGGCGCGCTCACCGACTCCGAGCGCTCGCTGCAGCGGCTCTTCGCGAAGCTCTCGCCGGTCGAGCTCGCCATCGACCCGCACGCGCTCGACGACTGGGACACGCCCGACGACATCGTCAGGTGAGCCACACCGCGTCGAACGTCGCGCGGCCGGGGCCGTGCTCGACGATGTCGACGCTGGCGCTCTTGGCGCCGGACATCAGCAGGAGCTGCTCGCACCGACCCGCCGCGGACCACCAGCACCCGAGGTTGAAGCCGGGCACGCCGTTGATCTCGCCGCGCGTATGCCCCGCTTCGCGATGGATCCAGCGGAAGGCGCCGGTGCCGACGATGTGGTCCCACGTTCGCTGGATGCGGTCCCACACGTCGTCGTAGTGAATCGCGCGGATGATCACGCGGTAGACGCCGCTGAACTCGAGCCGCGCGGCCTCCATCCCGATCGCCTTCGCGGCCTCCCACTTGTTGTTCCCGATGCTCGCGCGGATCGACTCGTGGAGGGTCGCGAAGACCTCGACCGGCACGCTCTCGACCGCGACCACGCCCTCGATCCGCTCGCGGAGCTCGGGGCGGAGCCCGCTCATGATGCGCTCGTAGCCCTCGTCACCGAACAGGTTACGAATCGCCTTGAGGTTGTGGCGGAGAACCGAGCCACGCAGCGTGACGGTTCCGCTCGTCGGGGGAGTCATCAGGGGGCGGCTATCTTGACGCAAATCGCGCGTGCGTCTTGCTCGACAGTGCGGCTGGGCAACGTGTCGCTAGAATACTGCGGATGAGGCTGCGCGCGGCAGTTGTTGCTGTGCTGCTCGCCGGATGTGTCGGCGAGGACAGCCTGCAGGCGCCGCCAACAGCGCCAGAGGACTCGGAGGCTTCGGAGACCGCTACGCTCGACAGCGAGACTCCGGGCGACGTCATCACGGACGCGGCCGAGGTCGGTGCGCCGGATTATCCGCTGCCGCCGATCCCGATGGCGTGCCCCCGCGTGGTCAGCGTCTTCGCCCTCAACCCGAACGGCGGGGGCACCCTCGCCGCCGCGTTCGAGGCCAACGCCTCGCCCTGCGCCGATTACCTCGTCCATGTGCCCGCGCTCGCCGCAGACCGAACCCGGCCGCGGGGGCCCGAGCAGCCGGCCGCGATCCGCGCGCGGAAGGGGCGGTTCTTCGCCGTCGCCGAGCTCGATTTCGGCGCGTGGAGCCTGCGCACCGAGCTGACCTGGTTCGACCGTGGCGTCGAGTTCCGCAAACGCATGGACGCCGCCGGCTACAACGTGATGCGCGGCGACACCTGGGTCATCCACGAGCTGCCGCCGACGGTTCGCACCGACGCGGCAGTCCGCAAGGAGGTCATCGACCTCGTTCGCGGTCTCTACAGCGGTCCGCCCGGCTCGATGACGAGCGCCGGCGTCGTCCTCGTGAGCAACGTGGGCCACGAGACGACCAACTTCGCCTCGTACAAACCCGCGCTCCGCACGTGGCTCACCGACAGCGCGTTCTTCACCGAGATGAACAAGTTCGTTCGGCTGTGGGGCCAGGGCGCGCACACCAGCGCGTCGCTCGTCTGTGCGACCGGCGCGACGGTCGCGGCGCGCGCCGAGCGGGTGAACGACTTCGCGATGCACCCGGGGCGTCTCGCGACCGGCTCGGGCGCGCCGGGGAGCGCGCTGATGGCGCGCACGTTCTTCGGGGAGACCTACTTTCCGCTGCTGAACGCGGTGTGGAAGAGCACCGCGGCCTTCGGCGCCACCGATGTCACGCTCGACGCGATGAAGCACCACGTCAGCTTGCAGGTCTACGCGACGCGCCTCTGGCTCGAGACCCATCCATTCCCCGACGGCCGCATCGGTTTTGCGTGGGACGAGTCGGCGGGCACCACGGCCGAGCGGGCCGAGCTCGCGACACGCCTCGCCCAATCGATCCGCGACGGCTACGCGCCGGGCGCCACCGCGTCCCGCGCGTGCAGCCCCTCGGGTGCCTACTCCTTCTGCGACTGCAGCGTGACCGGCGCCGCGTTCAACGACGCGTGGAAGACCTTCTCCACGTGGTGATCAGGTCATCTTGGCAGCAATGGCAGTAAGTAGCTTCGACACCGTCTGCTTCGCGTCGCCGAACAGCATGAGGGTGTTCTCGCGGAAGCACAGCGGGTTCTCGACGCCGGCGTAGCCCGCTGCCATCGAGCGCTTGAGCATCACGACCTTCGCCGCCTTCCACACCTCGAGCACCGGCATACCCCAGATCGGCGAGCTCTCGTCCTCGAGCGCGCTCGGGTTGACGATGTCGTTGGCGCCGATGACGACGACGACGTCGGTCTTCTCGAAGTCCTCGTTGATCTCCTCCATCTCGCGGACGATGTCGTAGGGGACATCGGCCTCGGCGAGGAGGACGTTCATGTGACCGGGCAGGCGCCCGGCGACGGGATGGATCGCGTACCGCACCTGGACGCCGCGCCCCGCCAGCATGGAGGTGATCTCCTTGACCGGGTGCTGCGCCTGCGCGACGGCCATGCCGTAGCCGGGGACGACGATGACGCTCTTGGCGTGGAGCAGGAGGTCGGCCGTCTCTTCGACGTTGGTCTGCTGGACCGGCCGCTGCTCCTCGTCGCCCTTGGCCTTGGCCTTCGGCGTGTCGCCGAAGCCGGCGAAGACGACGTTCCAGATGGAGCGGTTCATCGCCTTGCACATGATGAAGCTGAGGATGGCGCCGCTCGAGCCGACGAGCGCGCCCACGATGACCAAGAGGTCGCTGCCGAGCATGAAGCCGGCGGCCGACGCGGCCCACCCGGAGTAGCTGTTGAGGAGCGACACGACGACCGGCATGTCGCCGCCGCCGATCGCCATGACCAGGTGCGCGCCGAGCACCGACGCGAGGCCGATCACGCCGAGGAGGTGCGGCACCGCCTCTTTGCGGCCGCCGCCGAGCACCGCGAGCGCGATGCAGCCGGAGACCAAGAGGATGTTGATCAGGTGACGGCCGGGGATCACCAACGGGCGGCTTCCGATCGTGCCGCGCAGCTTGAGGAACGCGACAATCGAGCCGGTGAACGTGATCGCGCCGACGACGATGCCGATGTACGTCTCGATGGCGTGGGCGACGTCGTGGGCGCGGCCCTCGAGCGCGGTGCCCACGCCGACCAGCACCGCGGCGGCGCCGACGAAGCTGTGAAGGATGGCCACGAGCTCGGGCATCGAGGTCATCGCGACCCGAGCCGCGAGCACCGAGCCGATGAGGCAGCCCACCGCCGTCGCCGCGCCGAGCACGCCGAGGTGGGTGAGCTTCACCGTGACCGGGCTCTGGAGGAGCGCGATCAACGTGACGCCGACGGCGAGCAGCATGCCGACGATGCCGAGGAAGTTGCCGCGCCGCGCCGTCTCCTGGTTGGAGAGGCCGCGGAGGCTCGCGACGAACAGCATCGCCGCGACGATATAGGTGACGGTCGCGAGGCTCTGCGGCATCACTTGTGGAACATCTTCAGCATGCGCTGGGTGACGAGGAAGCCGCCGGCGACGTTGATCGCGGCGATGAGCACGGCGACCGCCGCGACGGTGAGCGTGATCGAGCTCGAGGCGCCGGGGACGAGCAGCAGGCCGCCGAGGAGGATGATCCCGCTGATGGCGTTGGTGACGCTCATCAGCGGCGTGTGGAGCGCGGGCGCGACGTTCCAGATGACGTAGATGCCGACGATGCACGCGAGGAGGAACACGGTTACCCGCTGGAGAAGCTCGGGCGAACCCCACATCCCGAGGGGCAGAAGCACCGCGAGCGCGAGGAGCAGGCCGATGCGCCGCGGCCACGGCGACACCGGCTTGGGCGCGTGCTTGTCGTGGTGCGGCTTGGCCGCGGCCTCGGCCGGTTGGCGCGGCGCGCCGGAGCGAACCTGCGGCTTGGGGGGCGGCCAGCGGAGGTCGCCGTCGCAGAGGATCTGCATCCCCCGGTGCACCTCGTCGCGCTCGTCGATGAAGAGCTTGCCGGTCTTCATCAGGTCGGTGAGGAGCGTGGTGACCGTCGCTGCGTAGAGCTCGCTCGCGAGCGGCGCCATGCGGCTCGTGAGGTCGGTGAGGCCGACGATGGTGACGCCGTACTTCTCGACGATGCGGTCGGGCTCGGTGAGGGCGCAGTTGCCGCCCTGCTCGGCGGCGAGATCGACGATGACCGACCCGCGGGTCATGCCGACCACGGCGCCGGACGTGATCAACTTGGGCGCCGGCTTGCCGGGGATGAGCGCGGTGGTGATGACCAGATCGACCTCGGCGCAGTGCTGCGCGAGGAGCGTCTGCTCGGCGAGCAGGTACGCGTCCGAGACCTGCTTGGCGTAGCCGCCCTGACCCTCGCCGGTCTCGCCCTCGAATTTGAACTCGACGAAGCGGCCGCCGAGCGATTCGATCTGCTCGCGCACGACGGGGCGCGTGTCGAACGCGCGCACCACCGCGCCGAGCGAGCGCGCGGCGGCGATCGCGGCGAGGCCGGCGACGCCAGCCCCGACCACCAGGACCTGCGCGGGCTTCACCCGACCGGCGGCCGTCATCTGGCCGCCGAGGAAGCGACCGAAGTGCGAGGCGCCGTCGATCACCGCCTTGTAGCCGGCGATGTTCGCCATGGCCGAGAGCGCGTCGAGCTTCTGCGCGCGGGTGATGCGGGGCACCGCGTCCATCGCGAGCACGTTGGCCTTGCGATTCGCCAGCCGCTCGAGGAGCTCTTTGTTCTGCGCGGGCCACACGAACGAGATGAGGAGCGCGTTCTCCTTGAGGAGATCTGCCTCGTGCACGTCGACGTCGGAGAGCTTCTCGGGCGCGCGCACCTTGAGGATGATGTCCGCCATTCCGTACAGCTCGGCGGCGTGCTGCACGATCTTCGCGCCGGCTTCGGCGTATGCGGAGTCGAGGAAGCTCGCGCCCTCGCCAGCGCCGGACTGAATGAGCACCTCGAGCCCGAGCTTGCGTAGGCGTTGCACCGTCGAGGGCGTGGCGGCGACGCGTCGCTCGCCCTGATGAACCTCGCGCGGAACACCTACCCGTAGCGGTGTGACCGTCTCTGTCATGAACGGTGCAGAACATAGCGGCCTTTGCAGCGCGACGTCACGCGTCATCGGCGGGGTCGCTTGACCGATCGCCCGAGTCCGGGATGTGCTCCGCGCGTGCGTCCCGCGCTGGTTCCTCCGTCGCCGCGCGCCGCGAGGCTATTTGGCCGCGCGCGCGTCCTCGCCGAGATCCGCGAGGCATCTCAGCCGTTGACGCTCGTGGGCCCGTCCGGCGTCGGCAAGACCGAGCTCGCGCTCCACCTGCTCGCGACCGCCGAGGGAGACGACCACGTCTTTGTCGACCTCACCCACGCGCGCGATTTCGACGAGGTCGTCGCGGCCATTGCCGCGACGCTCGACGTGCGCGCGCAGCGCGACATGATCGCCGCCCTTCACGAGGCGATCACCGCGCGAAATGGTCTTTTTGTCCTCGATCGGTGCGAGCGCGCGGCAGACGCGGTGGCCGAGGCGCTCGGCCTCCTGCGCGTCCCCGCGATCTGCACCGCGACGTCGCCGCTCCGCTACCCGGGCGAGCGCACGATCATGATCGAGCCGCTCGAGGACGAAGCGACCTCTCTGTTCCTCACGCGCTCGCCGATGGTGCGCGATCCGGGGAGCCGGGAGCGCGCGCTGATCGAGGAGCTGTGCGCGCTCGCCGGCGGGCTCCCGTTGGCGATCGAGCTCATCGCGTCGTGGGACGACGCGCCGCTTCAGCTCGTGCGCGAGCTCGACGCCCGGAGCGACGGCGATCGCCCGCTCCGCGCCGTGGCCGCGTGGAGCATCGACCGTCTCGACTCGATCAGCCGGCTCGCGCTGGCGCAGGCATCGGTGATCGAGGGGCCCTTCGACAGCGACGCGTTCGAGTCGGTGGTCGAGCTGCCGGTCGACGTCGCGCCGCTCGACGTGCTGTCCACGCTCGCCTCGGTGGCGCTGGTCGGTCGCGCGCCGCGCGCGGAGGCACGGTTCGTCATCGCGCCGGTGATCCGCCACCTCGCGATCGAGCTGCTCGGAGACCCCGAGCGTCTCCGCGCGCTCCGCCGTCACGCGCGGTACTTCGCGCGCGTCGAGCACGACGTCGTCGAGCGCTCGCGCGAGCGCAGCGATCTCCTCGCCGCGCACGAGCTCGCCCTCGTCGACGACGAGCTCCCGGCAGAGATCGCGGTCGTCCTCGCCGAGACGCTGGTGCCCGCGCTGCTCCGTCACGGTCCGCTCGAGGCCGTGCTCGGGATCGCCGAGGCGACGCAGACCCGCGCGCCGTCGCCGCTCCTCGAGGTGCTCGCTGCCCGCGCCGCCGCCGCGCTCGGGCGCGAGATCGCCGTCACGCTGGCGCCGGCGACGCCGGCCCAGATCGGAAGAGC
>JALHOE010000158.1 GCA_022843175.1 Deltaproteobacteria bacterium
GCCGACGCCGGGGACGACGGCAGCGTCGCCGACACGGCGCCGGCCGACACCGGCGGCGCGGCCGACACCGGCGGCGCAGACACCGCGGGCGATCCCTGTCTGGCGGCGCTCACCTGCGCGGTCGACTCCGATGGCGACACGATCCCCGACAGCGTCGAGGGGCGCTGCGCGGCGGGCGGCCCGACCGACACCGACAAGGACGGCACGCCCGACTACCTCGACCTCGACAGCGACGGCGACGGCATCCACGACCGCGCCGAGTGGTTCGCCGGTGGGTGCGAGCCGACGCTCGGCAACGACGCCGACGGCGACGGCATCCCGAACTTCCGCGACCTCGACTCCGACAACAACGGTCTCGACGACGCGATCGAGCGCTGCCCGCCCCCCGCCGTGCTCACCAAGCTCGCGATGCCGGCCTGCGTGATCGGCACCCCCTACGACTTCGACGGCGACGGCGTGCCGGACTTCATCGATCCGGAGAACGACCACGACTCGTCGAGCCCGTCGAAGGCAGTCGGCCTCGACGACCGCTACGAGCTCACCAACAAGGCCGGCGTCTACGTCGGCATGGTCGACAGCGACAGCGACGGCATCCCCGATCTCTACGACGTCGACTCCGACAACGATGGCATCCTCGACGCCGACGACGGCATCAACGACGTCGACGGCGACGGCCGGCAGAACTTCCGCGACACCGACTCCGACGGCGACGGCGTGCCCGACAGCTGCGAGAAGCGCGTCGACACCGACGGCGACGGCAAGCCCGACTACGTCGACCTCGACTCCGACGGCGACCTCCTCTCCGACAGGGACGAGGACAAGAACGGCAACTGCCTCATCGACGCGACCGAGACCAACCGCATCAAGAAGGACAGCGACGGCGACGGCATCGACGACCTCATCGAGGTCACGCTGCTCGGCGCGGCGGCCGCGAAGGATCCGGCGGTCACGCCGGCCAAGTCGGGCAAGTTCTACTTCGTCGTCCCCTACTCGGCCGACGGCTCGGCCGCGGCGACGCCCACCTCGTCGCTGCTCGCGCTGTCGACGAAGCTCAACAAGGGCGACGTCGGGTTCGTCGTCGACACCACCGGTTCGATGGGCGACGAGATCAACGCGCTCAAGTCGAGCCTGTCGTCGACGATCATCCCCGCGCTCAAGGCGCGCATCCCCGATCTCGGCATCGGCGTCGCCGGCGAGGACGACTTCCCGTACTCCGGCTACGGCGCCGGCTCGTGGGGCGATCAGCCCTTCTACCTCGCGGGCGGCGCCAACGGGTACGTGACCACCGTCACGGCGACCTCGCAGGCCGCAGCCAACTCGCTCACCACGCACAATGGCTCCGACTGGCCCGAGAGCCAGATCCAAGCGATGTACAAGGCGGTCAGCGGCGCGGCGCTGACGTGGCCCACCGGCTCGCAAGCTGCCGACTCGCCCCCCGCCGGCACGTTCGGCGCGCTGCGCTTCCGCAGCGACGCGCTCCCGATCGTCATCCCGATCACCGACGCGTCGATGCACAACGGCAAGCGCGCCCTCGACAAGACCGCGACCTCCTACGACGGCTCGCTGGTCTACGGGTACTCGTTCACCACCTTCAACGTCGACCAGCTCGTCACCAAGTTCAGCGAGCTCGGCGCAAAGTTTATCGGCGTCGGCGCCGACAACGGCGGGCGCCTGATGGGCGGAGACGATCCGTACGGCTACCTCGCCTACATCGCCGACAAGACCAACTCCTACGCGCCGCCCGCGGCGTTCCCCGGCGGCACGTGCAAGACGGGCGTCAGCGGCGCCACCGTCGCCGCCGACGGTCCGCTCGTCGGCGGGGTGCGCCAGTGCCGCCTCGTCTTCAGCATCAACACCAACGGCACCGGCCTCTCGACCTCGATCGTCGACGGCGTGTCGGCGCTCCTCAACTCGATCAAGTTCGACGTCTACGTCGAGGCGTACAACGGCGTCGGCGAGCCGATCGACGTCGTCACCACGTTCATGGACAAGGTCGAGCCGCAGCCCACCGGCGGCACCGACCCGGTCACCGGGAATGCCTGCGTCACGTTCCCGGCGACGCAGCTCGCCGACGTGCGCAAGACCCCGAAGGCGGTGCCCGGCGCAGGAGACATCAAGGAGACGATCCTTCAGGTCAACCCCGGCGCCTACTACTGCTTCTCGGTCGTTCCGAAGCCCAACACGGTGGTAACGGCCGGCACGTCGGCCAAGACCTATCGCGCTTGGCTCAAGGTACTCGCGGTGAGGCCCCCGCCCGTGGGCGGCACGTTCACGCTCGGCGCCGACCGTGAGGTGCTGTTCATCGTTCCCCCCATCGCCAACTGATCACTGAGGTCATCGTGCAGTTTCGATCGCGTCCCTTCGCTTTGCTTCTCGGCTCTCTGTTCCTCGCGGCCTGCGGCGGCGGGAGCGCCACCGTCGACGATCCCGGCGGCGGCGACGCCGAGGTCGACACGTCGACGGACACCGGGAGCGAGGAGACGAGCGATCCGGACACGGGCACGCTCGACACGGGTACGCCCGACACGAGCGTGCCGGACACCGGCCCGGCCGACACCGGCCCGGCCGACACCGGCCCGGCCGACACCGGTCCGGCCGACACCGGCCCGGCCGACACCGGCCCGGCCGACACCGGCCCGAGCGACTCCGGCGGGCCGACCGACTGCAAGCTCGACAGCGACGGCGACGGCATCCCCGACTTCGTCGAGGGCCGCTACGCCACGCCCTCGGTCGACACCGATGGCGACGGCACGCCCGACTACCTAGACCTCGACTCCGACGGCGACGGCATCACCGACAAGCTCGAGTGGTACGAGGCCGGCTGTTCGCCCACCGGCGGCAACGACGCCGACGGCGACGGCATCGCCAACTACCGCGACCTCGACGCCGACGGCAACGGCCTGCCGGACAAGGACGAGGTCTGTCCGCCCGCGGCCGTGCTCACCGCGCTCGGCAAGCCGGCCTGCGTCGCCGGCACGCCCTACGACTTCGACGGCGACGGCATCCCCGACTACCTCGACCCGGACAACGACCACGACTCGTCGGCGGTCTCGAAGTTCGTCGGCCTCAACGACGAGTTCGAGCTCGCGGACGCGACCGGCAAGTACGTCGGCCTCACCCTCGACACCGACGGCGACGGCATCCCCGACGTCTACGATCACGACTCCGACGGCGACGGCATCCCCGATCACGACGACGGCCTCAACGACGTCGACAAGGACGGCAAGCAGAACTTCCGCGACACCGACTCCGACGGCGACGGCGTCCTCGACAGCTGCGAGAAGACGGTCGACACCGACGGCGACGGCAAGGCGGACTTCGTCGACCTCGACTCCGACGGCGATCTCCTCCCCGACCGCGACGAGGACAAGAACGGCAACTGCGTCCTCAACACCGGCGAAACCGATCGCCTCAAGAAGGACACCGACGGCGACGGCCACGACGACCTCGTCGAGGTCACGCTCACCCCGGTCGGCGACCCGTCGTGGGCGCGCGATCCGAGCAAGACGCCGTGGAACCAGTCGAAGTTCTACTTCATCGAGCCCTACTCGCCCGATGGCAGCGCGGCGCCCTCGCCCGCGTCCACGCCGCTGGCCCTCAACACGAGCCTCCAGAAGGGCGACGTCGCCTTCCAGATCGACACGAGCAACTCCATGCTCGACATCGAGACGGCGCTGGCGAACTCGATCGCGACGAAGATCATCCCCGGCCTGCAGGCGAAGATCCCCGACCTCGAGCTCGGCGTCATCGGCTACGACGACGTCCTCGCCAAGCCGTGGGGAGACTCCGTCGGCGACAGCTTCATCTGGTTCCCCAACGCCGGCGACCCCGCGCGGGGCAGCCGCATGACGGCGAGCACGACCGACGCGACCAACGCGGCGAAGGGCCTCAACAAGACGACCTCGGCGGGCACCTACCCCGAGGGCTCGATCCCCGCGCTGTGGTGGTCGATCACCGGCGACAGCTTCACGTTCCGCGCCTGCTCGTCGTCGACGGCAGCGTGCGGCGGCACGGTGTACCCCGATGTCACCAAGACCTTCGCCGGCGCGTCGCCGCCCGCGGGCCGCTTCGGCGGTCAGTACTTCCGCAACGACGCGCTGCCGATCGTCATCCAGGCGTCCGACGCGAACTTCCACAACGGGCTCACCACCCTGTGCCGCAACGGCGCCGGCACTTCGCTGCCCGCGTGCCAGCCGATCTCCTACACGCCCGAGGGCGCGAAGGCATCGTCGCTCGGCCACTCGCCGGACATCACCGAGCTCCGCGACAAGATGGTGTCGCTCGGTGCGCGCTACATCGGCGTCTCGGTGCACGGCGGCACCACCGCGAGCGGCAGCGCGCAGTCCTCGCTCGTCAACCGTACGACGAACCCGGAGTACTACGCGTCCGCGCTCGACATGCTGTACCTCGCCCGCGGCACCGGCTCCAAGGTCCCGCCCTCGGTCCTCGGCGGCACCGCGACCGACTGCAAGACGTCCAACAGCGGCGCCACCGCGACCAACCCGGCCGACGCCGACGGCCGTTGCCCGCTGGTGTTCGACATCCGCTACGACGGCGCCGGCCTCGGCGACACGATCGTCAACTCCGTCGTCGCGCTCGTCTCGGCGATCCGCCTCGACGTGCACGTCCAGGCGATCCCGGTCCTCTCCGGCGGCGTCGATCCGGTCAACGCCTTCCTCGCGAACGTCCCCCCGATGCCGGGCGGCGGCACCGACCCGGTCACCGGCGGCACCTGCGTCACCTTCCCGGCGACGCAGACCGCCGACCGCTTCACGGGCCCCAAGGCCCTGGCCGGAACCGACACCGTCAAGGAGACCATCCTCGACCTCGTGCCGGGCCCGCTCCACTGCTTCGCGGTCACGCCCAAGCCGAACACCTCGGTCCCGGCCACCACCTCGGTGCAGATCTTCCGCGCCAACCTCCGCGCCCATGCGCAGAAGCCCACGGGCGCGACCTCGCCGCTCGGCAGCGACCGCGAGGTCGTGTTCATCGTCCCGCCGATCGTCAACTGATCGGTCAGGGCGCGATCGACGCGGTCTTCGACAGCACGTGCTTGGCGAGTCGGTCCTCCGGATCGCGCGCCAGCACGGCCCTCGCCGCGGCGCGCGCGCCCGCTACGTCGCCCTTCTCGAGCTTGGCGATCGCGAGCCAGCCGCCCGCCGCGCGCCCCAACGCGCCCGGTGATTTGGCGAGCGGCTCGAGGTGGGCGATCGCCTCGTCGTGATCGCCGGCGCGGAGCTCGCGCCGCCCGAGCAGCAGCTCGACCTCGGGTCGATCGCCGAGCTGGGTGCGGGCCTCGTCCACGAGCGCAGAGGCCTCGGCGTCGCGCCCCATCCGCCACAGCACCTCACAGAGCGCGATCCAGCCGGCGGGATCGTCGGCCTGCACCTCGATCAGCCGCCGCAGATGATCGCGAGCCTCGTCGAGCGCGCCGCGATCGGCGAGGAGCCGCGCGAGGTTGGCGCGCGGCTCGGGCAGACCGGGATCGATGGCGAGCGCCGCGCGGTACTCCTTCTCCGCTTGCGCCAAATCCGCCCGGCGCTCGGCGACGACACCGAGCCCGACCCGCGCGCCGGCCGCGTCCCTGTCGATCGCGATCGCACGGCGGAAGTGCTTCTCCGCGGCGGCGACGTCCCCCCGCGCGAGCTCGAGCAGCCCGAGGTTGATCCACGCCTCGACGAAGTTCGGGTGGTACTCGACCGCCAGCGACAGCCGCGCCTGCGCCGTCTCGAGATCGCCGTGGGCGAGCGCGTACGCGCCGTTCTTGTTGAGCTCGACGGCGTTGGGATGAATCGCGCCGCGCGGCGAGCACGCGAGCAGGAGGAGCACGAGGGCCAAGGACCGCATGGCCCCCTATCGACCGGACGCGGGCGCCGGTTGCTCAGTCGTCGTCGCCGGAGCCCGAGATCGGCGGCCGGATCGACATCGGCGCCATATTCACGTCGGGCGGGTCGAGGTAGTTGGTCGCGATCGGGATGTTCATCGAGGAGATGCTGGAGGGGGCGAGGCTGTCGCGCTGCGATCCGGGCGGCGGGGGCAGCGTGCTCGGCCCCGCGCCGCCGAGCGCCGCCTTGCCCTCGAGGAACCGCAGCACGTTGGGCCCGCCGCTGCGCGAGAGCGTGAGGCGGAGATCGCCGGGGAGCGGCGTCTCCACGATCAGACGCAGGCCCGTGTGCGGGTGGGTCAGCTCGAGGCGGATGCAGTGGAGGAACGTGCGGTCGAGCGCGTGCTTCTCCTCGAAGAAGCGGTTGGTCGGCGCGTGGCCATAACGCTCGTCGCCGAGGACCGGGTGTCCGATGGCGGCGAGGTGCCGGCGGATCTGGTGGGTGCGACCGTGCTCCGGGATGACGCGAAGGACGCTGTGGCCGCCGGCGCCACCGAGCCATCGGTAGCGGGTGCGCGCCGGCACCAGACGGCCCTCGTCGCGAAGATCGCGCGTGATGGCGCCCTTCGACGGGGCGCGCCCGCGCGCCGCAGCGAGGTAGATCTTGCGCCCGAGCGCGTTGCCGAGCGCGTCGGCCCACGGCGCGACGAGCGCGGCCCGCTTGGCGAAGATGACGAGGCCGCTCGTGCCGATGTCGAGGCGGTGAACCGGCACGGCCTGCTCGCACCCGGGGAGGTTGCGCACGCGCGCGAGGAGCGAGCCGGCGTACTCCCCCTGCGGCGTCGTCGGCTCGTGCGCGGCCTTCTCGACGATCACCACCTCGTCGTCCGAATAGGCCACGCGCGGCGGCGGGATCGGCGAGGGCTTGAGGATCGCCACCGTCTCGACCTCGTCGGTCAGCGGGATCATGTCGATCGGCTGAACGAACGTGGGCGAGTAGCCGAGGCGCCGGAAGTGATCGAGATCGCGAGCGAGCGTCTCGGGATCGCAGGACACGTAGCCGATCGCCCGCGGCCGCAGCAGCACGACCTGCTCGCGCACGAGCGGCGCGATCCCGCGGCGCGGCGGGTTGAGCACCACGAGATCGGCGGCGGGCTCGTCGCCGGCCGCGCGGATCATCTTCGCGAGCACGTCGCTCACCTCGCCAGCGGTGGCCTCGAAGCGGCCGGCGCCCTCGGGGAGCCCCTTGGCGCTGTCGGTGGCGAGCCGCGCCGCCGGCGCGAACGACTCGATCAACGAGACGTCGGCGCCGCGCGCAGCGAGCGCGAGGCCGATCGCACCGGAGCCGCCGTAGAGGTCGAGCACGCGCTCGCCGGGGCGAACCCCGAAGCTGTCCGCGAGCAGATCGTGGACGCGCCGCGCCTGACCGCGGTGCGCCTGCACGAACGCGCCGTACGTGGCGAGGTGGGTGACCGGGCCGATGCGATCGGGCGCGGTGAGCTCGCCGTCGAGCACGATGAGCTCGTTGCCGAGCACCTGTGGGGAGTCGCCCTCGCGGAGGTTGAGCGCGACGCCGAGCACCTTGGGCTGGATGACCCGGAGCGCGCGCGCGGCGCCGCGGAGCTGGTCGAGGAGCTCGGGGGTCTTCACGTCGTCGCGCGACGCGACCCACGTGACGAGCACCTTCACGTCGTCCCCGTCTCGGGCCTCGCGGAGATCGATCGCGCGGACCAGCGACTGGGCGCCGCGCGGATTCATGATGTTGAACGACATGCGCGAGAGCACGCTGTCGGGCTCGGACGCCAGAGCGCGGACCGCCGCGGCGACCTCGGCGATCGCCGGGCTGACGACGCGGCACTTCGGGGTATCGAGCACCACGTGCCCACCACCACTCGCATAGAGGCCGACGACGATCCCCGAGGCGGAGTCCATGCCGTCGCTCGGTGCGACCACCAGCTTGGCGCGGGTGCGGTAGGCGGTGATCGGATCGGCGGGGACCGTCGCCTGGACGTAGGTGAGCTCGAGGGACGGGTATTGCCCGAACGCCTCGACCAGCCTCCCGCGCTTATGCGCGAGCTGCGCCGCATACGGGAGATCGATGAGCGGGCAGCCCGCGCAGCGGTCTGCGTGCTCGCAGGCCACGCGCTGGTGCATGCCCGCATCGTCGTGCCGGGGCGCCGCGCTGTCGTCCATTCAACGCCAAAACTAGCGCAGGTCTCGGCGCAATGCTCGCCCCCGTATTACGGCCGAGTCCCGATGCGTACGACCAGCCGCTCGAGCACGCCCACGAAACCGGCGCGCGTGCGGTCGGCCACCTCTTGCACCTCGGCGTGATCGAGCAGCCCCTGCGATAGCCCGGCGCCCTTGTTGGTGATGCACGAGATCGCCACGCAGCGAACGCCGAGGTGCCTTAGGGCGACCACCTCGGGCACCGTGGACATTCCCACCGCGTCCGCGCCGAGCACCCGCAGCATGCGCACCTCGGCGGGCGTCTCATAGGTCGGGCCGGAGAGCGCGCAGTAGACCCCTTCGCGGAGCACGACGTTGGCGTCCCTCGCCGCGGCGTGCGCCTCGGCGCGGAGATCCTTGTCGTAGGCGACCGTGAGGTCGACGAAGCGCGCTCCGAGCTTGTCGTCGTTGGGCCCGCTCAGCGGGTTCCAGCCCATGAGGTTGAGGTGGTCGGCGAGCAGCATGAGGTCGCCGGGCTCCAGCGCCGGGTTCACCCCACCGGCGGCGTTGGTGAGGATGAACGCCTTGCATCCCCACCGCGCGAGCGCGCGCACCGCGAACACCACGCGGTCGGGCGAGTGTCCCTCGTAGCCGTGCACGCGCCCCTGCAGGCACGCCACCTTCACCGAGCCGACGTCCCCGACGCAGAGGTTGCCGGCGTGCCCGACGATCGCCGAGCTGGGGAGGCCGATGTCGTGGTAGGGGATCTTCGCGCCGGCGCGGGCGGCCACGGTGTCGCCGAACGCGCCGAGCCCGCTGCCGAGCACCACGCCGACGCTCGGAACAAACCCCTGCGGGGCGCGCGCGCGGATCGCGGCCACGGCCTCGTCGAGACGGCGCGAGAGGGGATCGGTGAGGTGCGGATCGCTCATGGAGGCCGGCACCATACCGCAGTCACTGCTCCGAATCAGGCTTTCTCGCGGGCGGAGCGAGCGCTCGCGACAACGTCTCACGGAACGACTTGGGCGCCCCGGGCGGGCCGGCTTCGACCGAGAGCTCCTTCTCGATCGAGGCGAGCGACGTCGACCCGAGTCGCGTGAGCGCCGAGTCCGACGCGCCGACGATCAACACCCGCTTGCCGACCCGCACCAGGTACACCGCCCGCCGGCCGTCGAGGGGCTGACGCGCGAGGATCTCGAGCGGTCCCCGGCCCCGGGTGCCGCCGAGCCGCCGCAGCCCCCACGTCGCGAGGTACAGCGCGCCGCCGAACACCGCGATCGTCGCGAGCGACTCCAGCACGTAGGTGGCTTCCGGCGACATCGCTACGCGAGGATACACATCTCGAGGTAGCGCCCCTCGGGAAACGCGGGCAGCACCGGGTGATCGGGCCCCGCGCCAGCGATCTCGAGGATCCGCAGATCGCCGCGCCCGAGCACGTCGTCGGTCAGCGTGGCGAGGAAGTCCTCGAGCCCCACGTGCGAAGAGCAGGACGCCGCGCAGAAGATCGCCGAGGGCGAGAGCACGCGGGCGCACGCGGCGTGCAGCTTGCGATAGGCGGCGATCGCGCGCGGCTTCGTCGCGGCGCTCGGGGCCATGTTCGGCGGATCGCTGATCACGAGATCGAACTTCTCGCCGCGCGCCGCGGCGCGATCGAGGAAGCCGAACACGTCGGCCGTGACGAAGGCGTGAGCGCCCGGATCGACGCCGGCAGCGCGAAACGAGGCCTGCGCGGTGGCGTGCGCGCCGGCGGCGACGTCGACCGAGGTGCAGTGCACCGCGCCGCCCACCGCGGCGTGGAGCGAGAAGCCGCCGGTGTAGCTGAACAGGTTGAGGACCCGGCGACCGCGCGCGAGCTCGCCCACGCGGCGCCGATTCTCGCGCTGATCGAGGAACGCCCCCGTCTTCTGGCCGTGGGCGAGATCGACGACGAAGGGCACGCCGTGCTCGCGCACGACCAGCTCCGCGGGCGGCGCGTCCCCGGCGAGCGGGAGGAGCTTCAGCGCCGCGCCCTTCTCGGTGACCCGCAGGCCGACCGAGCGCACCCCGCACTCCATCACGGCCGCCGCGATCGGCTCGGCGTATTGCGCGATCGCCGGCCCATCGAGGCGGAGCACCGCGACGTCCCCGTAGCGATCGACGACGACCCCGGGCGCGCGATCTCCCTCGCCGTGCACGAGCCGATAGGCGGTGGTGCTCGCGTCGAACATCCGGCCGCGAAGGGCGATCGCCGCGCGAACGCGGCCAACGATCACCGCGACGTCGAGCGTCGCGTCGCCGCGCGTCCACATGCGCGCCGCGATCGGCGAGCCCGGATCGACGACGGCGGACCCGAGGATCGCGCCGGTCTCGTCGTACACCCGCGAGAGCTCGCCGAGCGCCCCGAGCGGGCCGCGCAGTTGGTCGCGATAGATCCACGGATGCCCGCGGCGCACCGCCGCCGCCGCGGAGGCCGACGCGGTGAGCGCCTTCGCTGCGCGAGCGCTCCCGAGCGGAGCCGCTCGAGCGCTCCGATCCGGCGTCGTGCGACGTCGCTGCATGAAGATCACGATTAGTCTCGTCGGTGTCGGATGGACACCCCCCGGTCGCGCTTGTACGCTGGTGCACCGCGTCGTTTCTCCTTGGAGACGGAATGCTTCCCGCACGTTTTCGCCTCGCGCTCATTGCGCTCCCGCCGCTCGCCCTATCGCTTGCGGTCGCCTGCAGCTCCTCGAGCTCCGGAAAGGGGTCCGATAGCCCATCCGATGGTTGGGCTGGCGAGAGCCGTGACACCGAGATCAAGCACGAGGAGTGCGATCCGAAGGGCAAGGAGGTCCGCTCCTTCAAGGGCGAGAGCACCCTCTCGTCGGGCAAGTCCTACGTCACCCGCGTCTACCAGAGCTCGCGCGAGGTCTGCTCCTTCGCGGACCTCAACGGCGACGGCAACATCGACGTCTACACATTCTTCGGCGAGGACGGGAAGATCCGCCGCCGCGAGGCCGCCTACACCGTCAGCAAGCAGATCGACGAGATCGCCATCTACCAGGGCGGCAACCTCCAGGTCGTGATGCGCGAGACCAACTTCGACGGCAAGCTCGACACCTGGGACTACTACGAGGGCGGCAAGCTCGTGCGCCGCGAGCGCGACAAGACCGGCGACGGCCGGATCGACGAGTGGTGGACGTTCGAGCCCGGCACCGAGAACGCGACGATCGTCCAGGCCGATGTGCACACCGGCAAGCCCGACCCGGCCTCCACGGTGAAGCTCGGGGTGAGCGCGATGATGGGCGGCTACGGCGAACCGAAGCCCGCGGCCAAGCCCGACGCGGCGGTCGAGACGGGAGGCGGCCTCGCTCCGTCCCTCAGCCCCGCCGGCACGCCAGCCGACACGGGCGTCGCCGACGCCAAGACCGACGCGCCGGCCGACACCGGAAAGAAGGGCAAGTGATGGCTCGCCGTACCCTCGAACGCGCCGCCGCCGTCTTCCTCGCAGTGGGACCGCTCGCCCTCACGGTCATGGTCGCGTGCGGCGGCCCCACCAAGACGATGGCCGGCAACAAGAAGCCCGCGGCGCTCGCGAGCGACAAGTTCAAGAACGCCACCCGCTGCGACGCGAGCAAGCCCGGTCACGAGCTCTCCTACCACGACCTCAACGGCCACGGCCGCGCGGACATGGTCGAGGTGATCAGCTACGAGAAGAACGCCGCGGGCTCTTCCGAGGGGCGCGTGGTGTGCATGGAGGTCGACACCAACCGCGACGGCACGCTCGACCTGATCCGCACCTTCGCCGACGACGGCGGCCTCGAGGCCGAAGAGGCCGACCGCAACTACGACGGCAAGAGCGACGTCTGGATCAGCTACGAGAAGGGCGTCGTCGCGAAGCAGGCCTTCGACTCCAAGTTCACCGGCAAGCCCGACGAGTACCACTACTACAAGGACGGCAAGCTCAAGCGCGTCGAGCGCGACCGCAACGGCGACGGCAAGATCGATATCTGGGAGTACTACGTCAACGGCCGCCTCGAGCGCATGGGCGTCGACTCCGACTTCGACGGTCGCGTCAACGTCTGGTACCGCGACGAGGTCGCGCGCGCTGCGCAGAAGAGCCTCGCCGCCGCGTCCAATCCGCCGCCCTCGGCGAGCGCCCCCGCGGTGCCGTCGGCTTCGGCGAGCGGCTCGGTCAAGAAGAAGGCCGCCGAAGCCCTGTGAGCACCGCGTCGTGCACGCGCGGCCGCGCCGCGCGGATTCGCACGTTGTCGCGGCTCGGATAGGTGCGGTTGGTGAGCAGCGCGACCGCGATCCCGGCGTCGGGGTCGATCCAGATGCTCGTCCCGGTGAACCCGAGGTGCCCGAACGTGCGCGGGCCGAGCAGGGCGCCGCTCGAGGGCGCGGGACCGCTCCGCAGATCCCAACCGAGCGCGTGCGAGCCGCCCGCGAGCGGCTCGATCAGCTTCCGAGCCATGGCATCGCCGGCGGAGAGCGCGGCGAGATACGAGACCGCGAACGAGAGCACCTCGTGAATCGTCGCGAACGCACCGGCGTGCCCCGGACTGCCGCCCGCGCGCTCGATCATCATGGCGTTCTCGTCGTGCACCTCGCCGCGCACCTCGCCGCGCCAGGCGACGATCTCGGTGGGCGGCGTGCGCGCCACGTCGACGCCACGCGCGTCGCCGATCCCCGTGTGCGCGCGCCACTGCTCGGCGAGCCGCGCGCCGCTGACCTGCTCGACGATCGCGCCGAGCAGCACGTAGCCGATGTCGGAGTAGACCTCGACGCCGCGCGGACCGACGGTGGACGCGGCGCGACGGAGGATCGACGAGAGCGCGGGCTCCTCGTCGGGCGCGAGCGACGCCGGCACCTTCACGCCCCACGGGTCGCTCCGATAGAGCGCTCCCCACGCCGGCAGGCCGCCTCGGTGCGCGAGCAGCTCGGCGATGGTGCGATCGCTCGCCGGCAGGTCGGCCACTTCGGTAAGCACTTCGCCGACGGTGGTCTCGAGCTCGAGGCGGCCGTCCGCGACCGCACGCGCGACGGCGATCGCCGTGAGCGGCTTGGTCAGCGAAGCCAGATCGAAGACCGCGGGCGACACGACGTCGGCGGCGAGGACCTCAGCCGAGAGCACACCGTCGCGCGTTGCGACACCGACGGCTGCGCTCGACGCGACGCCGGCGTCGAGCACCTCGCGGCGCGCGATGTCGGCGAGGCGTTGATCCCCGTGTGCGTGCGGGTGGTTTCGCACGGCGTATTCTCCGCGGGCCTTTTGACCCTTTCGCGAAGGGGCCGCTAGACTCACTGCAAGCTCGTATGGCGGAATTCGCTTGGGAGGCCCGTGCGCGTACCGGGGAGGTGCGCAAGGGGGTGATGGAGGCCGATAACGAGGCCACCGTTCACAATCGCCTTCGTCAGCAGCAGCTGAATCCCGTCAAGGTCAAGAAGAAGGCCAAGGACATCAACATCACCATCGGCTCCGGCGTCGACGCCAAGGAGCTGGTGCAGTTCACGCGACAGTTCGCCACGATGATCGACGCAGGCCTGCCGCTCGTGCAGTGCCTCGACATCCTGAGCAGCCAGACGCCGAACAAGATCTTCGCCAACGCGCTCAAGGACATCAAGAACACGGTCGAGGGCGGCTCCACCTTCAGCGACGCGCTCCGCCGTCACCCGAAGATCTTCGACGAGCTCTACACCAACCTCGTGCAGGCCGGAGAGCTCGGCGGCATCCTCGACACCATCCTCAACCGCCTCGCGGTGTACATCGAGAAGCGCGTCAAGCTGGCGCGGCAGGTCAAGGGCGCCCTCACCTATCCGACCGCCGTCCTCGTCATCGCCGCCGGCGTCATGACCGTGCTGATGGTCTACGTCATCCCGGCGTTCGAGAACATGTTCAAGGACTTCGGGTCCAAAGAGGGCCTCCCGAAGATCACTCAGATCGTCATCGATCTGTCGAAGTGGTTCGTCGGCAACCTGCACTGGATCTTCCTCTCGACGATCGCGCTGATCGGCAGCGTCACCTACATCTACCGGACACCCCGCGGGAAGAAGTTCTTCCACCGGGTGATGCTCTCGCTCCCCATCTTCGGGCCGCTCTTCCAGAAGATCGCCGTCGCGCGCTTCACCCGCACGCTCGGCACCCTGCTCTCCTCCGGCGTTCCGATCATGGACGCGCTCGAGGTCGTCGCGAAGACGGCGGGCAACGTCATCGTCGAAGAGGCGATCCTCCACGTGCGTGCGAAGATCGCCGAGGGTAAGAACATGGTCGAGCCGTTGATGGAGAAGAAGGTCTTCCCGTCGATGGTCGTGCAAATGCTCGGCGTCGGCGAGCAGACCGGCGCGCTCGACACGATGCTCTCGAAGATCGCCGACTTCTACGAAGAAGAGGTCGACGTCGCCGTCGCCGCGCTCACCTCGCTCCTCGAGCCGATCATGATGGTCGGCATCGGCGGCATGGTCGGCACGGTCCTCGTCGCGATGTACCTGCCGATCTTCAGCATCGCCGGCAAGATCAAAGCCGACTGACGGAGGGTGGCTTCCGCCGCATCGCTCCCGGGCCCCTCGAGCCGCGTCCCCGCGGCCGACCCCAAGCTGCGTCGCCTCACCTGGCTGACGTTCGCGCGGCTGCTGCTCTACTTCGTCCTCCTCGCGGCGATCGCGGCGTTCTACCTCCAGGGTGACTCGTCGCTCTACCCGGCGAGCCTGCGCATCGTCGTCTTCACGCTGACGGTCGCGTTCGCCGTCGCCGCCGTCTACGCGATCTGGCTGCGCACCCGGCGGGCGCTGACCGCGCTCGCGTGGACGCAGGTGTTCCTCGATCAGGCCATCTGGACGGTCCTCGTGTACTTGTCGGGCGGTCCGCTCAGCGGCGCCACCACGTTCTACGGCCTGTCGTGCGTGCTCGCGGCCGTCACCCTCGGGCTCCCGGGCGCGCTCACCGCGGCAGCGGTCGGGGGCGCCCTGTTCGTGGCGCTCGTCGCCGGCCTCGCGCGCGGGACGATCCTCCTGCCCGTCGACCAGCCGCCGTTCCTCTGGCGCTCGTCGGTCTTCCTCTACCCGACGATGGTGTCGCTGCTCGGGCTCACGGTCGTCGCGTTGCTCGCCGGCTACCTCGCGCGCCGCCTGCAGACCGAATCGGGCCAGCTCGCGCTCGTCACCGAGCGCGCCGAGCGCGCCGAGCGCCTCGCCGCCCTCGGAAAGATCGCGGCCGCGCTCGCGCACGAGATCCGCAACCCACTCGGCTCCATCTCCGGGTCGATCGAGATCATCCGCGAAGCGCCGGGGCTCGGCGACGACGAGCGCCGGCTCTGCGAGATCGTCCGCCACGAGGTCGCGCGCCTCAACGATCTGGTGGGCGACATGATGGATCTCTCCAAGCCGCGAATCCCAACGATGCAGAAGGTCGATCTGGCGCGGCTCGCGCGCGACGTCATCGACCTCGCGCAGAAGGGCGGCCGCGCCGAGAACGACGTGCCGCTCCTCTACGACGGGCCGGAGTCGCTCGTGATCGACGCCGACGGCGCCCAGCTGCGGCAGGTGATCTGGAACCTGGTGCGCAACGCCATTCAGGCGAGCGGCGCCGGCGCGCCGGTTCGGGTGCGCGTGGCCCGCGAAGCAGAGGAGGCGACGGTGGAGGTGACCGACCGTGGCCCCGGCATCCCCAGCGAGATGCGGACGAAGATCTTCGATGCCTTCGTCACCACGCGCTCGCACGGCGTGGGAATAGGCCTCGCGGTGGTCAAGCAGATCGTCGACGCCCACGAGGGGGTGATCGAGGTCGAGGACGCCCCCGACGCGGGCACCACGTTCCGCGTCCGGCTGGAGGCGCGATGAGGGTGCTCTCCGGCGGCCCGCTGGTCTCCGGCGCGCTCGAGCGCGTGCGGGCGATCGCCGAGGTGATCGAGACCGACGATCCCATCGGGTGGTCGCGCGAGGAGCTGCTCGCGCGCGTCTCCGACGTCGACGCGTTGATCGCCCTCCCCTCCCAGCGGATCGACGAAGAGCTCCTCTCCCGCGCACCGTCGCTCAGAGTCGTCGCCAACCACGCGGTCGGCGTCGACAACGTCGACCTCGCCGCATGCCGCGCCCGCGGCCTGCCGGTCACCAACACGCCGGGCGTCCTCACCGAGGCGACCGCCGACCTCGCGTTCGCGCTGATCCTCGACGCCTGTCGGAGGGTCTCGGAGGGCGATCGCGACGTGCGGGCCGGCCGCTTCCGCGGCTGGGGGCCGCGGCTGCACCTCGGCCGCCGCGTGTACGGCGCGACCCTCGGGATCGTCGGCTTCGGCCGGATCGGCCGCGCGGTCGCCGAGCGCGCGCGTGGATTCGCGATGGAGATCCTCCACAGCACGTCGCGCTCGACGCCGCAGGAGCTCGACACGCTGCTCCGCCGCGCGGACATCGTGTCGCTCCACGCGCCGCTGAACGACTCGACTCGCGGGCTGCTCTCGCGCGCGCGGATGGAGTCGATGAAGCCCGGCGCGGTGGTGATCAACACGGCGCGCGGCCCGCTCCTCGACGAGGTCGCGCTCGCCGAGCTGCTCACCGCGGGTCACCTCGGGGGCGCCGGGCTCGACGTCTACGAGGGCGAGCCCCGCATTCACCCCGCGCTCCTCGCGGCGCCGCATCTGGTGCTCGCGCCGCACATCGGCAGCGCCGACGAGCCGACGCGCGCGGCGATGGCCGAGCTCGCCTGCGCCAGCGTGATCGCCGCGCTCAGGGGCGAAGCGATTCCGAATCGCGTGGCGTGACCGCGCGCTTGCTGATCGGCTGGCCGGTCGTGAGCGCCCCGAAGAGGACGGTGGGCACGAGGCCGGGGGCGAGCGCGGACGGCGTGACCTCGGACGAGCAGAACATCTGCACGAACGCCGGCGCGTGCTTGACGCGATCGACGACGGTGCGCTCGAGGGTCATCGAGGTGTATTGGTCGGCGCCGTACTCCGGCGTGTTGAGGTTCATCAGGAGATCGACGTCGTACATCCGCGCGTGCCTGCGGAGGCCGGCGATCTTCGAGTCGAGCGGCGCGTAGTTGTCGGCGCAGGTGCCGTTCTCGGCGCAGCCCCAGACGCCCCGCTCGGTCGAGAGGAACAGTGTCTGGTTGCCGCTCGTGTGCCCCGGCGTGCGCACGAGCGCCACGCCGTCGCCGAGGAGGTGGTCGCCGTCGGTGAGCACGACCCGGCTCGGGTCGACGTGGCGCTTGCCGTCGGCGACGAACCACGCGCGCTGCATGGGGTGGAGACGGTCCCAGTCCTCCCACTCGTTGCGCGGCGCGAGGAGCTTGGCGCGGGGAAAGCGCGCCGCGCGCTCGCCATCGGTCGTCCCGAGGAGGCGGCGCAGGTCCTGGGTGTGAAAGTGGTCGAACGCGACGTAGTCGACGTCCTCCGGGCGGACGCCGTGGTCGCCGAGCTGCGCCTCGAGCGACGGGTATTTCGGCGCCACCAGCTCCTCGGCGGCGCGCGGCATGCCGGCGATGAGCCGCGCGAAGAACGGCGTGGCGCGCGCGGCCTCGACGTCGGTGGGGTTGAAGAGGAGCGTTTTGAGGGCGCCGCGCTGCATGAACTGCACGAGCAGGCAGCGGTGGGTCATCACCACGAACGGCAGCGGCGAGAGCGCGGCGCCCTGAAACGCGTATTTCGTGGGATAGAGCAGGCGCGAGAGCGGGAGCGTGCGGACGGCGACGACGTGCGCGCCGTCGAGGAGGTGAAGGCGGAGCGCGTGGGCGCCCTCCCGGACCGCGTCGAGCCGGCGCCCGTGTCCCGCGACCGGCCAGGCCTTGTCGAGGTACGGGAGGCGGGTCAGCTCGGACGCTTGGGCGAACATGGCCCGAGAACGGTAAGCTGTCGCCGCCGCGATGGATACCCGGGCAATCGACCTCCGTTCCGACACCGTCACGCGTCCCACTGCGGCGATGCGCGAAGCGATGGCCCGCGCCGAGGTCGGCGACGACGTCTACGGCGAGGATCCGACCGCGATCCGCCTCGAGGCGGAGGTCGCTGCGATCCTCGGCAAGGAGGCGGGCCTGTTCGTCCCCTCCGGCACCATGGGCAACCAGCTCTCGATCCTCGGCCACTGTCGCGCGGGCGACGAGGTCGTCGTCGGCGAGGGCTCGCACTCCGTGTGGTACGAGTCCGGGGCCGGCGCCGCGCTCGCCGGCGTGCAGTTCGCGCTCGCCGGTCGCGGCGGTTTGTTCGACGCGGCCGAGCTCGCGCTCGCGATCAAGCCGCCGCAGCACTGGTACCCGCGCACGTCGTTGGTGGCGATCGAGGACACCCACAACCGCGCCGGCGGCAGGGTGTGGCCGCTCGAGCAGCTGCGCGCGGTCGCCGCCCTGGCGCGCGAGCGTGGGCTCGCCCTCCACCTCGACGGCGCGCGTTTGTGGAACGCCTGCGTCGCGAGCGGCACCGAGCCCGCCGAGCGCGCGGCCCCGTTCGACAGCGTCACGGTCTGTCTCTCGAAGGGCCTCGGCGCGCCGGTCGGCAGCGTGCTCTGCGGCACCCGCTCGTTCATCGACGGCGCGCGTCGCCACCGCAAGATGCTCGGCGGCGGCATGCGCCAGGTCGGCGTCCTCGCCGCCGCGGGCCTCTACGCGCTCGCGCACCACCGCGCGCGCCTCGCAGAAGACCACCACAACGCGCGCGCGTTCGCCGAGGCGTTCGGCGTCTCGTCCGTCGAGACCAACATCGTCAACGTCGATCTGAGCGTCGACGCCGAGCGCGTCTGCGCCCGCGCCCGCGAGCTCGGCCTGCTGATCGGCGCCTCGGGCCCGCAGCGGATCCGAGCGGTCACCCACCTCGACGTCGACCGGGCGGCCGTCCTTCGCGCCGCCGAGATCCTTCGCGCGGCGGTGGCCTCCGCATGAGGTTCGCGCTGCTCCTGTCGCTCTCGCTGCTCGCGTGCGGCCCCGCCGCCGGAACGGCCTTCCTCCGCGCCCACGCCGCCGGCGATCGCGACTACACCGCGGGGCGCTTCCTCGAGGCCGCGGCCGAATACGAGAACGCGGCCAAGCTGGCCAAACGCGACCGCGATCGCGACGAGGCGCTCTACGCGGCGGGCGTGTCGCGCTACCGCGGCGGCGATGTCGACGGCGCGCTCAAACACTTCGACGCCCTCGCCAAAGAGGATCCGCCGGGCGAGCGCGCGTTCCGCTCCGCGTTCCGCGCCGCCGAGATCCGGATCGATCGCGGCGACAAGAAGCGCGGCTACGAAGACCTCGAGAAGATCCTCCGCCGCGCGCCCGAGCACGGCGTGTCGCGCCGCGCGCTGCTCGCGATCCTCAACAGCATCGTCGAGAAGGGCGGCGAGGCTGCGGCGATCGCCTGGGAGGAGAAGCTCTACCCCGCGGTCGCGACCACCCGGCTCGGCGAGGAGATCTGCTACGACCTCGCCCATCGGCGCGAGAAGACGGGCGACGTGGCGGGCGCGCTCAAGGGCTTCCTCTCCTGCGCCGACACGTATCCCTATCCGCGCGGCGCGCTGTGGGACGACTCGCTGTGGCACGCGTCGCGGTTGCACGAGAAGCAGGGCGACACCAAGGCGGCGATCGCCGTGCTCGAGCGAATGCTCGCGGTGCGCGAGAAGAGCTACATGAGCGGCTCCTACAACCGCCCGCGCATGTCGGCCGCGCAGTTTCGCATCGCCGAGCTCCAACGAGACCACCTCAAGGACCCGGTGGCCGCGCGCGCGAGCTTCCATCGCGTATACGTCGAGCACCCGTCTTCGATCCTGCGCCCGAAGGCGCTCTACGAAGAGGCGAAGCTCGCGAAGGAGAGCAGCGACACCGCCGCCGCGTGCTCGCTCGCCGACACGCTCCTCAAGGAGTTCGAGGAGAGCCGCTACGCCCGGCGGGCCGACGAGGTGTGCGCCGCCGCCGCGCCGCGCGCCGAGGCCCTGCGGAAGAAGCGCGCCGAAAAGCGCGCGAAGAGCGTCAACAAGAGCGACGACGAGGACTAGACCTCGTCTTCCTCTTCTTCTTCTTCCTCGTCGTCCTCGTCGTCGTCCTCGTCGTCGTCGAGGTCGGTATCTTCCTCTTCTTCTTCCTCGTTGGCCGACTCGTATTTGAGGTCGATGCCGACCTCACCGAGCTGGGTCTCGAGGAGCTCGAAGAGCTCGTCGACGTCGTCGCCGCTCCACTCCATCAGGGCGTCGGTCAGGAACTCGAAGAAATCGCCGTTGTCGAGGCGGCGCTCGATCTCCTCGACCTGGTCCTCGGTGAAGGCCTCGAGGATGTCCTCCCGCAGCGACTCGGTGTCACCCTCCTCGACCGCGTCCGTAGCGGAGAGACGGATTTGGCGAACGGCGCGCTTATCGAGGAAGATCTCCATGCGAGAGCGGGAGCTAGCCTACCCATCTTCGCGCTGTCAACAAGCGCCTCGTGCTGCGACCAAAGGGGACATTGGTGGGCCTCTACGTTAACGTCGGCTCCGTGGCGCGCGATCTCCGGGCAAGACGCGCCGCGCACGGCGCTACCGCGCTTGCGATCGCGGGCGCCGCGGTCCTGCACGGGAGCTTCGCGCGCGGCGACGACCCTCCGGTGCACACACCGGCCGCCCCGCCGC
>JALHOE010000159.1 GCA_022843175.1 Deltaproteobacteria bacterium
GCGCAAATAGGCGCGCGCGTCAGCGAGCGCCTACGGCCCGATGGGGTTAAGAAATAGGCGCGCGCGTCAGCGAGCGCCTACCGCCTACGGCTTACCCGGGATCTTGAGATCGACGGAGTAGATCGACGTGCGAGCCGAGATGTAGAGCGTCTTCCGGTCCGCGCCGCCGAACGCGCAGTTCGACGGGTTCTCCGGGACGGCAATGTTGCCCCACGGGGTGCCGTTGGGGCGGTAGACGCGCACGGAGCCGCTGCTGGTGAGGTAGAGGTTGCCGGCGTCGTCGACGGCCATTCCGTCGCTGCCGATGTCGGCGAACTTGGTTTTGCCGCTGACGGTTCCGTCGGCCGCGACCGTCCACTTGTTGGTGATCGGCGCCGCGCTGTCGGCCACGTAGAGCGTGTTCTCGTCGGGCGAGAGGGCGATGCCGTTGGGCTGGTTCATCATGCGCTCGATCGCGGTGACCGCGCCCGCTTTGTCGATGCGATAGACGCCCTTGAACATGACGCCGCGCGGGCGGCCGGCGAGGCCGTAGTCCGGATCGGTGAAGTAGATGTTGCCGTCGCTCCGGACGATGACGTCGTTCGGCGAGTTGAGGTTCTGGCCCTCGAACTTGTCGGCGATGGTGACGACCGTGCCGCCGGCGTTGGTGCGCGAGACGCGCCGGTTGCCGTGCTCGCACGCGATGAGGAGGCCCATCGGATCCCACGCCAGCCCGTTGGCGTTGCCCGACGGGTTGCGGAAGCTCGTCACCGTGGCCGGCGGCACGAGCTTGTGGATGGTGTTGCGCGGGATGTCCGTGAAGAGGAGGAACCCGCCGGCGGCGTTCCACGAGGTGCCCTCGGTGAACTCGAAGCCGCCCTGCACCTTCTTCACCATCGGCGCGCCCTCGATGGGGTTCACCTTCGACCAATCCGGCGCGTCGACCGGGGCGTCGGCCATCATCGAGTCGGCGGGAGGCGTCGTCGAATCGCCGGCCATCGAGTCCTCGACGACGGCTCCGGTGTCCGTCGGCTCGGTGCTCCCGTCGGTGCTGGAGTCGGTCGTGGTCGCGGTCTCGTCGGTGGTCGCGCTGTCGTCCGCCGCGGTGCTGGTTTCGGAGGACCCGCAGCCGAGCACGACGAGCGAGGAGAGGAGGAGGGCGCGCATCCCCTGTTTATAGCAGCGGAAGTTTTTCTCGGCCCGCCTGTCAGACCCGGCGGGGTCGCGGCGTAAGGGGGTACGTTGCGGAGGTAGCGCTCTCGTCGAGCGGCCCCGCGCAACGAGAGGAGTCCTCCCGATGCGTCCGTTCAAGGCGCTCTGCACGCCGCTGTGTATCTCCATCCTGACCGCCCTCTGCTCTGCGTCTGCGCAGGAGCCGAACGGTCCGAGCTCGCGCGCCGTACCCGGCGAGCCGCTCGAGATCACGGTGGCGGGGGCGAAGCAGCCCGAGGCGTTCGTGTCCTCCAAACCGGTCACCGTGATCAAGGACAAGGACATCCGCGCCACGGCGCCGGCCAGCCTCGCCGATGCCGCGCGCGGCCACACGGGCGTCTCGGTGCAGCAGACGACGCCGGGGCAGGGGACGATCTACGTGCGCGGGCTCGCTGGTCGCGAGGTCGTGTATCTCGTCGACGGCGTGCGCTTCAGCACGGCGATCTTCCGCTCGCCGAACAACGCCCCGCTCGGTCTCATCGATCCGCTCTCGCTCTTCTGGATGGAGGTGATCCGCGGGCCGTCCTCGGTGCTCCACGGCAGCGACGCGCTCGGCGGCGTGATCGTCATGAACACCACGCTGCCGCCGTTCGCGGAGACGCCGACCACGCTCGTCAAGGCGTACACGGCGCTCAGCACCAACGCGCTCGGCCACATGTCGCGCGTCTCGGTCGCGCACCAGCGCTCGCAGTGGTCCGCCCACGCCGGCTTCAGCTGGGCGAGTTTCGGCGACGTCACGCCCGGCGGCGGTCTGGTCAGCCCGGTGCCCCACTCGTTCGTCGGCGCGGCGAAGAGCGACGGGTACGCCCCCGGCGCCTACTCGCGCGCGCAGCTCGGCACCGGCTACTCGCGCCTCGCGGCCGACGGCGTGTTCCGCCTCTCGCTCGGCGAGAAGACCGAGGCCGTGCTGCGCGCGCAGTGGTCCGAGCGGCCCGAGCTGATTCGCTACGACGAGATCACCCCACGCTTCGGGACCAAGCCGGCGCGCGCCGAGTCGACGATCGGCCCCGCGCGACGGGTGATGACGTCGCTCACGCTGTCGCACGGTCCGGCGCTCCTGACCCTCGCGTGGCAGCAGATCGGCGACGACCTCTACCGCCGCAACTACGATGAGCTCGGCGGCCGCCTCATCCCGGCGATGCGCGCGACGCTCGAGCGCACCCGCTCCGACGCGCTCTCGGCGCGCGGCGAGCTGCGGTTCGTCTCCGACGACAAGAAGCGCGGCGCGATCTTCGGCGTCGAGGCGATCCACGACACCATCAAGAGCCAGGCGTGGGCGGTGAACCTCGCGACCGGCGCGCTCGGCGACGCGCCGTCGCGCTACCCCAACGGGTCGAAGATGACGCAGGGCGGCCTCTTCGCGCAGCTCGAGTCCGAGATCTTCCCGACCCTCAAGGGGCACCTCGGCGTCCGCGGCGCGTTCTTCGCGCTCGACATCCCCGCCGGCGTTCGTCGCAGCCTGTTCGACGCGGCGGCGAGCGTCGGTCTGCGGTGGGCGCCCGCCGAGCACCTCGCGTTCGTGCTCAACGGCGGCCGCGGCGTCCGCTCGCCGAACATCGAGGACTACGCCGGCGCCGGCACGCGCGCGGGCGGCCGCATCCAGATCCCGAACCAGGGCCTGAGCCCGGAGCACACCCACTCGGTCGACGTCGGGGTGAAGATCCATAGCAAACTTATTCGTGCCGAGGCCTTCGTCTTCGCCCTCCGCTTCGACGACGCGATCGGCGTGACCTCGACCACGGTCAACGGCGAGTCGCGCGCCTCCGACGGCTCGCGCTACGTGACCAGCGCGAACGCTTCGCGACTCGACTTCTATGGCGTCGAGTCCGATCTGCGCGTCGGCTACGAGAAGAAGGGCGGCGCGTACGGGCGGTTCCTCCTCGTGAAGTACAACGAGAAGAGCGCGCCGGGCGTCAGCGCCTCGGAGCGCGTGGCCACCCCGCCGAGCCTGGTCCTCGGCGCGTGGCTGCACCCAACGGCGAAGCTCCGCCTCGAGGCGTTCGCCCACGGCCGCGGCGCGATGAACAACACCGCGCGCGTCGACGACAACCGGATCCCCACGGGTGGCACCGACGCGTTCGTCACCGTGCACGCGCGCGCCGCGTACGCGGTGACCAGCGACGTCACCGCGCGCCTCGGCGTCGACAACCTCACCAACGTGAAGGCGCTCGAGTACGGCAGCGGGTTCCACCTGCCGGGGATCAGCGTGATGGCAGGGCTCGAAGCGCGCCTGCCGTACTGAAGACGACGGGAGCCGCCATCGCGGCTCCAGCAACAACAAGGAGAAGTCACATGTCTCGTGCCCATTTCATGCGGCGCGCAGGGATTCCTGCGTTCCTCGCTCTCACCGCCGTCGCCGTCTCTCCCTCGCCCTCCGGCGCCGCGCCGATCGACCCCGACTACGATCCGCCGGAGCCGCCGTACGCCGAGGTGACGGGGACGGTCCGCGCCGGGCTGCCCGCGTTCGGGAAGTCGGTCGACATCACCGCCGGGCTCACCGTCAAGGTCGGCAGCAAGAGCTACCCGGTGACCGCAGCCAGCTGGTCGGTCGTCAGCCGGCCCGCGGGCAGCGCGTCGAACCTGACCGGCTCCGACGTCCTCCGTCGCTCGCTCGTCCTCGATCGCATGGGCTCGTACACGGTGCGCGTCGTCGCGTGCCCGGCCGGCTGCAAGGCCGACAAGCTCACCGCGCCCGCGACCACGTTCAACCTGACGTTCAGCGCGGTTAACCAGACGCCGCTCGACATCGTTCGCAAGCCGACGTTCGCGGGGCGCGAGACGGTTCCGATGAACTACCCCAACGAGGACACCCAGTGTCAGGGCGGAGGCGGCTTCGTCGATCCGCAGTGGGTCACCAGCTCGTACTTCCACGGGCCGAGCGACTACAAGCTGCTCGAGGGCGACGTGGAGCTCTCCAAGGTCGCCGGCAGCGACAACTACCAGAACCACTACACGCAGGACTGGAACCTCATCGTCCGACCGGACGCGCCGTTCCGCTACCTGCAGAACGCGAAGGCGAACCCCCACGAGATGGAGGTCGAGTGGGAGACGGGCGAGCTGCCGGACGCGATGCGCCCGCAGAACGGAGACCGCGTGTCGGCGTTCGGCTATCACATCCTCGACTGCGGTCACGGCGAGGACGGCCACTACCGCACCGAGATCCACCCGCCGGTGCTGTGGGCCGTGCATCGTCCCCGCACGTTCGCGATCCCGGCCGATCAACCGCTCGACCTCGACCGCGACGGCAACCCGACGGAGAAGGTCGGCACCAACGTGTTCGTCTCCGGCGTCGTGAGCGACGTGTGGGTCAACGCGTACTCCGGCGAGATCACCGGCAACGGCAGCGAGAGCGGCCTCGCTCAGCCCTCGACCGACGGTACCTGGTCGGGCGCCGAGATCGGCTCGCCCGCGAACCTCAAGCGCTCGTACACGTTCAACGTCTACCTCCCGCGGAGCCCGCAGGCCGTGGCGAAGGCGTGGGGCAAGACCGACGCGAAGCCGACGCCGCTCTACTTCCGGGTGAAGCGTCACCCCGACGCGCCGGGCGCGGCCGTGATGGGGCCGATGCCCACCATCGTGCCGGTGACCGAGGGCGATCTGACCTACCTCCGCGTGACGCTCGATCTCACGGGCTTCACCGGCCACAAGCTCGCCCAGCAGATCGAGGCCGGTTGGGTGTACCCCTCGGCGGACAACTGGGGCCTCGAGTCGTGGCGCGTCTCGGTGCCGAAGCTCACGGTCCGCGATGCGCAGGAGGTCTTCGGCGACTGGAACTTCTGGCTCGGCGCCAACGCCCCGACGCGTCGCTGGACGAAGATCTTCTCCTGCAACAACTGCGTCACCGCGAACTCGACGTACTACGCCGGCTCCTCGCCGTGGCTCGGCATGAGCACCGGCGGCTTCTTCGCGGACATCAAGCTGCTGCCGAACGAGCCGATCAAGCTGTTCTCCACCGGCTACGAGGCCGACACGTTCGTCGACGACGGCATCTCGCGACTCAACGCGCGGCCGCCGAAGATCCACGGCTACAGCGGGTCGAGCACGACGTCGGACCATACGGTCTACTACAACGTCGCCTCCAACGGCGCGGTCACCCCCTCGCTGAGCGCCGCCGCGAGCGCGCTCTTCGCCGACTACACCCTCACGGGCTCGTCGATCGTCGCGCCCCCGCCCGACATCGTCGCCCTCGCCGCGGTCCTGCCCGTCGAAGAGGAAGAAGAGGCGGGCGGCATCAAGATGCTCGGCGGCCTGTCGCTCACGACCGCGACGAGCAGCGTCGCGCGCGCCACGCCCACCAAGCTCGACAACGGGCTCGCCCACCTGCGCGCGAAGATCGACGCGCGTCTCCTCGCCAACCCCGGCGCGCGCACGCGGATTGTCGCTGCGCTCACCGACATCGCCGCCGCGGTGCCCGCCACCGCGTGGAACGCGCACTTCGCAGACCTCTACAAGAAGCCCTGATCAGGAAACGACGACCATGAAAAAGCTCATCATCCTCTTTGCGCTCACCCTCGCCGCGTGCGGCGGTGGCTCTGCCGAATCCGAGTCCGAGCTCGGCTCGCACGAGCAGCCCCTCATCTCGCTCGACTCGGACATCGATCCGTACCCCGAGACCGACAGCGCTCCGCCCCCGCCGCCGCCGCCGCTCACCGCGACGTGCAACAACGTGACGACCGACGGCGTGTGCAGCAGGTTGTGTTGCACGGAGACCGCGGGGGAGAAGCGATGCGGTGTGTTGCCCTGCCCGACCACGGTCACCACGGGGACGGTGTTCACGGGCACGCTGTTCATGAAGTAGTCGTGCTCAGTCCTCGAGCGGCGCGAAGAAGTGTTGCTTCGGAGCGCCGCACGAGGAGCACGTCTCTGGACAAGTCTGCGCACGCCCGTAGTGCTCGCCGCAGTCTCCACAGATCCACAAGAGCTCCATGAAGCTCGAACGAATCGAGATCGGCGCGACCAGATCTTCACCCGGTTCGTAGTGGTCGAGGGCGAGGGCGGCGTTCGTCATCGTTCTCTCTCCTTGGGCAACCGCACACGGCGGAGCCCGAGGAGGCGTGCAGATCGCGGGCCGCCCGGGCCGAGCCGCCGAGCGGCTACTCCGTGCGCGCCCCTGTGAACGACGGGGCTACTTCGCCGGAGCGGGCGGCTTCGTCAGGTCGATCGGGATCCAGAAGAGCTTGAGCTGCTTGTAGCCGCCATCGCGCTTGTACCCGACGAAGCCGAACAGGACATCCCACGCGTGCCCCTGCGGCTGCTCGCCGACGTGGAACAGCGGGAGGAAGTAGAAGTCCCAGTTGGGCCCCTTGGTCGACGGCTTCTCGAGGTAGAGCGTGTTGAGCGCGAGCTGGGTCGTGCCCTCGTCGTCGGCGAAGCGCCAGAACACGGGGAACACGACCGTGGAGCGCTTCTTCGGCGCCGCGAAGTCCCAGAAGAACGGCGCGAACACCCGGTGCGACGAGTTGCCGTCGCGCCCCGTGTAGAGGAACGGGTGGATGTTGAAGGCCCAGCCGTTGGGCTCGGTGACGTGGTGGAACGTGGGGAAGATCCACGTGGAGCGCGACACGCCGTAGTCGTGCCAGTGACCGAAGAGCGGCGTGACCACCGACCAACCGCTCGGGTCGTTGCTCGTGAGCACCGGACCGAGCAGCCACGTGTCGCGGTAGCGATCGGGGTCGTGGTAGTGGACGAACAGCGGGACGATCGGGCCCGCGACGTCGAGCGTCGTGCGGCCGCGGTACTGCGAGTAGAGCGGCGTCACCAACGTGCGCCCGCCCTCGGCGTCGCGCGCGGTGATGAAGAGCGGCGTGACGAGGATGCTCTTGCCGTCCTTCTTGCTGTTGGACGTGTGGAAGAACGGGAGGAGCGTCGTCATCGACGAGTCCTCGTCCTTGTTGTGCAGGAAGAGGGGCAGCACGTCGAACACCACGCTGCCGGGCGCGGTCTTGTAGAGCACCGGGCCGATGACCGTCGTCTGCCTGCCGTTGTCGCGGTCTTCCTTGTGATACGTGAGCAGCGGCGGGATGAAGAAGTACCTGGTGAGCTTGTCGCTGTTGTAACCGGCGAAGACGAACGGGGCGACGCCCCAGTCGACGTCCTTCTCGGCGCGGTCGTAGTAGCCGATGCCGCCGATCAGCGAGAACGCCTTCTTCGGGTTGTGGTGGCTGAACGTGAGGAGCAGCGGCGCGTGGAAGTAGCCGCCGTCGGGCTGCGACGACGCGAAGAAGAGCGGCGCGAGCCAGCGGTGCCACTCGCCCTTGGGACCGTCGCGCCAGAGCACCGGCGGGACCACCGTGGTGGTGGTGCCCTCGTCGCGCCAGCGGAAGAAGAGCGGGAAGGCGGCGTCGACGTCGTGGAGCTTGCTGCGCTTGCGGTAGTAGAGGCCGTAGAACGACTCCTGCTCGAGCACGTTCTTGCTCTCGTCGACCGTGCGACGGTCGTAATAGAGCGGGAACAGCGTAGAGGTGATCGTGTTGCCGATCCGCTCCTTGTAGGCGAGGGGCCACAGGCCGCGCCGGCTGCGCTCGCCGATCGGCTTGTCCTCGTTGTAGTGGCTCGTGCCGATCTCGTCCTTGATCCCCTCGGGGATCACCAGCGGATCTTCCTCTTTCGCCACCGGCTTCTTCTTGCCGGGGGGCGCCGCGGAGATGCTCGCCGCGGGCGGGGGGGGCTCGGCGTACGGGTCGGCCTTGGGGTCGGTGACGGAGCTCGAGGGCGCCGCGCTCGTCGTGCCCGAGCCCGAGGCGCCGGGCGCGGCCTTGAAGTCGTCGCTCTGCGCGCGCGCGACGCGCGATGCGTGAATGACCCCGAGGCCGATGAGCGGCAGCGCGAGCGCGAACAGCTGCCGTTTCATGATTTCACCGCCAGAACGATCTCGGCGCGGGGCACGTCCTTCTGGGAGTGGCCGGCGAGATCCTTCAGCTGCACGACGCCGCGATCGAGCTCGCCGTCGCCGATGACGATCGCCTTGGCCGAGCCGAGGGAGTTGGCGCGGCGGAGCATGGACTTGAGGGAGCCGCCGCGGCCCTCGACGACGACCGGCACGCCGGCCGCGCGGAGCTCGCGCGCGATCACCAGCGCCTCGCCCGCAGCGCGCTCGCCCATCGGCGCGATGAGCACGTCGGCCTCGAGCTTCTTGGCGGGGAGCTCGGTGGCGAGGAGCAGCCGCTCGAGGCCGGCCGCGAAGCCGATCGCCGGGGTGGCCGGGCCGCCGAGCTCTTCGACCAGGCCGTCGTAGCGACCGCCGCCCGCGAGCGTGTTCTGCGCGCCGAGCTCGCCGCCACGACCGCGGATCTCGAACAGCGTGCGCGAGTAGTAATCGAGCCCCCGCACGAGGCGCGGCTCGACGGTGTAGGGCGTCTGCAGCTTGTCGAGGTGGCGGCGGAGGCCGTCGAAGTGCGCGCGGTCGTCGTCGTCGATGACGTCGAGCACCGACGGCGCGTCCTTGATCGCGGCCTGGTCGCGCGGGTCCTTGGAGTCGAGGATGCGGAGCGGGTTGGTCGAGAGCCGCCGCTTGCTGTCCTCGCTGAGCGCGTCTTTCTCGGGGGTGAGGTACTCGACGAGCTTCTCGCGGTACTTCGCCTTGGTGCCCTTGCCGCCGAGCGAGTTGACGAGGACCTCCACGTCCTTGATGCCGAGGCGCGCGAAGAGCGCGACGATCATGTCGATCATCTCGGCGTCGACCACGGGGCCGGGATCGCCGAAGACCTCGCAGCCGGCCTGGTGGAACTGGCGATAGCGACCGCGCGCCGGGCGCTCGCCGCGGAACATCGGCCCCTCGTAGTAGAAGCGGCTGACCGGCTCCTTGGTGTGGACCGCGTGCTCGACGTACGCCCGCACGACGCCGGCGGTGCCCTCGGGGCGGACCGTCATCGGCTCGTCGTGGAACGTGAAGGAGTACATCTCCTTGTCGACGATGTCGGTGCCCTCGCCGACCGACCGCACGTAGAGCGGCGTGTGCTCGATCACGGGGACGCGGATTTCGCGGTAGCCGTGGAGCCGAACCACCTCGCGGATGGTCTCTTCCATCGCGTGCCAGCGTGCGACCTCGCTGGGGAGCAGGTCGTTCATACCCTTCACGCCGGAAATCGCACGAGACACGGGAGCCGGGGCTTCTAACGGGGAACCCCCCGGCCGCCAAGTCCGGTCCTTCCGTGCCGCCTACAAAACGACTAGACGGACCCGATGCGCCCGAAGTCCCTCCTCTCGAGAACGGCGATCGTCCTCGGTCTCGCGCTCGGAGCCGGCGTCGGCCTGCTCCTCCCCACGGCCGCCGCTCACGCCGAGCAGCTCAGCGTCGTCTTCGTCGACGTCGACAAGGTCGTGAAGGAGTGCGACGAGGGCAAGGCGGCAGACCTGCTGCTCAAGGCCGAACAGGCCAAGCGTCAGGACGAAATCGCCACCCGCGAGGCCGAGATCAAGAAGCTGCAGGACGACCTCGAGAAGCAGGCCAAGGCCTTCTCGGCCGCCGCCATCGAGAAGAAGGCCGCGCAGTACCAGCAGGCCGTGATCGACTACCAAAACCTCGTGATCAAGTTCAACAAGGACCTCGAGGCCAAGGACCGCGAGCTGTTCGACCCGATCGAGAAGCGGGTGAAGCAGATGCTGCGCGATATCGCCCTCCGCGAGGGCTACGACATGATCCTCAACAAGCGGAGCGTGCCGTACGGTCGCAAGGACCTCGATATGACCGACAAGGTCACGCAGGAATACAACAAGGCCTTCCCCGCGAAGGTCGGCGCGCCGCCGCCCAAAAAAGCCCCTCCCGCGAAGCCCGGCCCGGCCCCGGCCCCGAAGATGAAGTGAGACCATGAAGAAGCTCATCGCCGTTCTCATGATCCTCGCGCTGCCCTTCGCGGCCGCCGCCGAGACCAAGGGCAAGAAGATCAAGGCGCGCGTCGCCATCGTCGACGTCGACCGCTGCGTCGGCGAGACGGAAGACGGCCTCCGCGCGAAGGCTGCGCTCGGCAAATACAAGCTCCGGGTCGACGCCGAGCTCTACGCGCGCGAGGAGCACCTCAAGATGATGGAGGCGAAGCTCCAGGAGATGCTGCAGGCGCACCAGAAATCCGGCTCCACCACGCCCGACCCGAAGATGCAGTCGATGGCGATGGACTACCAAAAAGAGCTCGGCGAGTACCAGACGATCAGCAAGAAGGTGCAGTCCGATCTCGCCCGCTACGAGGACGACCTGTTCCTCCCCATCGAGAAGAAGATCAAGGGCATCTTCTCGAAGATCGCCGAGGCCGAGGGCTTCGATCTCATCGTCGACCGTCGCGCGATGCCGATCACCCTCAAGCCCGAGCTCGACCTCACCGAGCGCGTGATCAAGGAATACAACTTCGGCGCGCCCGCCGCGGCGACCGCCTCCGCATCTGCCGTGAAGAAGCCGTGATCGCGCTGCCCGTGCCGTCGTCGATCGGTGCGCTGGTCGACGCGCACGGGGGAACGCTCGACCCGCAGATCGACCGCGGGACGCCGATCAACACATTCGGGCCGTCCGATCTGCCGGGCGCCGACCTCGCCCCGGTGCTGCGCCCCCACACCATCCGGGCCACGGGGATCCTCCTCGTCGACCAGTCGCTCGCGCGCAAGGTCCCCGAGGGACGACGCTGGCTGCATCCCTACGCGGAGCTCGTGCTCGCGCAGTTGGTCGGCGCCGAGCACGTCGAGTCGCCCGTCGCGCCCGTGATCTACCCCAACGTTCAGCTCGGCCAGCGCGTGCGGATCGGCGCCGGCGCGGTGATCGGCGCGCCCGGCTTCCGCTTCATCGGCAACGCGCGGCTCGCGCACCGCGCGGGCGTCGTTATCGGGGACGACGTCGAGATCGGCGCGCTCTGCACCATCGACGCCGGCATCCTCTCGCCCACGGTCATCGGTCGCGGCACCAAGCTCGACGCGCAGGTCCACGTCGGTCACGGCGTGCGGATCGGCGAGAACTGCCGCATCGCCGCGCAGGTCGGGCTCGCGGGCTCGGTCGTGATCGAGGACGAGGTCTTCATCGGCGGACAAGCCGGAGTGGCCGATCACATCCGGGTGGGCCGCGGCGCGCGGATCGCGGCGAAGTCGGGCGTGATCGGCGACGTGGCCCCCGGCTCGGTCGTCGCCGGTTATCCGGCTGTCCTCCGCCCCCGTTGGCTCCGCGGCCTCGCCAAGCTGTACCGCCGGTAGTCGACAGACTGTAGACTTCTCGGCGTGCACCTAGACATTCGGAAGATCCTCACGATTCTTCCGCACCGCTACCCGTTCGTGATGGTCGATCGCGTCACCGAGATCGTCCCCGGCGAGCGGATCCGCGGCTACAAGAACGTCTCGATCAACGAGCCCTTCTTCCAGGGGCACTTCCCCGGCGATCCGATCATGCCCGGCGTGCTCATCGTCGAGTCGCTCGCGCAGATCGGGGGCATCCTCGCCTACGCGAGCGACCCGTTCGATCAGCAGGGCTCGCTGATGTACTTCCTCGGCATCGATCGCACGAAGTTCCGCCACCCGGTGCGGCCGGGAGACCGGCTCGATCTGCAGGTCGAGGTCATCAACCACCACAGCAACGTGTGGAAGCTCCGCGGCGAGGCCACGGTCTCGGGCACGCTGTGCGCCGAGGGGCAGCTCTTGGCGAGCGTCGTCGAGCGCGAGCGGTGATTCATCCGTCGGCGGTCGTCGAAGAGGGGGCCGAGATCGCCGCCTCGGCGGAGATCGGGCCGCTCGCGGTCGTCCACGCCGGCGTGCGAATCGGCGCGCGCGCGGTCGTCTCGCCGTTCGCCGCGCTCGGTGGTCCGCCGCAGCACCGCGCGTACGCGGGCGAGCCCACCCGCCTCGAGATCGGCGATCACACCGTCATTCGCGAGCACGTCTCCATTCACCGCGGCACGGTCGCCGGCGGCTTCGTCACCCGGGTCGGCGCGCGCTGCCTGATCATGGCCGGCTGTCACGTGGGCCACGACGCGCAGATCGACGACGACTGCACGCTCGCCGGCGGCACGCTCGTCGCCGGCCACGTCGTCCTCGAGGAGGGCGTCACGACCGGCGGCGGGGCGTCGCTGGCGCAGTTCGTCCGGGTCGGCGCGCTCGCGTTCGTCGCCGCGGGTGCCCGCGTGGAGCACGCGGTCCCGCCGTTCCACATCGTGCAGGGGGACCGCGCGCGCGTTCGCGGCCTCAACGAGGTGGGCTTGGAGCGCAACGGGGTGCCGCCGGAGTCGCGGGCGGCGCTGCGCATCGCACATCGGCTGCTCTATCGCAGCCGCCGCCCGATCAGCGTGGCGGCTTCCGCCCTCGACACCACGGATCCGTTCGTCGCGCGCCTCGCCACCTTCGTACGGGAAAATACCTGCGTCCCCGGTTATCCTCTCCGCTGATGCGGGGCCCGGGGCGGTGGTTGGTGTCGGCGGCGTGCCTGCTCGGCGCGCTGGGGGTCGAGGCCTGCTCGTTCCTCGTCGACTCCAGCGCCGACCAGTGCTCTTCGCATGCCGACTGCGCCGCGCGCGGCGGCGCGTTCGTCGGTGCGGTCTGCACCAAGGACAAGACCTGCCTCGCCACCTGCACCAGCAACCGCGCGTGCATGGACGCGCTCGACGGCCCGGCGGTCTGCCACCGCGACAGCGCCAAGTGCGCGCCGCTCCTCTCCGAGGACTGCAAGACCATCTTCCAGGAGCCCGGCGCCCTCGAGAAGGAGAACGCCGTCATCCTCGGCATCCTCATGCCGCAGACGGGCGAGAACGCGCAATCGATGAAGCCGCGCGTCAACGCGATCGAGCTCGCGCGCCGCCATATCCACAAGGCGAACTCGGGGCTGCCGGGCGTGAGCGGCGGCGCGTCGCGCCCGCTGGTCATCGTCTCCTGCACCGACGCCGACGACTCGCTCCGCGCCGCGCGTCACCTCGCGAACGTCGTCCGCGTTCCTGCCATCATCGGTCCCGCCTTCAGCGGCGTCACCACCACGGTCGCCAAAGAGGTGACGATCCCGAGCGGCGTCCTCGTCATCTCGCCCTCCGCCACGAGCCCCACGCTCACCGACCTCGCCGACAACGGCTTGGTGTGGCGCACGGCGCCGTCCGACGTGTTGCAGGCCACGGCGATGATCAAGCTCGTCGAGGAGCACGTCGAGAAGGAGGTCCGCACGGCGCTCACGCTGCCGATGACCGCGCAGATCAAGCTCGCGGTCGTGCACAAGGGCGACGCCTATGGCGCCGGCCTCGGCAGCGCGCTGTTCAAGGGCCTCCGCTTCAACGGCAAGACCCCCGCCGCCAACGCCGACAACTACCTGCAGATCGACTACGGCGATCCGCTCAAGGTCACCGACATCGCGGCCAACTACGTCAAGGCCGTCAACGACCTCGTCGCGTTCAAGCCGCACGTCATCATCACGGTGGGCACTACCGAGGCGGTCACCGAGGTGTTCGCCAAGCTCGAAGAGAAGTGGACCGACCCGAACCGCCCGCGCCACATCGTGGCCGACGGCCTGCAGGTCCCCGAGCTGCTCCAGAAGATCGGCGCCAACGACCAGCTCCGCCGCCGCGTGTTCGGCACCATCGGCGCGGCCACCGGCGAGAACTACGACGCGTTCGTCAACGAATACAAGCTCAACTTCCCCGACACCCAGGCCGACAGCTACGCCGCGGGCGCCTACGACGCCACGCTGCTCGTGTCGTACGCGATCGCGGCCGCCGGCAACAAACCGCTCAAGGGCTCGCTGGTGAACACGGGCCTCAAGATGACCGCGGCGAGCGGCGGCGGCGTCCCGATCATTCGCTCCGGGTACGAGGACATCAACAAGGCCTTCGCGGCGATGCTCACCACCGGCATCGACTACGACGGCGCGTCGGGCCCGCTCAACTTCGATCCGGTCACCGGCGAGGCGCCGGCCGACATCCAAATCTGGTGCGTGCGCGCCACCGGCGGCACCGCGTCGGCCTTCGTCCCCTCGGGCCTGAACTTCTCGGCCTCGAGCGGCGCGCTCCAGGGCACGATCTCCTGCCCGTAGGGGGCAGCCGCGCGCGCGTTGGGTAGGCGCTCGCTGACGCGCGCGCCTGTCGTGGATGCCGCCGCCAGATAGGCGCGCGCGGGAGCGAGCGCCTACCGTTTTCGATGAATCCAGCGATCGGGCGCAAGGCGCTCGCTGACGCGCGCGCCTGTGGGGACGCGCGCGCCTAGGGGCGTTGCCAGAATGGGGGGATGGACTGCGCGGCTTCGAAGCGGCGGAGGAACCTTCGCCAGTCCTTCATCACGCGGCCCTCGCCCCCGCGCATCGCGTAGTCGGTGATGCGGGTCGTCGTGAACCGCAGCGCGGCGATCGCGAGCTCGGCGCGGAACGCCTCGCGCTCGACCGGCTCGAGTGGGCGCACCTCCTCGTAGCCGGCGAGGATCGCGCGCGCGAGGTCGACGTCGAACGCGTCGCCCATGCTCCAGGCGAGCACGGTGACGGCGAGGTCGTAGACGAAGCGACCGTCCGACGCGCTCTCGAAGTCGAGCAACGCGGCGATCTCGTCGTAGCCCTCGCCGGTCGCCGTGCGCCACAGCACGTTGTCGCGGAAGAGGTCGCCGTGGATCACGCCCTCGGGAACGGCCGCGGTGCGCTTCGCCGTCCATTGGGTGAGCTCGGTCTCGAGGAACGGCGCCATCGCCGCCAGCTCGGGATCGGCTGCGCCCGCGATCTTCGGGAGCCGCGCGAAGAGGTCCTCGATGCGGAACCGACCGGCCCGTCGAGTGGGAAATCCATCGCCGCCGCGGTGGACGCTGGCGAGCGCGCGGCCGAGCGCCCTTGCGCGGCGCGCGTCGACGGCGCGCTGGCAGGTCGGCGTGCCGCGCACGAACGGGAACACGGCCACCGGCTTCCCGGCGACGCGAAAGCTCGTGGTCAGCGGCGCGGGCGTCGGCACCCCGCGCGCTGCGAGGTGCGAGACCAATGCGCGGTCGTAGCTCGCGCCCTCGTCTCCCTGCTCCTCGAAGATGCGCACGAACCATTCACGCTCGGTGCGCTCGCTCTCGACCCGCACTCGAAAATTCGAGTTCACGCTGCCCTCGGGGATCGGGATCACGCGCACGAGCGCACCGAGTCCGCACGCCTCGCAGAGCGCTTTTGCATCGTGTTCGGAGAGGGTCGTGAAGGTCGCCATCGATCGCCGCGGATATCGTCCGCCGATCCCCACGTAAAGTCATGGGGTTAGCTGTGACTTGACAGCGCACCCGAACTAGGTTCTAGACGCGGTCGGGAAACATTGGCCTCCGGGCCCCCCACGGCACTCGCATAAGGACTTTCTGCGCATGGGATCGGATAAGAAGGGGAAGGGGCACGACGCCGGAAAGGGCGCCGTAGCGCAGAAGGCAGCGGGAAAGGGTAAGCCGGCTGCGGCTGGTCCGGCTCCCAAGGCCGATCCGAAGGGCGCGCCGCCCCCCAAGCGCAAGCTGGGAATCAAGGGCGCCGCACCGTGGGCAGCCCGTCACGCCGCCAAGCACGCCGCCGAGGCCCGTGCCCGTGCGGCCGAGCCCGCTCCGCCCGGCAGTGCCCGCGCCACGATCCGCACGCCCGCCGGCGCCGACGACATCAAGGAGAAGCTCAACGAGCTCCTCCGCCTGTCCGGCCAGCTCAAGGCGCTCCGCAAGAACCTGCCCAAGAATTTCTACGAAATCGGGCAGATCCTTCGCGAGGTCCAGGCCAAGCGCCTCTACGAGCCCCGCAACTACCCGAGCTTCGACGCGTTCCTCGAGCGCGAGACCGAGCTCGGCAAGGAGCTCGGGCTGAAGATCACCCGCATCGCCGGCCTCTTCACCAAAGAGGGCGCGATGGAGCTGGGCCTCGACCGTCTCGTGGCCGCCCTCGGCACGCTCGAGCCGAGCCAGGGCGCCACCAGCGAATCGAAGATCCAGGTCGCGGCCCCCAAGCCGCCCCCCGGGTCCAACGTTCGGCCCGTCGAGCCGAGCGGCCGCGCGTCGTTCTGAGCCGTCACACCTCGTAAATTCGGCCCTGCTGCAGCGGCTCGATGACGCTGCTCTCCAGGGCGAAGTCGTCCGGGTAGTGGATGAGCCGCATCCGCGCGCGCAGCGTCGCGGGGAGCGCGGCCAGCTTCTCGTAGGGCGTGTGGATGCCGTAGTTGGTCTCGTGCACCACGAGATCGGCCTCCGCGAGCCAGTCGATCAGCGCCGGCTCGAACGCGGTGTCGGCGCTGTGTCCGAGCGTGCGCCCGCCGGCCGCGATGCGCAGCGCGGTGGTCGGGACGTGGTGGATCGTCCTCCGGCACTCGATCGAGAAGGGGCCGAGGGGGACGGCCGCGTCCTCGCGGAGCAGGTGCACGTCGAAGTAGCTCTCGAGGCTCATCTCGATCGGCTCTGCGCCGACGGCGGGCAAGAGGTGGGTCATCCCGGCGGCGAGGTGACCGTGCCACAGGTCTGCGAGCACGTCGGCGTGCAGGTAGAGCGGGAGCTTGCGCTGCTGGACGAAGAACATCCAATACCCGAGACCCTCGAGCCCCGAGCTGTGGTCGGCGTGGAGGTGGGTGAGGATCACCGCGGACACGCGCGCCGGATCGAGCGCCGCTCCCGAGGCGAGCTTCGCCTCGCGCATCATCTTCTGGATCGGGTGCGGGCAGTCGATGAGGATCAGCGCGTCGTCGTGCTCGACGGCGACGCACGTGGAGTAGTGCAGCGCGGTGAACGCGTCGCCCACGCCAAGGGGGATGATCCTCAACGGCGGCTCCTGCGCGCGCCGCTCGCTCGCGGCTGGGTGAGCTTGCAGGTGTAGACGAGCGAGTCGGTGTGGCGATCGACCGCCTCTCCGGCGAAGCCGCCCTCGAGCTTCTCGACCCGGAAGCCGTTGTAGTGGAGCAGCGCCTCGAGCTCCTGCGGGAAGAACTGCCGGTGCGCGAGGGGCGTGACGAACGGCTCGCCGGCGCTCGGGAGGAACTCCATCGCCACGAACAGCACTTGGCGGATCGGGTCGTAGTCGAACCGCTCCTGATAGCCGTGCTTCACCCCTCCGACGCGGACGGGCTTGAGCTTGTACGCGCGCGAGGGCTCGCGAGCGAGGTCGGTCGGGGCCGGCATGCTCACGTCGAACACGAACGAGCCGCGCGGGGTGAGGTGCTCGCGGACGCGCGCGAGGAACCGCTCCACGTCGTCGCGGGTGTAGAGGTGGAGGAACGTGTTGAACGTGCAGAGCACGAGGGGAAACCGGCGTCGCAGCTTCACGGCGCGCATGTCGCCGCGCCGCACGCGCACGTCTTCGTCCTCGAGCTTCGCCCTGAGCGCCGCGAGCATCGCCGCGCTGTGATCGACGCCCGTGACCGCGATCCCGCGGCGCGCGATCGGCAGCGCGATCCGGCCCTCGCCGCAGCCGTATTCGAGCACCGGACCGCCGCTCTCCACGGCGCGCGCGACGTAGTACGCGATGTCCTCGGTGCGATCGCGGTAGTTGTGCGCGTAGTACGCCGCGTCCTCGTAGTGCGCGCTCGAGCCGACGCGGAGCTCGTGATCGATGCCGCGGCGCACGGTCAGGATCTCAGCGAGCGCACGCCGGCCTTGTGCACCTTGCCGGGGAGCGCCCGGCCCACGATCGACTCGGCCACTCGACCGGCCTCCCACAGGCGATCGAGGTCGATGCCGGTCTGGATGCCCATGCCGTGGAGGGTGAACACGAGGTCCTCGGTGGCGAGGTTGCCCGCGGCGCCGGGCGCGTAGGGGCAGCCGCCGAGTCCGCCGATCGACGCGTCGAAATCGCGCACGCCGCACTCGAGGCCCACGATGACGTTGGCGAGCGCGGTGCCGCGCGTGTCGTGCATGTGGAGCGCGATCTGCTCGGGGCGCAGCTCCTTGAGGAACAGGCGCACGATGTCGCGGGTCTGCAGCGGGGTGCCGACGCCGATCGTGTCGCCGAGCGACACCTGGTAGCAGCCGAGCTCGACGAGCTGGTGGGCGATCTGAAGGCCGCGGCGTGGATCGATCGCGCCCTCGAACGGGCAGCCCCACAGCGTGGAGACGTAGCCGCGGACCTTGATGCCCGCCTGCTTCGCTGCGGCGCACACCTCGACGAAGGTGGCGAGCGTCTCGTCGATGGTCTTGTTGACGTTCTTCTTGTTGTGCGTCTCGCTGGCGGAGATGAAGATGCCGATCTCGGGCATGCCGCACGCGATCGCGCGCTCCATGCCCTTGATGTTCGGACAGAGCGCGCTGTAGGCGACGCCGCTGCCCTTGATGTCGACCAGCGTGCAGAGCTCCTCGGCGTCGGCGAGCTGCGGCACCCACTTCGGCGAGACGAACGAGGTGAGCTCGATGCGGGTGAGCCCCGAGGCGGCCAGCGCCTCGATCAGTCGTTGCTTCTTGGTGGTGGGGACGATCGCCGTCTCGTTCTGCAGGCCGTCGCGGGGCGACACCTCGTAGACCGAGACGCGATCGGGCAGGGACTCGAACACCGCTACAGCCTATCGCTGCTTCGGGCGGACGAAAGGGCCGCCCGCACGAGCGACCACCCGAACGACGCCCCGACCTCGACCTTTCGGCGGGTCCCGAGCTCGCGGCCGACGTACCAGTCGGCGCCGGCGTCGACCGCGGTGCGGGTGCGCGCGAGCGCGGATGCCCAGACCGAGGCGCGCGGGCCGTAGACGTGCGGCGCGAGCGCGGCGCTCTGGCGAAGGTGGCGATAGCAGCGCAACGACTCGAGCGAGCGCGCATAGCGGGCCGGGTCGATCGCCGCGCCGCTGCCGAGGACACGGCCGAGCTCCTCGGCGGCGAGCTTCCCGGAGACGACCGCCTGCGCGATGCCCTCGCCGGTGACCGGGTCGACGAGCGCTGCCGCCTCGCCGCAGAGCAGGAGCGATCCCGACGCGACGGGGCCCTCGGTGGCGAACACGCGCTCGCTGTAGGGCTTGAAGCGGAGCTTGCTCGCGGGGACGCCGCGCGCGGCGAGCGCCTCGAGCAACGCCGTGCGCAGCTCCTTGCCGTCGCCCTGCCGGCGGCCGCGCCAGTCGAAGATCCCGCGCGACACGCAGCGCTTGCCCGCGAACGTGGTCGCGAAGTGCCACACGTAGCCGTCGATGCCGCGATCGACGCAGGTGAGATCGAACTCGAGGACCCCACGCTCGACGTCCTCGCCGGGCGCGGCGTCGGTCTCGACGACGATCAGGCGCGCGCGCGGGCCCTTCTCGTCGAAGCCGGCGAGCCGGCGAACGGCGCTGCCGGTTCCGTCTGCGCCGACGATTGCGCGTGCCTGCACCTGCACGCCGTTGTCGAACGCGAGCGTGTGACCGTCGAGCGCGACGAGGCGGTGCTCTTCGTGGAGCGTCGCGCCCCGCGCCACCGCCTCGCGCGCGAGCGCGGCGTCGAACACGGCGCGCTCGACGACCGCGCCGAGCGGCTCGTCCTCGCGGTGCTCGTTGACGTGCGCGCCGTGACGTACGCGCACCGCGCTGACCGGCACGTGCGCGACGCCGAGGGCGGCGGGCGTGGCGTCGATCGCGTCGAGCGCCGAGAGACCCCACCGGCTGATCGCGCCCCCGCACGGCTTCTCGCGGGGGAGCCGCGCCCGATCGAAGATCGCCACCCGGGCCCGCGGGTGCAGCGCGAGGAGATGGAGGGCCGTCGAGCAGCCGGCGGGACCGGCGCCCACGATCGCGACGTCGACGTTCATCGGACAACCGGCTTGAGGATCGTCTTGCCGTCTTTGGTGGCGACCTCGAAGTCGATCGCCTTGCCGCCGCTCTTCGGCTTCAGCTTCTCGGTCGTCGCCTGGAGGCTCTTGGCGAGGTTCTCGTAGGTGAGGCCCGCGGTCGACTCGCCGTTCTTGCGACGGGCCTCGACGTATTGGGCGTAGACGCGGCGATACGGATCGTCGCCGGGTCGGCTCGCCGAGGGCTCTGGCCGGGCGAAGGGGCTCGGTTGCTGCGGGGCGGGACGCATCGCGGGCTTGGGCGGCTCGGGCTTGGGCGGCTCGGGCCTGGGCGGCTCGGGCTTGGGCGGCTCGGGCGCGGG
>JALHOE010000160.1 GCA_022843175.1 Deltaproteobacteria bacterium
TCGGGCTCCCTCGCCGGCGCCGCGCGAACGGGCTCGGGGGGCGGCGGCTCGGGCTCCGCGACCTTGGCGGTGGGCGGCGGCTCGACCTCCTGGATGAGCGTGGGCGCCTCTTTGAGCGCGGCGCGCGACGGCGCCGCCTCGATGCCCGCGACCCCGACGGCCTCGAGCTCTTCGCCGATCTGCTTCTCGAACGCCTGCACCTGGTGGTGCTCGGGCGCGATGGACTTGAGGCGCGCGAAGTAGCCGCGCGCGCGCATGAGATCACCGACCTGCTTCCACGCGACGGTGCCCGCCTCGGCGAGGAGGAAGGTGGTCGCCGCGCGATCGCCGCGCGCCGAGTCGACGTTGCGATCGGCGAGCTTGAGGACGTCGGCCCAGCGGTCCTTTTGACCGTAAATCTCGGCGAGCTTGTGGAACGCGGCCTCGTTGCCCGGATCGCGGTTGAGCGTCTCCTCGAGGAACTTGGCGGCGATCTCCGGGTTCTGATGACGCATCGCCCAGCGGCGCCCGAAGGAGAGCGCGAGCTCTGCGCGGAGCTGCTCGGTGGTGTCGGAGAGGATCTCCGACTGCGTCTTCTCGATCTCTTCGAGGCGCTTCTGATCCGCGAGGAGCGACTCGAACAACGCGGCCGCGGCCTTGTTGTTCGGCGACTCGCGATAGGCCTGACGAAGGAAGCCCTCGGTCGCCTCGGCGCCCTGAAACCGCCGCAGAATGCGCGCCGCGCGAAGGAACAAACGAGTCTTTTCGTCGCCCGCGGACTCGTTGGCCTCTTTGACGAGCGAACCGACGCGCTCGTCCCAACCCGTCTCCGCGACCTGGACGTCTTCGAGCGCCGCCGAGGCGCTCGGGTTCTTGCCGCCGCTCGCACCGAGCGAGCGCGCGTACGTCGGCGTCGCCTGGTCCCATTGGTCGAGATCGCACAGGACGTCCGCGAGCTCGAGCAACAGCTTGCTCGCGACTTCTCCCTCGGGCTGGGCCTTGAGCTCCAGATCGAGGAGCTTCTGCACCATGTTGAGCTTGCCGAGGTCCCAGTAGATCCGGCGCGCTTCTTCGAGCGACTCGGTGAGCTTCGGATTGAGCTTGTAAGCGTCCTGGAAGTGCTTGAGCGCCTTGGCTCCGAGCAGGAATTGCTCGTCGAGGAGGCGTCCGAGTCGAAGGTGCAGCTGCGCCTTCTGCTCGTTGGACTTCGTGCCGCTGATCTGCTTCTCCAGCTCGTCTCGGAGCTGCTGCCAATCACGAACCGATTCGAGGTACGCGAGGCGTTCGGTCAATTCCATCGTCAGCTTCCCTCAGTCCCTTCCAGCAAAACTTTGTGGCGAGGCCGATCCGCCGCAGCTCACAGACCGGCGCATCCCCCGCCGCCGCCCTTGGCCCACTCGAACTTCTTGCGATCCGCGTCCTTGCGGTTCTCGGTCGCCTCCGGCGTCTTGCCCGCCGGGCTCTTGAGGTAGTTGCGAAGCGCTTCGCACGCTTCGACCGCGTCGCCCTTGTCGTAGTAGGCGATGGCGAGCTGGTACTCGGACTCGCGCGCCATGTTCTTCGGGTTGGGGACGTTGCGCGCCTTCTTGAGCGCGGAGATCTTGTCGTCGGCCTTGCCGAGCAGCTCGTAGGCGCGCGCCTCGTTGAGGACGACGTTGTAGAGGTTGTTGGCGCCCTCGGCCTTCGCGTTCTCGTCGGCGAACTTGACGTTCGGCGCCTGCTTCTGCCCCTCGAGCGCGACCTGCAGCCCCTCCTCGGCGAAGCCGAGGTCGAGGTAGAGGTTGGCGAGATCGACGTAGTACGCGAGCTGGTCGGCGCGCGTCTCGATCGCCTTGGTGTAGGCCTCGAGCGCGCCCTGCTCGTCGTCGATCTCGTAGAGCGACTTGCCCATGTAGTAGTACGCGTCCGACAGGTTCGCGTCCTTGGCGACGGCCTTCTTGAGCGGGTCGATGGCCTTGTCGAAGCCCTGGTGCGCCGCGTCCTTCTTGGCGAGCTCGTAGAGCGCGTGGCCACGGCGGAAGTGGTACGCGGCCCAGTTGTCGTCGGCCGCGGCGGCCTTGGCGTAGGTGTCGGCGGCGTTCGCCCAGTCCTTCTGCTTCTCGTACAGCGTGCCGAGCGCCGCGAGGATCTTGTGGTTGGCAGGGTCGAGCTGAGCCGCCTGCTTGTACTCCTCGGACGCCAACTTCGGATCCTCGCCCTGCACGGACTGCGCGTGCTTGGCGAGCTTCTGCGCGTCGACCGCGCTCTTGTTGCACCCGCCCAACAGGAGCGAGGAAAAGCCGCAAACAAGCATCGCACCGACGACGGACGCACCTCGAACGCGCATGGGAAGCCGTCTCCTCAGAACCGATTGGGGGTTGAATCGCGAACGCACCGCCGACTGCTCGCCTCTGCGAACACGCTCGTCGCGTCATCGTTCGCGCAGCGAACAATTCCGCACACGAGACGCGCTTTGGCTGGCGAGCATAGGAGGCGCTTTCAACGATGTAAACACCGATTCGCGGCGAAAACCCGCTGAAATCCGGGCGCTTTTCGGCGCGTCGACCGTCGACCGTCAACCGTCGACCGGTCGATCCTTGCCTACCTAGCGCGACAGCGGCGCTGTGCTCGCGCGACCTACGGTCGACGGTCGACGGTCAACGGCGGGCGACAAAACACGACTGCCTCGCGTTCCGAAGAAGCGAGGCAGCCGATGTCAGCAGCGACTTCACGAGTACTCCGCGTCCCGCCTTAGGCGGATCCGCGGCGCGCGATCACTCCTCGTTCTGGAAGTCGATCGGGTAGGTGACCATGACCTTGCCGCCCTCGGGCTCCGGGAAGGAGAGCGTGCGGTAGACGCCGAGCACGCAGCTCGAGACCTGACCGTCGCTCATCGATCCGCCGGAGAGGTTCGCCGACTCGACGGCGCCCGTGGTGTCGATGATGAAGCGAACCGCAACCGTTCCCTTGAGGCCCGGGTCCTTCTTGAGGCCCTGCTCGTAGCAGGCGCGGAAGCGGGGGAAGTTCGCGCGGATGATGCGCTTGATGACCTCGGGCGGCAGGCGACCCTGAATGTCGGTGCCGGTCTCGATCATCTTGACGACCTTGGTCTTGCGGCCGGAGCCGACGCGACCGCCGCCGCCGCCATAGCCCATGCCGGTGCCGGTGCCGGAGCCGTGACCGAAGCCACCGACCGTACCGAGACCGATGCCGTCACCCCAACCGCCGCCGCCGGGGCCGGTGCCGGTCATGCCGAGACCGCCGTACCCGAAGCTGTCGCCCGGGTGATCGCCCATGAGGTTGCCGTTGAAGTTGTTCGGGTCCTTGCCGATCGTCTCGCTCGAGTCGCTGTCGAACGCGATCGGCGCGTTGGCGGTGGAGCCGAAGACGCTCGAGAGCGCGCCGATGGCGCCGTAGTTACCCGCTTCGATGAGCGCGCGGGTCTTGGCGATCTTCACTTCCTGCGTGTCCGGCGGACCTTTGATTTGGTAGTAGCCGCCCGTCATGTTCTTGGACGGGTCGCCCATCATGCCCTCGGCGCCCTTGTGCTTGGTGCCGGTGCCGCCCGACTTGTCCTGATTCTGATTCTGCTGCTGCTCGTCTTCCTGCTCGGGGATTTCCTTGTCCGCGGCGTTCTTCTGCAGCTGCAGCATGTAGGCCTGCGTCGACTTGTCGAGACCCGCCGACTCGTCGTCGAGCGACTCGCCCGGCGACATCATGAGCGCGGTGACGACGCCGAGGTGGAGCGCGGCCGACGCGAGCCAGAACACGAGGCTCGCACGCGACGACTTGTTGAGGCCCGCCGCGACGCGCTTGCCCTTCGACACGGCCGCCGTCTGGAAGACGAAGCCGTTGAACTCGATGCGCACGCGACCGTTGGCCGGGAGCGCGATCTGCTCGGCGCCCGGGACCTCGCCGCACGGCTGGAGCATGCCCTTGGCGCGCGCCTCGTCGAGCGAGGTCTTGCCCTGGCCGGGGACATCGATCGAGCCCTTGGAGCCGGGCGGGATCACCGCGGCCGCGGAGCCGCCGTGCGCGATGACGACCGGCATGCGCGTGCTGCCGAGCTTCTCGGACGGCATGCGGTAGTCGACGCCGACACCCTTGCCCTCTTCCTCGCCCACGTAGAACGAGCGCGGGGGCGAGAGGTGCGAGACGTGAAGGATGGTGTCCTTCCAGAGGACCATCACCTCGACGGCGGGGACGCCGGCCTGCTCGACCTCGTCGGAGCTGACGTCGGGGCCCGACTTGACGAGTCGATAGGTGTACTCGGCATTGGGATCGTCCTCGACGTGCGCGTGACCGTGGCCGTTGCCACCGGACGCGAACGGGCTGCCGCCGGCGGCGCCGAACGGCGACGCGAACGGGCTGCCGCCGCCGAACGGATTCGCGGCGACGTCACCGCCGCTCCCGAACGGATTGGCCGCGGGCGCCGCGCCCGCGAAGGGATTGGCCGCCGGGGGCGCTTCGCCAGCGAACGGATTGGCCGCCGGGGGCGGGGCCGACACGGCAACCTCGGCGGGCGCCGCGTTGTTGAGGACGATGCGCGTCTCGCCGATGCGAATCTCGTCGCCCGGCTTGATCTTCGTCTTGTTGATGCGCTGGCCGTTGACCAACGTGCCGGGCTCGTTGCCGAGATCGATCAGCGTGATGTCCTCGACGCCGGCGACCTCGACGACCGCATGCATGCGCGAGGCAGCTTCGTCGTCGAGCTTCAGATGGGACTTCGGGTCCTTACCGATCTTGACGATGTCCTGGGTCACAACCTCCTGCCGCGCACCGTTGGCGGAGGTCACCGTGAAGGTCAGCGTCGTCTTGGTCTTACCAGCGTCCATGAACCACCCTTACGACTGCCCTCGCAGTCGAGGCACAACGTTGTTCGAAGCACGCAAACAGAGAACTAGAGATTCTCGATCGACTTGAGCAGCTCGGGCACGAAAGACGTGCGCGGGCGCACAAGGATCGTGCGGACCGGACCACCACGCGTGGTGATCTTTGCCTGGTCGGGGCCGAGGTTCGACGTGAGGAGCTTGTCGTCCTCGAACGTCATCTCCTCGACGTCGCCACCGCCACCCTTCTTTTTGCCTTGGGCGAGGGCCGTGCTCTCGATCGCGAGCAACCCGGCCACACCCACGAAGATCGCGAGCGAGAACTTACTGACGGTGCGCTTCATCGCAATTCTCCTGGAAATATCCACTGAGATTACAGTATCAGTGTAAAGGGTCCTGCGCGATCCGGTCAAGCTGCCTCGCGTGCAGTTGACGACGAACCGACCGCCCCACGACGAAAAAGTTCCGTGGGGCGCGACAGAAAGTTCGCTCGGGGGCGCTTCGGCCCTCGGAGACATGTAGGCAGCGGTCGGGTCGGGCCGGTTCGACCTCGGGCGCTGCCCTCGACCGTCGACCGTGCCGCGCTCGACCGTGCTTCCAACGGCGCGAGCAGAGCGTACTTCAGATCGCCTCGATGCTCTTCAGCAGCTCGGGCACGAAGTGCACGCGCGGCCGCGTGAGCAGGATGCGAACGGGCTTCGGCGGGCCGGTGATGATCATCCCCTGGTCACCGCCGAGCGGTGAGAGGAGCTTGTCGTCGGGGAAGACGTAGGTCTCGATCTTCTCGTCCTTCTTCGCGGTCGCGGAGGGCGTCTGGGCGAGGGCGAGGTTGGGCAGAGCGACGAGAGCGAGCGTGAGGAGGAGGGTGCGCATGACGCTTCGACCCGGTGCGAGCGCGGCCATTGGGGGACAAAAAGGGCGTCGGCCGCCACGGGGTGACGGCCGACGTTCGCATTCGAGTCGAGGCGCTCGCTGACGCGCGCGCCTATGAGCTCACTCGCCGCTCTGGAAGTCGATTGGATAGGTGACCAGCACCTTGCCGCTCTCGGGCTCGGGGAACGAGACCGTGCGGTAGACGCCGAGCACACAGCTCGAGACCCCGGTGTCGCTCATCGAACCGCCCGACAGCGACGCGCTCTCGACCGCGCCGGTGGTGTCGATGATGAAGCGCACCGCCACGGTGCCCTTGAGGCCCGGATCCTTCTTGAGGCCCTGCTCGTAGCAGGCGCGGAAGCGCGGGAAGTTCGCGCGGATCACGCGCTTGATCACGTCGGGCGGGAGCTTGCCGGTCATGTCGACGGTCGTGTCGTACATCTTCACGCCCTTCGGCACGTACTTGCTCGGCTTGCCGCCGGGGCCGGTGCTCCAGTCGGAGCCGGGGCCGCAGTTGCCGCCGACGCACGCGTGGCCGAAGTCGCCGATGCGGTTGAGGCCGACGCCGTCGAACCAACCGCCGCCGCCGGGGCCGGTGCCGGTCGGGCCGAGGCCGTTGTAGCCGAACGAGTCGCCGGGGTGATCGCCGGCGAGGTTGCCGTTGAAGTCGAGCGGATCGCGGCCGATGCTCTCGTCGCCGCCGTTGAACGACACGGGCGCGTTGTGGGTCGCGCCGAACACCGAGGCGAGCGCACCGATCGCGCCGTAGCGGTTGCTCTCGATGAGCGCGTGCGTCTTCGCGAGCTTCACCTCGGCCGAGTCCGGCGGGCCCTGCACCGCGTAGTGGCCGTTGGTCATGTTCTTCGCCGGGTTGCCGCTCTGCCCCGACGCGCCCGCGTGGGCGGCGCCGGCCGAGGAGTTGCCGGAGCTCGTCGTGGTGTCGCCGCTCTCGGGCTGCTGCTCGGCGATCTCCTTCTCCTGCACGTTCTTCTGCATCGCCATCATGTAGGCCTGCGTCGACTTGTCGAGCGCCGCGGTCTCGTCGTCGAGCGACGCGCCGGGGGACATCGTGAGGCCGGCGATGATCGCGAGGTGCAGCGCGGCCGAGGCGCCCCACCACCCGAGCGCGGTGCGGCGCGACTTGTTCTTGCCCTTCGGCGCCGTCGCGGCAGCGACGTTCGCGACGCGCACGGTGAGCTCGCCGATCTGACGAACGTTGCTCTGACCGCGCGACAGCGGGAGCGCCCCGCCCTCGTTCAGCGCCGAGATGGACTCGCCGTCCGCCCGCGCGATCTGCGTGCGCGCGCAGGGCAGCTTGTAGTCGACCGGGCCCTCGCTCTCGTCGCCGACGAACACGTCGCGGGCGGGCGAGAGGTGGGTGATGAAGAGGACCTGCTCGCCCCAGGTGATCTTCACCTCGAGCGCGGTCTTGGCCGAGAGGTCGAGCTCCTCGTCCTGCACGCGCGGCGACGGGGCCGCGGCTTCGGACGGGAGAAACGGGTTGTTCGTGAGGAAGGGGTTCGAGCTCATGGCGCACCTCTGGAAGCGCCCAGTGAAGCTGGGCGACTAGAAGCGCACGTGGACATCACGTGCGTTGAAATCTCGGACGCTCGTTCAATCCCGAGCGGAGCAACCGCTCGAGCGGGAAGCGACTTACTCCCTCGCGTGCGTCACGAATGAAGCGACAGAGCCGTGGGCCAGAAGTTCCAAACAAAAACATGAACGCCTCGTCCGTGAAGACGAGGCGTTCGCCACAGTAACGAAGGCCGTTACCTACTTTTTCGGGGCAGCCGAGCCCGAGGGCGCGGCGCTGGCGGCGGGCGGCGGGACGGAGGGGATCGACGACTTGGCGTCGGCGTCCTCTTCGAACTTCGCAGCCTTACCGGCCTCTTCCGCGCGGGACTTCGCGTCGGCGACGAGCTTCTCCCACTTCGGGTTGCCCGCGAACTTCTGCGCGAGATCCGTGTAGAGCTTCTCGGCCTCGCGATAGGCGATCGCGCTCTTCACGCCCTCGGCCTTCGCCTTGTACTTCTCGACCAGGAGCGCCTTGTTGAAGTGCGCCTCGGGGCGATTGGGATCGACGTCGCGCGCGCCGTCGTAGGCGGCGTTCGCCTTCTTGTAGAAGTCGAGGAACTTCTCGCCGAACTCTTTGATCTTCGGCGGCGCCTCGCTCTTGATCTTGCCGCAGATGGGAGCGCCCGACTTGTCCGGGTCGTTGCACTCGTTCTCTTTGCGCTCGAGGTCCTGCTTGGCGGTGAGGTACGCGTCGAGCTGACCGCGCATCGCGACCGCGTAGCCGAGCTTGGCGTCGTAGTCCTTGGGACGGAGGTTGACGGCCGCCTCGTAGCCCTTCGCCGCCTCGCCGAAGCCGCGGAACTGGAGGTTGATCGCGGCGTAGTTCATCCACGCCTCGAAGAACTTCGGGTCCTTGGCGGTAGCGTTCTGGAAGGCCTTGGTCGCCGAACCGGTGCGGCCCATCTCGAGGAGGATGAGGCCCTGGGTGTTCCAGATGCCGGCGTAGCCGGGATCGCGGCGGCTCGCTTCCTCGCTCACGAGGAGACCGAGCTCGAGGGTCTGGAGGTCGGCCTTCGCAGCGGCTTGCGCCTTCTCCTGCGCGGTCTCTTCCTCGGTCTTCTTCTTGGCGGCGACGCCCTTCTTCGGCTTCTTCGCCGCGACCGCGCGCGCCTTGTCCAAGTAGAACAGGGCGAGCTGGTTGTACGCGGGCATGAAGGAGTCGTTGATCGAGAGCGCGTTCTGCAGCCAGAACTGGGCGCGCTCGAGGTCGTCGGCGAGGCCGAAGTCGTCCTTCTTCTTGATGTCCGGGTTCTTGGTGTCCTTGTTCCATCGCTCGCGATAGAGGACGCCGAGAGAGACGAACGCTTCGACGTTCTGCGAGCCGTCGGGGTCGAAGCCCTTCGAGCGGATGATGTCGATCGCCTCGTTGATGCCGGGGACGTCGCCCTTGCGGTACCGGATCATCGCCTTCTGAACCCAGACCTGGTGGAAGATCGGGTCGGCTTTGACCTTGGGATCGGTCGACGCCGCTGCGAGCGCAGCCTTCTCGTCGAGGGCGATCTGGAACTCCTTCTCGGCTTCGGCCTCGCGGCCGCAGCGGAGGATGGTGATCGCCGCGTTGTAGTGCGCGGCGGGGAACTTCCCGCCCTGCGCCTGACCGGCGGAGAGGAACTTCTTGGAGACGGCGTCGCACTTGGCGTCGTCCCAGCTGCGGTCCTCTTCGTTCTTCTTGAACTCGGCGGTCGCCTGCGTGAACGCGTCGGCCGCTTCCTTGGTGACGGGCGCGCCGCCCGGCTGCGTGTCGGCGACGGTCTTGCCGCCGACCTTGCCGCCGGTGCCGCCGGTCTTCGGCTCGGGACCGCCGCCACAACCGATGGCGGTCACAACGCCCAACGCAATCACGATGGAGGAGATGTATTTCATCTTCGTCTTCCTCACTTACGACCCGTGACGTCGAAGGGAACGAGCTTCGAATCGACGAGGAACGCGCGGTCCTTGAGGCCGCTACCGACGAGACCGGGCTCGGGGCGCTTCTCCTCGAGGGTGCGGTACTCGTTCTTGTAGACCTTCGCGAGCCACTTCTCGCAACGCTCCGAGTACTCGTCGAAGAACTTCGCCTGAGTAGAGACCTCGAGGCACTCCTTGAACGCGGTACGCGCGGGCGTCTTGATCGGCTCGGCCACCTGGTCGAGCTTGCGGAAGAAGAGCGAGCGGAGGATGCCCTTCTCCTTCTTGATGTTGGCGGAGTCGCCGGGGAGATCCGTCAGCGCGTTGCCGAGCGGCGCGTTGCGGGCCTTGTCGTAGGTGTCGGCGTAGAGGTCGCCTGCCTTGCTGGCGGCCTCGACGACGAACTTCGACGCGTAGGTCTCGCCGACGTCCTTCCACTCGCGGGTGCAACCCGCGTCGGTCGTGACGCCCTCGCCGAGGCAGAACACCTTCTGGTAGGCGCGGTACGCGGGCTCGTTCGCCTCGATGCGCTTCTTGATGTACGGCGCGAACTTGTCCTTGAAGTACGCCTCCCAGGACTTGTCGTCGCCGCCGCCCTTGTAGGGCTCGAACTTCACGGCGTTCGCCTTGTCGTACTCCTTGTCGGCGAAGTGGAGGTACGCCTCCGCGACGGCCGAGTAGGCGTTCTGGCGGATCTTCGAGTTGTTCGGGTTCGCCTTCGCGGCGCCCTCGATCTCCTCGCGCTGCTTGTCGCGGCCCTTGGCCCAACCCTCTTTGATCTCACCGAAGTACTTGTCGGCGTTGCCGCCCTGCTTGAGCTGCTTGCTCGCGCGACCCGCGAGGGCACGCGTGCGGAGCTTCTCGTCGAGGCGAGCGTCCGGGTACTGCTTGATGAACTTCTCGAGACGATCGAGGCCCTTCTTCCAGTCGCCCTGCTCGACGTAGTGCTCGCCGATCGCGAGGAAGATCTGACGCGCTTGCTCCTTGCGCTTCGCGCCGAAGCGCTTGTCGAAGGTCTCGCTGTCCTTGATCGCTTCGTCTTCCTGGCCGAGGCCGAGGCGGAGGACGACCGCGTTGGAGAGCGCGGATGCGCGCTGCTCCTCGGTGTACTCCTTGGCCACGTCCTCGTTCTTCTTGCTGGCGTACTTCTCGGGGTGCGCGGCCTTCTCGGCCTCGATCTTCCCGCCCGCGAGCTCGAGGAGCTTGTCGACCTTGACGTCGGCCGCGGCGTACTTCTCGTACCACTCCGCCGCGAGACCGTAGACCGCGATGCGGCGGTAGTCCTCGGCGAGGTCGTACATGGTCATGCGGTAAGTCTCTTTGGACTTCCACTGATCGCGCTTGAGGATGCGGTCCTTGCGGATGTCCATCGCGCGCTTGATCTTCGACGCCTTCTGGTAGTTGAGCGCCGCGTTGTAGAGGTAGACGTCACCGCGCTCGTCGCAGGCGTTGCCGGACGACGTCTCGTCGACCTTGCCCTTGCCGGGCTTGCCCTTGACCGGCTTCTTCGGCGCGTCGGTCGCCTTCTTGTCGAGCTCTGCCTGCGCGAGCGCGCCGGTGCAGACGTCGTCTGCGAGCTTGAGGAACTTGTCGGCGGCCTCCTCGAACTTCTCGGCCTTGGCGAGGTCCTGCGCCTTGATCGCGTCGAGGTCGGCGCGAGCCTGGAGCAGTCGATCGCACTGGGCGGCCGTGGTGTTGAGGAACTCTTCCGCCTTCTTCTTATCCTTCAGGCGGGCGGTGACCTTGTCCTTGTCGCAGTAGAGGCCGACGAGCTTGTCGACGTCGTCGCCCATCTGCAGTCCGCAGTTGGCGCGCGCCGGGTCGGCGTAGAGGTAGATGCGGACGACCGCGTCGAGATAGAAGCCCGCGTCGACGACGCCGTACTCGTGCTCGGGGTGGCTGTAGGCCACCTCCTTGAACGCCTCGGCGGCCTCGTCCCAGTGCTTCGCGTCGTAGTAGATGAAGCCTCGACGATGCTTGATCTCGATGAGCTTCTCTTGATCGTCCTTGTACGTCTTGCTCGCCGGATCCGGCTTCACGTAGCAGACGAAGCGGTCGAACGCGCCGACCATCTTGGCCTGATAGGTGGTCATCTCCTTCGGCGCGTTGGTCTTCTTGAGTGAGTCGTCGGCGGCCTTTTCCTTGGCGCCGATCGCGCCCTTGCCGGTCTTCGACTCCTGCTTGTCGACGTTCTTGTACTGAGCGTCGTAGACGTTCTGGTAGCAGAGCACCGCGGCGAACGCGGCGTCGCCGGCGACCTCGCTGTTCGGATCGAGCGCGACGACCTCGTCGAAGGCCGGACCGCACTCCTCCCAGCGACCCTGCCCGTAGAGCAAGTCCGCGTAGGCGTACTTGAGCTTGGGGATCGTGGGCGCGTCCTCGGGACGCTTCACGTTGAACTTGTATCCCTCGAACGTCTTGAACGTCGTGAGGATCAACTTGAAGACGTCGATCGACGAGCTGATCGTGTCCTTGTTGCAGGTGCCGGGGCGCGCCTTGGGGTTCGCCGCCTTCTTCTCTGCGTCGGGGGGACAGCCGAGATCGCCGAGCGCCTCGTACTCCCAGGCGATCGCGTGCTCGGAGAGCAGCCACGCCGTCTGGTTGCCGCAGGCCTGCTTCTTGTCGGCAGGGGCCGAGGGATTGTCGCGGTAGGTCGCCCAACCCTTGGTGAGCTGAGCAAGCTGCGCCTTGATCGCCGGCTTGTCCTTCGGGTTGAGGTTGATGACCGCTTCGGTGATGCGGGTGTCGTAGTAGCAGCTGTTGCTCGGGTTATGGCCCTTGAGCTCGGTGAACAGCGCCTTGGCCTCCATCGGATGGGCGCGCGCGAGGTACTCCTCGCCGAGCTTCTCGAGCATCGCGATGGTCTTCGTCTTGTCGCCGGGCTTGTCGCCCGAGACGCCGCTGAAGAAGCCGTAGGCCTCGGTGGCCTTGCCGTACTCGGCGTAGACCGGGACCAGCTCCTTGCGCGCCTCTTCGGCGATCTGCGGCGCCTTGGGGAGATCGCTGAACTTGGTGCCGAACTCGATCGCCTTCTTGAACGCGGTGACCGCGTCCTTGTACTGACCGAGGTTCCAGTAGATGAAGCCCTTCTTGTACTGGGCGTATCCCCACTGCTTGTTGTCCGGCGGATCGCCGGACTGGATGACGCGGTCGTAGGCCTCGAGCGGGATCTTCCAGTCGATCTTCCCGTTGAGCGCGTCCTCGAAGTAGAGGTCGCCGTACGCGATGTACGCGGCGCTCACGAACTTCGACTTGGGGCGCTTCTTGATGAGGAGGAGATAGGTCGCGAGCGCCTTCTCCTTGCTCGCGCGCTCCTTCTTGATCTGCTCTTTGTCGTTCGGATCCGTCGCCTTCTGCTGCTCGTACTCGTAGGCGAGGTAGTACATGACCTCGTCGAGCTTCGCGTAATCATCGTGTTTATCGATGATCATCTGATAGAGCTCGGTGACGCGGTTCTGCGACTTGTCGCGGAGCGACTCCGCCTTGGTGCGCTGCGCGCGCCACGCGGCGACGTTCGGATCCTTCTTCTTCTCGCCGTTGAGGATCTTGGTGGTGAGGTCGAGGGCCTCGTTCTGCTTGAGGCGCTCGAGCTCGTAGTACGACTCGGCGAGACGACGAGAGATGGTGACGTGCTTGTCGCTCGTGACCTTCGTCTTCGCGAGCTGCTGCTCGAGCGCGACGATCTCGGTCATGAGGCTCGTCTCGAGCTTCTTCTGAATCTGCGGCGAGGGCCGGTCGATGCTGATCTCGACGGGCTTGCCGATCTTCTTGTCGGCCTTCTTGGGCTGACCGACGTCGGTCTCCATGAAGGTCGGGCCGGACTTCTTACCGGTCGACTTCTTGATGTTGCCGCCCGGGCACGCCGAGAGCGCCTTCTTGGCCTCGGACGAGATGCACTCGTTGGCGCCGGCCTTGAGCCAACCCGCCTGCGTGCTCTGGCCAACCGGCGCACCGGTCGCGACCGCCGCGCCGGCAGCGGAGGGCTTCTCCTCCGCCTTCGGCGCTGCCTTTGCCCCCTTCGCTTGCGCGCCGGCGTTCGCCGACAACGAAAAGACGATGGCCCCCGTAGCAATGGTTTCGAACCAACGCTTCATTTTTAACTTCCTCAGCTCCTGCCACCGCACACGTTGACGACGCGCTGGCGATAGAAGCCGAGCTCGTCGCGCCAGTACTCGCCGTCGAACGGCCAGAGGTAGTGCTCCTCGTCGGCCTTGACGTCGCCGAGACCCTTGAGCGCCGTCTGCTGCTGCTTGATCGCCGCGGCCTTCGCCTCGCCGACCTTCTCGAGCTGTCCACGCTCACCGGCGAGGATGTCGATCAGCATCGTCTGGACGTTGCCGAGGTGCTCGTCGAGGTCGTCGACGGCGCGGAGGAAGCGACCACGCGCGAGCGCACCCGCGCGGGAGATCGCGTCGCCGTAGGCGTTCTCGAGCGTGCTCGCGAGCTCACCGGCGAGGGGCGAGCCCTTGACCGGGTGCTTCGCGCTCTTGAGGCGGTCCTGCTCGGCGCGGATCACCTTGAGGTACTCGAGGTTCTTGAGGATCTCGCGATCGTCGAACGCGCCCTCGACGACCGGCTTGAGGAGCTTGCCGCGGTCGCCCGTGAGCTCCTTCGCCTTGCCGTCGCGAACGTCGTTGAGGAACCCGAGGCACTTCTTCGCCTCTTCGGGGGAGAGGTCGGCGACGTTGCCGTCCTCGTCCGGCTTCGGACCGGGGCAACGGTTGTCGAGGATCTCGCCGAGGCCCTTGCGGACCGGTTCGTACTTCTTGACGAACTGCGCGACGATGATCTTCGCGTTCTCGTACTGGCAGTTCGTGAAGTAGATGATCGCCTTGAGGAACTGCGCTTCCGGGTAGAAGGAGTTCGGGAAGTACGGCGACTCGATGGTGTGGATGTTACCGAGGGCGTGCGGGTAGTCCGACGCCATGAAGTACGCCCACGACTCCTCGAAGAGCGCGTCGAGCCAGTACTCGCTGGCGATGTCGACCTTGTTCCACGCGACGACGGCCGCCGTGAGGCGCTCCGGATCGGGCACGAACTCGCCCTCGGTCGGCTGCTTGATCGCGGCGGAGTAGTACGCGCGGGCGATCGAGAGGTACGCGAGGTCCTTGTAGCGCTGGACCTCCGACTTGCTGTCGAGCGCGTTCGGGTTCTTGTCGAGGTAGTCGAGGATGGTCTCGAACGCCTTGACGGCCGGCGCGATCTTGCGCTGGCGGATCGAGGTGATGCCGGCGAAGAACTGCGCCTGCACGTAGTACTTGCTGCCGGGCGCGACGTTGCCGAAGAGCGCAGTGGCCTTGTCGAACTCGCCCTTGCGGTACTTGTAGCGACCGTAGAGGTAGTTGAGCTGCGCGAGGAGATCGGGCGAGCCCTTCGCGGTCGCCGCGACCTGCTCCTCGGTGTACTTGCCGAGGTGGCCGATGATGTCGGCGGGCTCGGGCAGCTGCGTGGCGAGGCGCGCGAGCCAGCCGAGCGTCTTCTCGAAGTCGAGGTGCTTCGGCGACTTCGCGATCTCGTAGAAGTAGGTGTACGAGGCCTGGTAGAACTCGAGGTGATAGAGCGCGACCGCGAGCCAGTACTTCGCGTGCTGGGTGTTGCCCGCGTCGTCGGTGTTGTTGCGGAGGACGTTGTGGAACTCGACGGCGGCGTCGGCCCAGCGCTCCTGGTCGAGGAACTTCTTCGCCTTCTGGAACTGCGGCGAGGGAGCGCCCGCCTTGACCTCGGGCTCGTCGCCTCCGAGGTCCTCGACGTCGTCCTTCTTGCCGCCCTTCGCAGCGGGGCCGGTCTTACCGCCCTTCGCGGCCTTGTCGTCCTTCGCGGGGGCAGCCGCAGGCGCCGCGGCCGCCGGCTCCTCCTTCGGAGGAGTCTTCGGCTTGCCCTTCTTTCCCTGTGCGAACGCCGACGTTGCGCAAAGAGCAATCACCGAGGTGAACAGCGTGAAACGACCCCATCGCGACCGCATGGTGAGCCCCTCGTGTTGGTCGCGCGCACCGTTCAACGTGTGCGCGTGTGCCGCCGGACTATCAGAGTCGATCGTCACGTGAGCGTGACGCTCGCAGTGGCTAACAGCCTGAAAACCTTGGGTTCTAAGCCTAGGGCGAGGGATGTTAGGAGGGCGCGTTGAAACCTGTCAACGAGAACGTGACGGTTGGACGCGTGACGCGGACCCCTCCCTTTCGTCTCCGACACCGAGGAATTTCGATCCTTGGTGGACGATTACGGTGACGGCAGCGAGCCCCTCGAACCAAGCACCACACAAGGGAGTTGAATGAGATCGCGTACCTGTTGACTGTGCGTGCGCGCGCCCGCTACCGTGCCCGACTGTTCTCCGGGCTCGCCGCAGGCGACACCGGAGTCGACATCTCCGGGCTCCGCTGGAAGGCGGGAACGGGGCACGTGAATTTGGTTAGGCAGCGTCGTACTCCCGGAAACGGAGCCGCAATGAACCGTCTGCTCGCTGCGTGTGTGATTGGCGTCTTTGGTGCGCTCGGTATGGGTTGCGCGGTCACCGGCGTCGGCGACCCCTGCACCCCCGAAGACGAGTTCAATCCGAAGTTCAGTCAGTCGGTCGTCGAGGACCTCGTCATCGACGTCAACTCCGTGCAGTGCGAAACGCGCGTGTGCCTCCGCCACTACTTCCGCGGTCGCGTCACGTGCCCGTATGGCAACGCCAAGCGCGGCCAGGCGATCGAGGGCGCGACCTGCAAGCAGGTCGCCAACAAGCGCGGCCTCTTCACGCTCGACGGAAGCGCCACCGGTGAGCTGTGCTGCCCGGTCCTCGGCGACATCACCCAGAAGCCGGTCAACGAGACGGTCAACGCGCAGTGCGTCGAGCGTCAGGCGAAGGACTCGGTCTACTGCTCCTGCCGCTGCGACGTCCCGGACGATCCCGATATCGACCGCTCCAAGGTGTCGCTCTGCAGCTGCCCCACGGGCTTCAGCTGCAAGCCCCTCTGCGACCAGAAGAACGGCAACTGCTCGCTCGTCCCCAAGGGCAAGTGGGGCAGCTACTGCGTCAAGGACGGCGCGGCCGGCTCGAACTTCAACCCGGCGCAGGCAGAAGCGACCTGCCGGACCGACCTCAAGCCCTAGTCCCCTCGGATGGCTTCGCGACCAGAGGGTCCGCGCCATCCCGTTTCCTCCTCGTTGGGAGACCTCTCGGGCGGCGCCGCGGAAGACGCGGTGGCCGCCCGATTGCTTTCCGAGGGCTGGGCGATCCTCGATCGACGGCTGCGGATCGGGAAGCTCGAGGTCGACATCGTCGCGCGCCGCGGCGACGTCGTCTCCTGCGTCGAGGTGCGCGGGCGACGGATCGACGCGCTGGTGACCGCGATCGACAGCGTCGACTGGAAGAAGAAGCGGTTCCTCGCGCGCGCGGCGCGCTGGCTGTGGAGCCGCCGGTTCGGCGACGACAAGTCCGTGCGCGTCGTCCGCATCGACGTCGCGACCGTGACGTTCGGCCCGGGCGATCCGGTGATCGAGATCGTGGAGGGCGCGATCGATCCGAGCGGGTGAGTCGCTACTTCGCGTCGAGGTCGCGCTGCATGTGCTTGCGGAGGCCCTCGAGCTTGTCGACCACGGGGTTGTCGTCGGCCTTCGCCTGCGCGATCGCCGCGTCGAGGAGCTCGATCTCCTTCTCCTGACGGACGCGCAGCTTCTCGACCATCGTGGCGAAGACGTCGAAGAACTCGACGAGCTCGTCGCCCTTGCGCAGCCGACCCGGCACCACGAGCTTGCCCTCGCCGACCTCGCGGAGCAGGCGCTTCATTTTGAAGATCGGACCGGCGACCTTGTGCGTGATGACGATGCCGGCGAGGCCGAGGATGATCACCATCAGGAGCAGCGCGCTCGCGAGCGTGCCGAGGAGCAGCGTGCGCTGCTTGCCGATCGCGTCCTTCTGCGACACCAGCTTGGCCTCGGCGTCGGACAGCTCCTTGGCGCGCGCGTTGATCTTGTCGCTCTCGGACTTGTTCGCGTCCTTGATCGCGCTGAGCAGCGCCGGGTTGTCCCCGTAGGACATTTGCGCGTCGTTCTCGAGCTTGCTGTTGAGCGCCTGCGACTGCGCGACGGCGTCCTTGCCGGCCTTGTTGGCGGCCTGTCCGACCTGGACCGCCTCGTTGCCGATCGCCACCGTCTTCTCGCTCTGCCAGAAGAGCACCGCGCCGAGCGCGAGGCTGATCGCCGCGGTGAGGCCGACGATGTAGCCCGTGTACTTGAGCTGGAAGCTCTTATCGAGCAGGTAGTTCTTCGCCGAGCGTTTGAACTTCGGCGGAGCGGTGCTCGGGGCAGCGGGGGCTTGCGGGCTCACGGGGACCTCTCTTGCTGGAAGCGTACGGTCACGGTTTCAACCCGGCAAAGTCGTTGACCAGTTTCTCCGCAGCCATCTTGATCAAGTCGTCCTCGTCGGGCTTCGAGGGAGAGCTGAAGCCGCCGACCGAGAGCGACTTGCCGAGCTCGCCCTTGAGCTCGCGCGCGTGGGTCATGATGGTGAGCTTCATGCTCACCTTGAGGCTGCCGCCGTCGTATTTGATCGGCTCGACCGAGAGCGTGAGGAAGTAGCCGTCGAGTTTGTCCTTGCTGACCGCGGCGCCCATCTTCTTCGGATCGGTCTCGCCGTCGGGCGCCATGCGGAAGCGCCCCATCGACTGCAGCTTGCAGACGACCTGGCTCTCGACGAGCGGCTTGATGTCGGTGTCGGGCCGCCCGCTCTTGTTGGAGATGCCGACGCCCACGTAGTACTTGGGCTTGCCGCTGCCGGGCGGGTCCTTGCACTTGACGGTGCCCGTGGCCGCCCCCGCCGTACCGCCGCCGAGCGCCTTGATGCTCGTCGCCACCTGCTCGCGGACCTTGGCGGACGAGTCCTTCTCGTTCTTCTTGAGGCACTCGTCGCCGCCCGGCTTCTTGAGCTTGCCGAGCGCGGCCGCGCACGCGACGCGCACGGCCTCGGTCTCGGACTGGTCGGCGAGGCAGGTGCAGAGCGGCTTGATGCCCGCCGCGTCGTCGCTCGTTCCGAGCTTCAGCGCGGCGTCGACGCGGACGCGGAAGTCCGGGTTGTTCTTGAGCTGGTCGGCGAGAAACGAAGTCTTGCTCGACTGCGCGTGCGTGATCGGACTGGCGAGGAGACCGACGACGGCGAGCGTCGCGATCAGCACTCGCCGGGGGCGCCAAGATGCCTCCCTCGTCGTCGTCACGTAGTCGATGCTATCACGGGATCGGAGCATGGAACGTCCTCGAGGCAGAGCCGCGTCCGGGAACGACCGTCCCTCTCCCTCATTGGTCAGACGTGGCTCCCCCCGGGTCATTCGCTCGCTGCTCGCGATCGTCGCGCTCTTTCTCGTTACCGCCCCCTCGGTCGCGACCCTCGCCGCGCCGAAAGTACGCGTGGTGGCGACAGCGAAGCTGGAGGTGCGCGGCACCGTCTCCAGCGACGGCCGCCTCAATCTCACGGGAAAGGTGCTCGACGACGCCGGCGTCGGTCGGGGCGGCGTCGACGTCTTCGTCACCATCGCTCGCGCCGACGGCTCGGCCGTAACGCTGCCGAGCCCCCCTGCTCCGTGGCGCGTGGAGGGTAAGGAGTGGGTGATCGCGACGGCCAACAAGGGCAACTTCGAGCTGGAGGTCGCGCTCGACCCGGTTGCCTACGCGGTCACGGTCCGCACCGAGAAGACCTCGTGGGAGTCGGCCGCGAAGGAGACCCTCCAAGTCGAGCCGGGCAAGCACCAGGTCGACATCAAGACGGTCGACACGACCGGCCCGCCCTACGACATCAACCTCGACGAGCCGAAGGTGACCTTCAGGGTCAAGGTCACCTCCGAGGGCCTCGAGCGCGACGGCCTCGCGATCCACCTCCTCGACGGCCGCGAGCACGACAAGAAGATCGCGAGCGCGTCCTCCGCGTCGGACGGCGTCGCGACGTTCATCCTCGACACCAAGGCGTTCGGGGCGCCGGGCGTCGGCGAGCTGATCCTGTCGTTCGACGGCGCGCCGGCGCTCGCGGCCTCGCGCACGCGCGTGTTCTCGCGTCGCTTCGCCGAAGCGCGCTTCGTCGAGGCGCGTCAGGAGGATCCGCGCGGCGCGATCCCGGTGGACGGGCTGCCGGTGGTCGGGAAGATCGCGAGCAAGGACGGCGTCGCCGCGAGCGGTGTCGTCGACGCGTTCCTCGGCGCCGAGCGCGTCGGCATCGCGCGCGTCGACAACGGCGCGTTCCGCCTCGTCACGCGGTTTCGCACCGAGCAAGCGGGCATCGCCAACCTCACGCTGCGGTTCGTTCCGGCGCACGAGGGCTGGCGCACCAAGGACATCGACGTGCCGGTGCGCGTGCTGACGCCGAGCCCCTGGCGACCGATCGCGGTCGTGCTCGCCGGCGTCGCGCTCATCGCGATCATCATCCGCAGCCGTCGCCCACCGCGCGTCGTCGATCCGCGCGGCGCTCACCCCGAGGGCGACGAGGTCGTGCGTGTCTCCAAGCGCGCGCGCGCCCCGAAGGTCGTCGAGCTCACCATCCGCGATCGGCGTCGGCGCAGCGCCGTCGAGGGCGCGCGGGTGCGCGTGTCGCGTCCAGCGGCGACGACGGTCGAGGAGCTCGCGAAGGGCACCACCGACGAAGCGGGACGACTGCGGCTCGCGCTCAAGTCACCGGTGCGCGCAGGCGATCAGCTGCTCGTCACGCATCGCGCGTTCCTGCCGCTCGCGATCGAGCTGCCGCGCGCCGCCGAGCTGGAGCTCGCGATGACCCGGCGGCGCGACGCGGTCCTCGACGCGCTGCTCGGCTGGGCTCGTGGGGCGCTGCGCCGGGTCCCTTCCCAGGCGACGCCCGCCCAGGTGCGCGACCTCGCGGCGCGCGATCTCGACGCGCACGTCCGCGAGCCCGCGGTGGAGTGGACCGACGCGGTCGAGCGAGCGGCGTTCGGCGGCAGCGAGCTCGATGAGCGGGAGCAACGCCGGATCGAGGGGCTGGAGGAGGCCGCGAGCAGCGCGCTCGCCGCGCCACCCCCCCCCCCCCCCCCGCCCCCCCCCC